>CAZOHL010000020.1:0-24023 GCA_964579645.1 uncultured Rikenella sp. | reverse complement strand
GTTTGTCCGGATAAATGATTATCAGAAACTGCACGGACTCTTCGGTGAGATGCTGAAAGAGGTACAGCGGATAAAGTCAGAGGGTGACTTAACGGCAGGCAAAAACATGATTGAGGGATTCGGAGTGAAGATTGATCCTGACCTCCACACAGAGATGCTCTCACGGTATGCAAAACTGAACCTTGCCCCGTACAGCGGGTTTGTGAACCCGGTAATGACGCCTGTCACCGACAGCAACGGAAAAATAACCGATGTAAAGATCGAATATTGCTCAGACTATCTTGGTCAGATGATGGAGTACGGGAAGAAATATTCCTTTCTTCCGGCATGGTGATTAAAAGGGCTCAGCCAGGCTCCGGGCAGAGTGAGTGACTCAGGATTTTTTCAGGCTCGCCGCCTGCTCATACAGCAATCTGTCATTCTCGTTAAGAGGTTCAGTGACAATGTTGTGGGGCAGGGGGCGGGTTTCTTCGTCAACGTGGATGAATGTTACGAAGCCTTCAACCAGTGTTTTGGAAGAGGATGATTTGCAGACACTTATGTAGGCCACCAGGCTTGATCTGCCTGTATAGACAATTTTTGAATCAAATTTCAGGACTTCACCGGGTTTAGCCGGGCTTGTGAAATACATGCCATGGACCTTCAGGCAGACCACGCTCCTGGGATCGAGCAGGGCAGTGGCGGCAATGAAGCCTGATTCAATGAACCACTCAGCCGTGCGCCCTGCGAAAAGGGTGCCATGATGGTTCAGGTCCTCGCTCTTTATGAGGCGCATGGTAATATTCCCAACCGGATGATGTATAGTATTATTCATAGTATTTTTTATTAAGCCGTTCAGTCTTTTTGTTTTCTGACAATACAAGATAGACAAGGTAAACTGCTGTGATCAGCAGCAGGGCCGGGATGCTGTATCTGATGATTGTTGCTATACTCACCCCTTCACCGGCAGACACGGGGGGATTGACCGAGTGTCCTACGTCAATGCTGAAGAGGTTTTTAATTATGAAAAGCATAAGGAAGGTAAGCACACCTGCAGCAACCGGGGTGGTGATCCACCCGGATGCGATGCTTCCAAGCACTTTCAGGTTGATGTTTCTGACTCCCTTGTAGAGACCAATTCCGAGCACAGAACCCACAACTACCTGGGTGCTGGAGACAGGCACCAATGGTATCGGTGGCAGGCCCATACTCACCATTAATCCGGAAAGGGCGGAGGAGGAAAATATGAACAACACCAGTGCCTGGGAGAGCACTACTACAAAGGCGGCTTCGGAAGAAAGCTCCATCAGGTTGCTCCCTACTGTCTGCATAACTCTTTTTGAATATGTCAGTATGCCGGCAGCGATGGCGATGGCTCCAAGGAAGAAAAGCTGCTGTGACCCGCTGAGCACGAAGATGCCGAAGTCGGCATCCTCAAGAGGGATGCTGGGCACGAAGACACCCATGACATTGGCTATGTTGTTGGCTCCAAGGCTGTAGGCTCCGAATGCACCCACCGTCATCAGTCCGATGCGCAGCCAGTTTTCGTATTTCAACAGGTGGGTTTTAATTTTGCGCCTGGTTATCTTAACCAGGTGATAGAGAAGATAGGCGAAGACTGCGCCCAGTACCGGACCCGTGATCCATGTGGTTACTATCTGTGTCAGTGCCCTTGTATCAACGGCGTTGTCGGTGAAGAAGTTCCAGCCGATTATGGCTCCCACGATTGCCTGGGTTGTCGAAACCGGCAGTCCAGCCCTTGTCATTAAGTATACAGTTAATCCGGCAGCAAGCGCCACAGTGAAAGCTCCGCCCATTGCATTGACTGATCCGAGTCGGCCCAGTGTGTCAGCGGCGCCACCGCCCTGAACTACAGCACCAATTATCACAAATACCGAGGCTGTTACTGCTGCACGTGTGAAGGAGACCATTCTCGATCCTACTGCAGAACCAAATACATTTGCAGCATCATTGGCGCCGAGTGTCCACCCCAGAAAGAGCCCGCTAGTGAGAAACAGGAAGATCATGATCAAAGCATTTGCCTTATAGCCATGGAGGCGAGCAGGTCGGCTGCATCCTGAGCCGAGTCTGAGATATTCTCTATATGGTGTGTGATGTACCTGATGTGAGCCTTCTCAGCCAGAGAGAGGTCATTCATCTCATGAAAAACCTTCTTCCTCATCTGGAAGGCTGCCTTATCCGTCTCCCTCTCGAAGAAATAGACCTTGATGAGCTTTTCCCTCACAAGGTGCGGCTCGCGGAAGAATGCCCTGGCGGCCGGAATAAGCTCCTCGGCCGAGTTGCCCGAGACCTCTGCAAGAGAGATAAACTCGTGCGATAATGATGATGGAATGTGAGGCATCTCTACATAGAACTCATTCAGCGATTTCTTCGCAGTGTCAATAATTTCATCGAGTTGCCAGAGGAGTTTAACCATCTCACTCCTCTGCTGAGGAAGGATTGAATGTACTATCATATCGTTCTCGATGCTGCGCTGCAGCCTGTCAGCCTTGCCTTCAAGATCATCGATCTTTGCCAGGTGGTTCTGGAAGGCATTTCTGTCACCGTTGACATATGCCTTAATGCCCTCCTTGAAGATCAGTATGCCGATCTCTATCGTGTCAAAGAATTCATCAATTCTTACGCTGAGTTCCCTGTTGGTGCGGGTAAATAGCGACATATGGGTGCTTGTGTTTGTTAAGGCAAATATATTAAGAAAAGCGCAGCAGTCCGCGGAGTTAGAAATCAATAATCTTCTCCACCCTGTGTTTCTTCAGGTAGCTCTTGATTATGACCTGGATGTCACGGTTGTCGGCAGCTGGCTTTATACAGTCATGCACTGCTGACAGCCCGAATCCCACGTCATTGATACAAAAAAAACCGTACCCGGCATATTTGCCGTTTACTATCTTGACAGCTGACCTTTCCTCTTCATAGCGTCCGCTGTCAATTATGAAAAAATTTCTTTCCCTGAAGATGAACTCATCGAGAGCCATCAGTGCTCTTTCGTTGTATGACTTCGGATCCTCTTCTCCGCAGCAGGCTCCACGGCACAGGCTGACCTGTCGGTGAAAGCACGGCCCGGAAGTCTCATACAATCCGCAAAGCTTCTGGCAGAGGCTGAAGTCAGTGATGATCTGCTCAAGTTTACCTCTTGCCCTGTCACGTGATGTGAATACTGCCAGTGGTATTTCCTCATCTCTTACATTCCTGTATGAGAACCTTATATAGCCAGCGTCATCAGTCTGGCTGTAGATGCCCCAACGGAATCCTGTGCGGCGCTGAGCGCGGTTGAACCTCGGTTTACGGCTCTTTATCTCTGCCGACTCCATCAGGAGGGCTATCAGTTCGCTGCCTGTACGCTCCCATGTAATTTCGGCTGTCATTGACCTCATCTCCATTTCCCTCCCAGAGGTGTTGTTTGAGATATGCGAGCTGATCCTCTCGCTCAGGTTACGGCTTTTGCCAACATAAATTACATCACCGTTCTCATCATGGAAGTAATACACACCTGGTTCTTCGGGTATCTCTTCAAGCCTTGCCGTATCAAGTGCAGGGTGCAGTCGGGCCGCTTTCCTGTTTTTGATCAGGCTGCCCGTTTTCAGTTCACGGTCTTTTTCGAGCAGTAATTCCAGTAACCTTACTGTTGCGAGTGCGTCGCCCGATGCCCTGTGCCGGCCGTTGATCTCAATCCCGAGGTCCTTGCAAAGGTTTCCCAGGCTGTATGAGCTGTGTCCAGGAAGAAGCTTACGGCTCAGTGCCACAGTGTCAAGCATCGGGCGTTTGAAGCTGTAACCGAGCATGCCGAACTCCTGCCTGACAAATGAATAATCGAACCTGGCATTGTGTGCTACAAATATATTTCCTTCCGTCAGCTCCACTATACGGCGTGCCACCTCATAGAATTTAGGGGCGTCTTCAACCATCTCGTTCGTGATACCCGTGAGGGAAGTAATGAAGTAGGGAATGTTGCGTTCAGGATTGATCAGGGTTGAATATTCTTCAACCACACGGGTCCCGTCATGGATGTAAACAGCTATCTCGGTTATTCTCTCAAGCCTTGCGCTTCCCCCTGTGGTCTCTATGTCTATGACGGCATACATCACTTCCGGAAAGCACGAAGATAATTACTTTTAAGACTGCGACATTATTCCTATTTTTGATAAAAACTGGAACCCGGACATGGATTGCACAGGCAAATACATCTGGCTTGACGGAGCAATTGTCCCGTCAGAAGGCAATGAGGAGATTCCATCCGGTGAAGTCTCATTCTACGAGGTAATTAGGACACGGGACGGAGTGCCTCTCTTCTTCAGTGATCACATGAACCGGCTGAGCGATGGCATTTCCACAAGATATAACCTTCATGAGGATATTGCGGAAGAGGTCAGGGCAGGACTGAAAGCACTTGTGAACCGTGAGCGTCATTACGAAATAAATCTGAGGGTGACGGTTACCTTCACCGGGCATGAACACTCCCTGCATATCTGCTATATTCCCTCATTCTATCCCTCAGAAACGATGGTAAAAGAAGGCGTGCCGCTAATTCTCTATCATGCCGAACGATTCGAGCCGGGTGTTAAGTTGCTGAATAACAGACTACGGCTGTCGGTGAACGGTGAGCTGTCACGAAGAGGCGCCTACGAGGCCCTGCTGGTGAATCACGAAGGATTCATCACAGAAGGGAGCAGGTCAAACATCTTCTTTATTACTCCGGAAGGGAAAATACATACGGCTCCTGACAAGATGGTTCTTTCCGGAATCACCAGGAGATATGTGACTGATATCATCCGGAACGCAGGTATCCCGCTCGTTTATGAAGCTGTAAGGGAGAGTGACACCGCGACATTCAGATCAGCTTTCATTACAGGCACTTCGCCGATGGTGCTGCCCGTCTGCCGCATTGAAGACCGGCAGTATTATGCCGCTGATCCGCTCATTGAAAGGCTGCGCACAATTTATTCGGAACTCGTTGAGCGGAACATGAATGATTACAAAAAGGTGTACGAAGCGGATTAATCAATATATTTGCACTAAAATCAACAGCAATGGCCAGCATTAAAAGTCTCAAAAAAGATATCGATTTTCTCTTTTTCGAACTGATCTCCGATTGTTTCATGGCTTCAAGTCTTCATGACGGGGCGAAGAAAGTGGAGGTCCAGAACCTGATTGAAGAGGCTGTTGTTATGCGCAACGAATTCATTGACAGGGCAAATCACCCTGACGGAAAGGATAATCCGGAACTTGTCAGGGCTTACTATACCGGCCTGCGCAAGGACCTATTCAGCAAGGTCAATGATTTTTTCGAAAAGCTGAGCGGTATTACAAAACAGTAATACCTGTCACACCTCAGAAGTCAGATGCGACAATTATCTGCCTGCCGCATTTTATACAATCTCCTCCTTCCGTAAGGCCTGTAATCCGGGTATTATATCCTGATCGTTTTATCACTGTAGCATGGCATGAAGGACACCTGGTGTCATTGCTGCCCTCTTCACCGGGCATGTTGCCTGTATAAACATAATCAAGATACTCCAGGGCTGTTTCCCTGAGTCTTAATAATGTTTCCGGGGGGGTGGCAGGGGTAGCCCTCCTGTACATCGGGAAATAGCGGCTGAGATGCAATGGCACAGTCCTGCCAGCATTTTCAGCAATCCATTCAGCCTCACGTCTCATCTCTTCAGGCGAGTCATTCAGTCCCGGGAGGATAAGTGTGGTTAACTCCAGGTGCCTGCCTGATGCCGCAACATTTTTTATTGTCTGCAGCACAGGGTTAAGGGTGGCTCCAGTATAAAGACGATAAAAGTCGTTGCTGAACGCCTTCAGGTCGATGTTGAATGCATCAATGACCTGTGTAAGCTCCGTGAGCGGTTCCTCGTTTACATAGCCATTTGTAACCATTACGTTGCGGAGCCCTTTTTCACGTGCCAGCCTGGCGCTTTCGGTGACAAATTCAAACCAGATCACCGGTTCATTGTATGTATAGGCAATGCCAATGTTTCCCCGGGCAGCGGCAGCCTGGCTGACAAGCTTATCCGGAGCAAGCCTTTCAGATGAGTCCGGGGCAACATTTTGCGATATGTGATAGTTCTGGCAGAAATCGCATTTAAGGTTGCATCCGAATGAACCAACAGAAAGAATCACCGAACCAGGCATGAAGTGATAAAGGGGTTTCTTCTCTATTGGATCAAGTGCGTATCCCGAAATGATCCCGGTTGTAACCGGGCGAAGTTCTCCTGCCCGGTTTTCACGGGTGCCGCAGATCCCCCTTTCTGCGGGCCTGATCATGCAGTAATGCGGGCACAGGAGACATCTTACCCTTCCTTCATTGTGTTTCTCCCACAACATCATCTCCATTTGGTTTTGATCTTATAAATTTAATGGTATTTTTGTTTTGCCTTCATCCCTGATTAGATTGGGGAGACAACTTCATGATCTGTTAAACCTTAACCTGACACTATGACTACCAGAAGAGACTTTTTAAGAAAATCAGCCCTTGTCATGGCTGCCGTGCCGCTTATCAACAGCGAGATTATTGCTTCATCCAAACCGTCAAAGAAGACTGGTCTTGCATTATACACAATACGAGATGCAATGGGCAAAGATCCGGCCGCTGCCCTTGCCGGTGCAGCAGAAGCAGGATTCCTCTGGCTTGAGGCGGCTGACCACCGTGACGGAAAGTTCTACGGCATGACGCCGAAGGAATTCAGTAAACTGGTCAGGAAGAACGGAATGGTTGCAGTCAGCTCTCACAGCGGTCTTAACCCGGAAAATTACGAGAGGATGGTTGACGACGCAGCTGAAGCAGGGATGAAGTATATTATTCTTCCATCCCTTCCAGGTGACTGGAGCAACACTATAGACGGTTACCAACGTGCAGCGGATTTCTTTAACAAGGCAGGGGAGAAGTGCCGGAAGGCTGGCATTACCTTCGGATTCCATAACCACCAGGTTGAATTCAGGGAAATCAATGGCCGGGTACCTTATGATATACTTGTGGAACAGAGTGATCCGAAACTGGTGATCTTTGAACTGGACCTCGCATGGATAACAGCTGCTGGAAAGGACCCCGTGGCTTACTTCCGGAAATATCCCGGCAGGTTCGAGGTATGGCATATCAAGGATCTGACTCCTGAGAAGCATGATGCAACTCTCGGAGAGGGAATCATCGATTTCAGGCCTATTCTTGCCGAAGCACGAACGGCAGGCATGAAATACTGGTTCCTGGAGCAGGACAATTGCCGTACGCACACCCCGATGGAGAGCATCAGGATAAGCAGGGATTATTACCTGGGACTACTGAAAAAATAAGGACCCGGATTCTGATTCGGGCCCTATCAGACAACAGCCCTCCGAGACCGAATTCCGGAGGGCTTGTTCTTTCATAGAGTTTTTGTGACTGATCCGCTCTGCGACGAAGACACCACCGCTTCGAGGAACTTCATTCCCCTGACTCCTTCATTGATGCCGGGGTAATCAGCAGTAAGGTCAGGCTTCTGACCCTCATTGACTGCAATTATATTTAAGGCAAAGTTTCTGTACAGGTTGGCGAATGCCTCAATGAATCCTTCGGGATGACCTGCCGGCAGCCTTGTATGTATTGATGCCGTCAGATCCATTCCGGCAACCGAGGTGCCGGTCCGGATCACCTGTGCGTGCGCATCAGGCCGCAGCAGGAGGAGGGTATTTGGTTCCATCTGTCGCCAGATCAGTCCCCCCTTTTCACCGTAAATCCTGATTGAAAGGTTGTTTTCCTCACCGGCAGCCACCTGGCTGGCAATCAGGGTCCCGCTTATACCGCATTGAAAAGTGAGTGAGACAGTACCGTCATCGTCAAGTATCCTTCCGGGAACCGTTGAGTGCAATTTGGCCGATAATGAAACTACCTCCTTCCCGATGATATATTCAGCCAGGTTGAAGGCATGTGTGCCGATGTCGGCCATTGCCCCGGCAATCCCTGCCTTTGCGGGGTCAGACCTCCATGCAGCCTGCCGGTTATCAGACAATTCAAGGGGTGATGCGAGCCATCCCTGCAGGTACTCGACGATCACTTTTCGTATATTCCCGATCTCACCCGAGAATACCAGATTCCGTGCTGCCTTGACCATTGGATAGCCGGTATAATTATGCGTAAGGCAAAACAGTTTCCCGGTACGCTCAACGGTTTCCTGCAGGTCCAGGGCTTCTGACAATCTGAGGCATAGCGGTTTGTCACATATGACATGAAATCCGGCCTCAAGGGCCATTTTAGCAGGGCCGTAATGAAGATGGTTTGGGGTGACAATGGTTATAAAATGAGGTCTGACCTCTTCCGGCAGTGCGCTTTCGGTTTCTATCATCTCCTGCCAGCTGTCGTAGATGCGTGATACCTGAAGGCCCTCCTTTAATCCTGTTGACCGTGAGATTTCCGGATTACTGCTGAATGCACCGGACACGAGTTCGCACAGGCCGTCAAGACGTGCTGCCATGCGGTGTACAGGCCCTATGAGGGAACCCTCACCTCCGCCTATCATACCCATCCTATTTTTCATGGGTATTTTCCTTCCCCTCAGTCAGTAATCCTTTGGTCAAAATTGAATTGGAGGCACAGAAATTCTCAAGAGTCTCCATTATTTTCAGGGAATTCTCCCTGTAATACGTCCCCAGGCGCAGTGCTACCAGCTCTTCTGACTTTAGTATAAAGGTTATTTTAAGCTGGCTGAATTCAACCATCCTCAGATCAGAAGCGATTATTGTTCTTGCAGGGGTATATGCCCTGTCTCTTATGACGATTTTATTACCTGAAAGGGTCAGATACCTTTCGGTAAGGCCCAGTCCCGATAGCAGGAGCCATATACCGAAAAGGCCAAGAAATGCAATGGCAATTAAATTGTTGGTTGTCATCTTGTCAGAACCGGTCATCATGATTCCGGTAGTAATTGCCACACCAATGCATACCACGCCGAACAGAGCTTTCAGAATCCTGCTGATTCTGTCATGTTCTCCGGAATCGAGATTGAATTTCAGGCTTTCCATTTCTTTTTTATGCAAAATAGTGTTTTTTGATCATAAAGTCACTTTTGGTCCTGCCCTGACAAGCCTGTAATGTTGAAGTTAACACCGACACTGTAATAGAATCCTTTCATCTGCATATTGTATGATCCGGGTAAAATATCAGTGAAATACTTTTCCGCATTAAAATGACCCGAGGAATATGCGAGGCCGAGATGTAACATAACCCTGGTATCAACCGGAAGTTTAAGTTTTAAGCCTGCTTCATATGTTTTTAAATCTGAGTATTCTGCCCCAGCCGGAGTTCCCTGGTTTCTGTTGAAGGCAAACCGGGTGTCATTTTTGAAAGTGGAAAATGCACCGAATGGTGTGAGGTAAAGATACCTGCCGGCGCTGATGTCATACTCCAGACCAAGAGTGAGGATCAACCTTGATGACGGCCATGTTCCGCTGTTATAGCTTGTACTCTGGCTGCCTCCATCTGTTGAAACAAGTATGTTTTCTGTGTACTTGGTTTTCTCATATCCTCCGCTCAGCATAAGATGAAAATTATACCAGGAAAAGTCGAGGCCAATGACCGGCCTGATGCTGCCTGGAATCCGGGCATAATAGGTAAGAGTATTCGATGGCCTGGATTGTCTCACATAAGAAAGGCTTGAGTTTCCCCAGAATGAAGAAGCTGACAGGTCAATGGCAAGGGATGGCTTCCTCGATCGGTCATGCCACGAACTTTTGGCAATCCTGATGGATATAGATGGTGAGACAGGCGGAGAATAGTCTGTATTAATGATTGTATAAGGGTAGTAGGAACCAGCCACCATGATTTTCACTTCCCTGTTTTCTTCTGTGTTCCTGAATATGAATGAGGTCTCACTGCTGCTGAACACCCGGTCATTGTTATTGTCAAACCAGTATTTTTTCCGATTGTCAGGAGTGATTTCAACTATAATAATGTTCATCTCACCCGGCACGGCTGAGATCTCTTCAGGTCTGAGGTACCAGAGAATAGCCACGGTATCGGCAGCATCGGGCATCAGCGGGTAAACGAGGTCAATTTTTCCGGCCGTGATATTCAGGTCCGGGTATTTGCCGGCCAGCAGTTCTCCTGAAAACCGGGGATCATTCGGATCTGCCACAACCACAGGTATAGTGACATTAGTCCTGGTATCAAGGCCGATTCCCAGTCTGGTGAAATACTGGCCGTAGGAGCACAAAATTCCGAAGTTGGCTATTATCAGGGTTGCCAGGCCTCTTCTGAGTCTCATAGTTTCAACGGTGGCAATATTAGCATTTAATTATTCCATATTAAATGTTACAGAGCATGGATAAGCTGTCAGGTCAGCTTTTATACCTTATCAGAAATTTAAGTTATTAATAACGCGGAGAGAATTATTCTGGAGAAATTTCTATTTTTATCCATCCATTGATGAACTTAACCTGAAATGATATGAAAGAGGAGACAAGAAAATTCACAAGACGGTCATTTGTAGGCACCACAGGTGCTGCAGTAGCCGGGCTAACAATTCTGCCCAGCAATGTTGTAAGCGGCCTTGGGCACCGCGCTCCAAGCGACAAGCTGAACATCGCCGGAATTGGCATCGGAGGTGTTGGCGCCACCAACATCAGGAATGTTGCATCGTCAGAAAACATAGTTGCACTCTGTGATGTAGACTGGGGATATTCAAAGCGGGTTTTTGATGCTTATCCTGCAGCAAAGAAATTCTGGGATTTCAGGAAGATGTATGACGAGATGGGCAAATCTATTGATGCTGTAATAATTGCCACAGCAGACCACACCCACGCTCTCGCAGCTGCCCATGCAATGACCCTCGGGAAACATGTGTACCTTCAGAAACCACTGACTCACAGTGTCTATGAATCGAGACTGCTAACGAAGCTGGCCGCAAAACATAAAGTGGCCACATCAATGGGCAATCAGGGATCATCTGGCATAGGGGTAGATCTCGTGCAGGAGTGGATACAGAACCGGGAGATAGGTGAGGTGACAAGGGTTGAAGCCTTCACTGACCGTCCGATCTGGCCACAGGGGTTAAACAGGCCTGAAAAAGTAGATAAGGTACCCAAGACACTCGACTGGGACCTCTTCCTGGGCCCGGCCCAGGTAAGGCCCTACAATGCCATATATCATCCATGGAACTGGAGAGGATGGTGGGATTTCGGAACCGGTGCTCTTGGCGATATGGCATGTCATATCCTCCATCCGGTCTTCAAATCTCTTAAACTTACATACCCGACAAAAGTTCAGGCAAGTTCTACCCTTCTGCTGACAGACTGTGCACCAAATGCGCAGACTGTGAAGTATGTCTATCCCGCAAGAACGGCACCGTCACATTACAAGATTGATCTTCCCGAAGTTGAAGTAACGTGGTATGACGGCGGGTTGCAGCCTATGAAGCCTGAAGGCTGGCCTGAGGGTAAAGACATGAATGACTCCGGCGGCGGCGTCATTTTCCACGGCACCAAGGATAAGCTCATATGCGGATGCTATGGGGTGAATCCATGGCTCCTCTCCGGCAGGGTACCCAAAGCCCCCGAGACAGAAAGACGGGTTGCAAAAGCAACACAGGGAGGCCATGAGATGGACTGGGTACGCGCTGCCAAGGAATCACCCGAATCAAGGATAATGACCAAATCAGACTTCTCCGAAGCCGGTCCGTTCAATGAGATGGTTGTCATGGGCGTGCTTGCAGTAAGGCTGCAGGGGCTGAACAAGACACTTGAATGGAACGGTGAAAGCATGGAATTCACAAATATCAGGGATAATGAGACAATCAAGATATGTGTGGAGGATCATTTCAATATCACCGATGGCCACCCGACCTTTGACAAGAAGTGGACCGATCCGATCAACGCCAGACAGTTTGCCGCAGAGATGGTCAGGCATAACTACCGCTCAGGATGGTCACTTCCGGAAATGCCTGCATAACCTCAGTATAACAACCAATAATTAAAATCAATAACTTATGAAACTGATCAAAACAATGTTTGTCCTTCTCCTTGCTGTCTCATTTGTCTCCTGCGGATCAGGAAAGGAGAAAAAGAATGCTGAAAAGAAATCGACTGAAGCCGAAGTATGGACCTTCCTCTTTGACGGATCAGGCACACAGGGCTGGCGCAACTACAACAAGACCACCTTCCCCGAACAGGGATGGGAAGTAGTTGACGGTACCCTTCATTGCATCGGTTCCGGAAGAGGTGAAGCCGGCGGCGGTGGCGGTGACATCGTCTATGAAAGGAAGTTTTCCAATTTCCACCTGAAGCTCGAATGGAAAATCTCCGAAGGTGGCAACAGCGGAATTTTCTACCTGGCTCAGGAAGGCCCGGAGTGGGATTATATATACAAAACCGCTCCCGAGATGCAGGTCCTTGACAACGCAAAGCACCCTGACGCGCAGGCTGGCAAAGACGGAAACCGCCAGGCAGGTTCTCTCTATGACCTGATACCGGCAAAACCACAGAATGCAAAACCGGCAGGTGAGTGGAACACTGCCGAGATCAAGGTGTACAAGGGATCTGTATGGCACATCCAGAACGGCGAAACTGTTCTTGAGTACCACCTGTGGACACCAGAGTGGAACACGCTTGTCGCAGGCAGCAAATTCCCTGCACTGAATCCCAATTGGGCAAACGTGGCCGCAGAGGGTTTCATAGGCCTGCAGGATCACGGCGATGATGTATGGTACCGTAATATCCAGATAAGGGAATTATAATTATCGTCTCAGGCACGTAGCGACAGGTCTCAGACCTGTCGCTACTGTCTCAGATGCAGAATATTTGCCACACGGGCATGTAACGGCGGGTCTCATACCCGCCGTTATTATATACAATTGCAGAATTATTCCTGTGGGGTTGGATTACCTTGTAATCCGATCTCCACTGCCACCTCGCGCATCCCCTTAATAGTATCGGAGATCAGTTCATTCAGGTCTATACCGAGCATTGCAGCGCCCTTTTCGATTACACCCCTGTCAACGCCTGCGGCGAACCTTTTGTCAGACCATTTCTTGCGGACTGATTTTGCCTCCATGTCAAGCACGCTCCGTGAAGGCCTGACAAGAGCACTGGTTGTCACCAGCCCGGTCAGCTCATCAATTGCAAAAAGGGTCTTCTCAAGGAGTGACCGGGGCTCGATATCGGAGCAGATGCCGTAACCATGGCTGACTACGGCCCTGATGTACTCATCAGGCCATCCTTCTTCCCTGAGTATCTTCTCGGTCATTGTGCAGTGCTGGTCAGGGTACATCTCATAGTCCAGATCATGGACCAGCCCGATGATTCCCCACTTTTCCTCATCCTCGCCGTTTTTACGGGCCATATATTTCATTACAGCCTCAACTGCAAGGGCATGTCTGAAGAGACTTTCAGACTGGTTGTACCTCCTGAACAGTTCAAGAGCTTCCTTCCTGGTTGGTATATTAACTGTCATTTCCTGATAATGAAAGCAAGTGAGTGTACTTATATTAATTCTGCCCTGTCACCTTTTGACTGCCTTCACTGCGAAGCTGCGTCCGCCACATGTGACCCTGAGGGTATAGACCCCGGATCCAAGGTGCCTGCAACTGAAGGGTAACCGGTTTCTGCCGGGTGACAGTCCGGCCTCAGACCGCATTACGATTCTTCCCGAGGCATCAATCATTTCAAAAAACGCAGTTTCGCTGCCATCAAAATCCAGGTCAAGGAAGAAGTTATCCGTAAAAGGATTTGGGTGCAGGATCACCTGATCTTCGCTAATTTCCGGTCCGGTTCCGGAAATTACAAATGAGACCGACGCCGTATCATTTCCCGCGTAGCCATCTTCGGGCAACCGGCTGAAAATACGGATCTTGTATGATACATCCTTCTTGAGACTGCATTTCTGAGTGAAAACGACATCAACTGTATCACCCGGGTCGATTTTCCTGAAAAATGTTTCATTGACCATTTCTGCTTCGTTGACCCTGTATGCAAGAGGAAAGCTTGTAAGCGCTGTCCGTCCGAGGTTAATCACCCTGCCCTTTACAGCGACATCAGAAAGCAGCGCCTCTGCCGTGGGGACAAAGACAGAATCAATATGAAGGTCTGCCTCCAGGAATGAAATGTCAGGGAATGTCACATGATCAAGCCATGCACCGTCAAGACCTCCGGAGAGTGAAACATCCTTTGAGTAGATCCATTCAAGCAGGTGAACCCCGGGTTTCAGCACTTTTTTTCTCTGAGCCCACGGAGTGTCACCCGAGATCTGCAGGTCAGTTATGCTGTCGATCCTGAATGTGAGTTCGTCATAAGTGGGTTCGGATGAGACTCTGACAAAAAATGAAAGAGTGTCAGCTATCGGATTGTTGACATAAATTGAAAGGATTGATTCCGTCTTGTCAGGGATAGGGGCTGACCTTGCAGAATTGATGTTCTCATATGCTGCTGAGGAGGTTATTATCCACGGATATTCATCATCCGGTATCCACGGAAAGACATCGAATCTGTTGAATTCCCAGGTTTCCCGTGTCTTGCCGGTACTGACTGACCACCTGCCCTTTGCCTCGTATTTACCGCAGATGAAGCTTACATCATAGGGGATTACCTTCCCTGATCCGGCCAGCTGTGAAATTTCCGTAACAAAGTATACATCCTTCACCTGGCCCGGCCATATTGTGTCAATAGTCTGCTCCGGCTGAGGTAAAGTCAGCATTGATCCTGCCGGTGTGATCTTCACTACTCCGGTGGCTGCAGCCGATCCGTCATTGATTACCCTGATCCGCAGATGCAGGATTTCGCCTGCGTCAGGGAGAAAATTGGAGTTTCCCAGTGACGAATCATCATGAATGGCAGAAAGAATCTTCAGGCTTGGTGCGTTCAGGGTCATGTCAATGCCGAACCTGTACTCCTCGCTTCCGTCCATGATGCTGAGCATAAGTGCTGCAAGTTCTCCGTCCTCAACACTGTCTGAAACTCTGAATATGAATTTGCCGTTAATTGTTCGGGTCTCTCCCGGAAGCATCACCCCGATAGCGGCTGTATCAGCTTCCACGGTTATCATTCCGGAGGAAACGCTGAGACGGGATGTAAGTTTTGCAGTACGCATCTTCCCGATGTTCTTCAATGTAACCTTCAGATTCACCGGCTCACCGTAATCGGGGGCACCATTGCCGTTGCCTCCGGAGTCATCGAAGACAACATTGGTGACTGTTATGAATGGTTCGGCCACATCGCCGAAACGGATGGTCTTGTAGAAAGGAACCATATTCTGTCCCGTAACCACAATAAGGCATGAATCCTTAACCCCTGCAGGAACTGTCAGCGCTATGTTGCCTGAGGGGCTGACGAACCTGGCATCCCATAGTGTATCGAAATCAGACAGGGCTGCATATGCAAAGGGTTCGGCAAAGAAACTCAGCGACTCAAGTTGCTGCGGTACCTTGTCGGGCAGGTCAATTCTGAAAGTGTCAGGTCTGCCTATGACAGGTGATAACGAAGGATCACCCAGAAGGATGTAGGTCTCCCAGTAGTACTTCTTGCGGGGGCTGGTGCTGGCTGATACAGACATATTGCCGGAAAAGTTAATCTGACCCATTGTATAGTACCATTCACCCGGTGATTCGCCATGTGTGTGGAAGAGCCTGTCAAAAGCACCTGCTCCGGTCGTCCCGAACGTGACATCAGGGCCAGGTGTTCCCGGGCCAACTGACCAGAAGAAATCATCACTCCAGTATGAGTCATTGGTACAACCTATATAGCCAATGGATCCTTTCCCGGGGGTTGCAACCATGGCTGTGCCGAAGCATGAAGCAACGGATATCTGGGCTGTCCGGCAGGCGTTGGCGATAATGAGAGGGTATTCGTTTTCATTTGTAAACTCATTCATCATAGATGTTCTGAAGGCAGGATCACTGAATCCTGTGGCTTCACCATGACCGGTGTAATTAAGTAAGCTGACTCCCGAGTTGAAGACGGTCTTCAGCGAGTCATCCTTCAGGGGTGATGCAGGATACAGCCAGCCGATTGCATTCAGGGAAGTATCAGGCTTCAGGTAGGTGTTGTAAATGTAAGACACCTGTCCGTTCATGTACAGCTCAAAACCCGGTGCATTGCCTGCGGTGGCAAGAGCCCGTGACCAGTTGTCAGTCACAGGTCCATACCGGTTTGTCTCATAATCGATGATTTTTTTTACAATCCCCTTCATCTGGGTTGTGTCTGATGCCGGAAGCCTTCCGATGAAAAGCTCCGGAATATAGTCGCCCTGACCGTCAAATTCTCCGTAATAAAGGTCAGATATATTGGTTGTTCCGCGTGATGTGGGAATAATTGACTGATCGCCGGCAATCATGAGGTAATGCACCGGGGTTCCCTTTTTCTCTAGATCGGAATAAACGGCAGATATCCTGTTTTTAAGATCCTTGTAGACGGAGTCAGCGGGCCCTGCTTTTTTGTAAATCACGGTAGACCGTATTCCCTTGAGGGTTTTCCATCTTATCAATGGCTCCAGATGCTTTCTGAAGAGTGAGTCGGTAACTATGATCATGTGCACCGGCTGGTCAGTATAGCCTGTAATATAGGAGTCTGAAGCAAATCCTCCCTTGTTGAAGGGATCCTCCTCATCCTCCTCACCTTTTATTGCGACCGGTTTGAA
Source organism: uncultured Rikenella sp. (assembly GCA_964579645.1). Taxonomy (GTDB): domain Bacteria; phylum Bacteroidota; class Bacteroidia; order Bacteroidales; family VadinHA17; genus SR-FBR-E99. The sequence goes on along the minus strand of CAZOHL010000020.1, from coordinate 7,429 downwards.
TTCGATCACGACCTTCATCGATGTGATAAGGTCAACATATCTTTCCCGGGGATTGTAGAAAGCCGGAAAGACTGCAACGTTTGCCAGCCGGCGGCCCCTGAATATGCCTTCATGCGTCACCCTGACAGTGTCATGCTCCAGAGTGCTGGTGCTGCCATAGGCTTTTCTGTCCTTAACTGTTACCCTGTCATCACGTACCTGGTTTTTGGTCCTTGCCGGCTGTGCCGGGAAGATTTCGGCCTGAGGCGCTCCATGTTCAGCAAAACGGATACGCCGGGAAATCACATCCGAGACCGATACAACCACCTCCATTCCATCAGGTATTTCAACAAGCCGGCTCCATACCGGCAGTTCCGGCTGTCCGGTCTCCTGAGACTGATGGTGCCCCGGAAGACAGAACCTCAGGTATTTTCCTGAAGGGTCATTAATCGTCTCTATAGTTGATTCACCTGAGCGGTATATGAAGCCAGAAGGCAGGCGCGACACTTTACCGGCAGGTTTGTAGCCGTCTGTTCGTCCGGCATAAGCCTGGGAATCAGCATCGGGAAGGTTTAGCAGCAGCATCATGGCCGCCAATACCGCGGGTGCCCTCAGTTTTACCCTCATAACCTGAATATACGAAGCCAATATAACTAAAAATTACCTCAATTTATATGCCGGAAGCCGTTTCAGCCGTTATATGAATTGAATTCGTATATTTAACCGTAAATTCAGGGAAATTGTTCAGGGAATGAAGAAGGGCTTCAATGTTTCGATACTCCTTCTATTATCTTCATTGTCATTAGTTTCACAGGTCAACAGGTATGGTACGCCGTTGATCAGCAGGTTCGACGCATCTGTTACTCCCGGAGAGCTCCGCAACCTCTGTATAACAATGGACAGCCGCGGGGTGATGTACTTCGGCAATGAAGCCGGAGGAATTGTCACATATGATGGCACCAGGTGGGGAATGATAGCCACACCGGGTACGGGACCGGTTACTTCACTGATCACTGACATGAGGGGAATTGTTTATGCCGGCGGGAGAAACGGTTTCGGAATTGTGCAACCTGATGATTACGGCAGACTGACCTATGTCTCGCTTACCGGCCTGATCTCAGGCAGTGAGGCTCACGCAAAATTCGGATCCATAACCTCAGGTACTGCAGACAGCAGCAACATCTACTTCAGTGACGGAAAAAGAATGTTCATAATTGGTCAGAACACTGATTCAGTAACTTTGATTGACCTGGAGAAAAACCTTGGATTAAGCAACGTCTCAGAATTGCTCGCATTTGACAACAGGATAATAATTGCAGATGATGTTAAGGGTCTGTTTGCATACGGTCCTGGAAAAGCTGAAAGAATCCCCGGGGCAGAAAATTCAGCTCCTGCAAGGTATGTCAGGCTTCTTCCGTATGACCGGGATAAACTGCTGATTGGCGACGCACGGCGGGGCCTGATGATATTCAATATAAGAACCGGCGCTACGTCACTCATTCCTGTACCAGGTGAAGAACAAAAGGCAGAGAACAGAGGTACCCTCACCGATGTTGCCCTTCTTCCCGGAAACCTGATTGCCGCCGGCTATTCAGACAACGGAGGGGTATATATCTGCAGCAATGACGGGAAGCTTCTCCAGCATATCTCAGACAGAACCGCTGCGGTCAGTGAATCATCGGTCACTTCAATGTATTGCCATAATACATCCAATTCGCAGCTATGGTTCTGTACGACTGGATTCGTCAACCGGGCCTATATATCGATGCCGGCAACGGGATTCTATCCTGCGTGCGGCATAATATCAGTCTGCGGTCCCGTGGCAGAATTGGCTGGTGCCATTTATGCAGGGTCTGAAGAAGGCCTTCTTGTCAGCTACGCCGACCCCTCAGGAGTAAGACGGTTCAGGAGAACAGGGAGGAGGGGAGACAGGGTTTATTCGCTGACTGACGCGGAACTCCCTGATGGCAAAGTCCTTCTGGCTGCAACTGAAAACGGACTGCTGCAAATCGGAAGTGCTGATGACCTTGTCAGGTTTCTTCCCGGACTTCATCTGACAGCAGCCTGCAGCCCGGACCAGCATCCTGAGGTTATTGTTGCAGGCTCCCCGGACGGGACAATCAGAACATTGATATATGATGATTATGAATGGGAGGTAAGACATACGATCAGCAACAGTGTCAGGGGCAGTATCATGGACATCGAACAGACCTCGTCCGGCGAGTGGTGGATGCTGACATCTGATCCGGTAGCCCTAGTCAGGATGCACTGTGAGCCGAATGACACTGCATTCATAGTCTATGACCGGGGAAAGGGTGTGATGTCTGACACTCTCAACAGCCTCGCTGTCATAAATGATAACCTCTACCTCTGTACGGGAAAGGGGATTTTTGTATATGTCCGGCAGGATGATGCTTTCAGAAAGGATCATGATCTGACCGGAACAACGTTTGACGAGGCCAACATCAGGATAGTGGCAAATACCCCGGAAGGTGAGATTTTGGTTTCCGGCTTTGATACGCGCAACTTTGATGCTGTTGTCACAACTACCCGTCAGGGTCATGTGGTCTTCAGGCGTCAGTTCGATTTCCTGCCTGACCTGACGACTGCAGGAGTAGCTTTTGCTGACGGAAATTTCTGGTTATCCAAAGGTCAGAATCTGTTTGTCATCGACAAGTCTAAACTGGCTTTCAGATATGGTGACTTCAGCACCCTGTTCACCAGGGTTGTTACCGGGAACGGGCTGATTCTTATGGACGGGACCTTTTATTCGGTTTCGAAGAACGGACAACGGATACCATCGGCAAAACAGCCTGACAAACCTGTTGTCACGCTTCCTCACAGAGACAACAGCATAACCTTCAACTGGACAACAACCTCCTATGTCGATGAGGATAATACAGAGTACAGGTACAGGCTGGAAGGATATGATGATGACTGGTCAGCATGGGAAAAGCGTAATTACAGGGATTATACCAGTCTGCCTTCCGGTGATTACCGGTTTGTTGTCAAAACAAAAACCATCACTGGTTTTGAGGGCGAGGAGCTTTACTATGGTTTCTCTGTCAGGAAACCCTGGTTTGCCTCACTTGTTGCAACAATTTTCTACACTGCCGTTGCCGGTTGGCTCCTGTTCATACTTATAAGATACTTTGCAAGAAGGCTCCGTGTCAGGAACAGGAGGCTTGAAAGCCTGCTGAGGCAGAGGAATGAAGCAACAGCCAGGGGAAAGAGCGAGATTGAAGGGATGGAAAAGTACGCCGGCCTGGTTCAGCAGACGCTGCTGCCCTCTGAAAGGCGGCTTCAAGAAGCCATTCCGAACAGCTTCATCCTGAACAGACCCAGAGGTACCGTTAGCGGGGATTTCTTCTGGATGACCAGGCGCGGGGGGAAGTCGATCATAGCTGTTGCTGACTGCACCGGCCATGGTGTGCCCTCTGCATTGAGAACATTAATGGCACTTCGCTTCCTTGATGAAATTAGTGACGGACCTGAGTCGATGACCACTTCGGAGATGCTGAAGGAATTCAGAAACAGGCTGACCGGAACATTTTCAGCCCTTACTACGGGTGAAGTCCGCGAGGAGGGGATAGATATCTCGCTGCTTTCAATTGACAGAACCGGGAAAACAGTGGAGTATTCTGGTTCAACAATGCAATGCTTCAGGGTCAGGGAGATGAATGATCAGGAAAAGGTGAAATGGGACAACGGTGAATTCAATCCTAACGAAGGGACTCTGGTCAGCGGAAAATATCTTCTTGAAACGGTTTACGGAGACAGGGTGCCTCTGGGAATGCATCTTGACAGTGACCAGGTGTTCACCCAGCACACCTGGAAGCTTGAGAAGGACTCCTCGTATTATCTCTTCACTGATGGTTACCCTGACCAGTTCAATGGCGCTACCGGCAGGAAATTCATGAAGAGAAACATGCGGAAGCTTGTTCTTGATATACAGAATTACCCTATGAGCAAGCAAAAGGAGATCCTTGAAGAGCGTCTTGGCAGCTGGATGGGAAAATCTGCCCAGACAGACGATATACTGGTAGTTGGATTAAGGATTGACTGATGGTTCACACCCCCGGACCGAACTCGTTGCTGAGCCGGTAAAAGATTCCTTTCTCACTCGCCTCGTAGGTAATCAATCCGCAGAGGATGAAATCACTAAGTATCTTTTCGGCACTTCTTGATTTGATCCCCGTGAGCCGGCGGAATTCTTCGACAGTTATCCTGCCTTCCGTGCGAAGATGATTCAGCAGCAAGTTTTCCGTTTCCTCAAATCTCAGGAGCAGTCCGCGCGAGGTTGAACTGCGCCTCCACACCTGAAGTATCACCCTGTCAGCCATGAAATTCTGGTCATTTTGCCTGAAATAGGCCTTCCATCTCCCATGTTCGTCCTTTGCTTTTACAGGTATAACGGCACTCTTCGGCACGTCTACCTCCAGGATATTCTTGCCGTTGATTGTGTGGTTACGGGTAATAACAGTCACCTCCGGGTCACAATGAAGCCGCGCAGCGGCGTCAATCATATAGTATTCCTCGTCTGACCTGACCCCGGCGAGTGACCCGTTGTCCCTGACCCCGATAAGCAGTTTTCCTCCGGCGGTATTTGAGAATGCAGACAGCGTACGGGCGATCTTCTTCGGGTCAGAGATGCAGTACTTGAAGTCAAGGTTCAAACCTTCGCCGCCTGATATCAGGTTGTGGATATATCGTCCCATGATTGCCTGATTTTTTGCTACGCGCCAGCCTCGCTAAAATAAGACAAAATATTTGTATATTGGCTAATTCTCAGCTGTCACGGCAATATGACCAGCATGAATTTATCAACATTGCCGTGAATTGAGAGGAAGTAAGTAAATAAGAAAAAACAGAATAGTTTCCTATGAAGCGCAGAAACTTTTTCAGATCCGGCATTGCGGGGGCTGCAGGACTCACCCTGCTGGGCAACCGGGCCATAGCCGGCAACGGCAAAACAAATGAGGGAGATATTATTTACAGAACCCTGGGCAAGACTGGTATCAGGCTCCCGGTGGTAAGCTTTGGCGTAATGAGGTCTGACAACAGCTCGCTTGTCAGGGCTGCCTATGAAGGCGGGATGAAGCTTTTTGACACGGCTCATGGTTATATGAACGGCAGGAATGAGGAGATGCTGGGGGGATTTTTCAGCACGTTGCCGCGAGAATCATTTTTTGTTGCCACCAAGGTAAAACCGGCAGGGGTTGACTCCCGTACGGGGCTTCCTTCCAGGGAAACCACTGCAGAAAGTTTCCTTTCAATGTTTAATCTAAGTCTCAGCAGGCTTAAGGTTGACTATGTTGATATTCTTTACATGCATGCAGCTGACAGCGTGGAGATGGTAAGGCACAAGGAAACTGTCAAAACAATGCTTGACCTGAAGAAGCAGGGCAAGGTCCGTTTCATTGGCATTTCAACGCACAAGAACGAGCCGCTGGTAATAAACACCATGGTTGAAGACGGGATCTGGGATGTTGTGCTTACATCGTACAACTACCGCCAGACATACATTGCTGATATGAACAGCGCCATTGAGAAGGCCGCTGCAGCAGGTATGGGTGTTGTAGCCATGAAGACGATGGCGGGAGGGTGGCTTGACAGGGAGAGAACAAAGCCTGTCAACGTGCAGGCAGCTCTCAGGTGGGTATTGTCAAATCCTGATGTTCATACCACAATACCCGGGATAACTGCATTTGATCAGCTGGAGACAGATCTCAGGATAATGAGGGACATTGTACTCACAGAAAAGGAGAAGGCTGATCTTCTGGCTGAGGCTTCTATCCCCGGACTCTATTGCAACGGATGCAGCAACTGTGTTCCCGGCTGCCCGAACAATCTTCCTATACCTGAGCTGATGAGGGCTTATATGTACGCTTACGGCTACCGCGATGCAGCAATGGCCTCCGAGCTAATCAGCCATACTGCAGTCAAGGCTGATCCCTGTTCCGGCTGTGAGTCATGCACCGCCAGTTGTGTCAGGGGTTTTGATATCAGGGGAAAGGTCAGTGATATCTCAAGGCTGGTCAATGTGCCTTATGATCTCCTTGCATAAATTGTACTTATGATGAAAAGAATTCTTTCAATAGTTGCCCTGTTAATAGCTTCAATCGCAGCCGTTCAGGGCCAGGGTCTGTTCCCTGAGATGAAGGGATACAGGATGAACAGTGATTACCCGGTCTACACTCCGGACGACCTCTGGAACTATATCAACGGTGCCGCCGACGCCTACCTTCAGCTGGGCTTCCTTGACCTGAACATCAGGGAATACGTGAAGGGGAGGAACAGTATCAAGGCAGAGATCTACCGGTTTGGTGATGAATCCAGGGCTTTCGGCATATACTCAATGGAGCGTTCACCGGGATATAATTTTATTAATACAGGCGTTCAGGGGTACAATGAGGAAGGGGCCGTCAACTTTTACAGAGGCTGCTACTATGTAAAGCTCATGAGTCATTCCGGATCCGGAAAGGTTAATAGCGTGATGCTTAATCTTGCCGGTCTCATATCCTCAAATATTGGCGGATCAGGAGAATTTCCCGCACTGCTCAGGCTTTTTCCTTCCGAAGGTCTTCTGAAGAACCAGGAGACCTACCTGCTGGAGAGCGTACTGGGCCATGAATTTCTTAGGGGTGCTTTCAGGGCGTCGTATGATAATTCAGGAAACCGATTTGACATTTACCTTTTCAGCTGTGATGATCCGGCAGATGCTGCATCAATGGCAGCAAGCCTTGCAGGAGACGCATGGTCACCGGACGAAGAGGTTTTCAAGTATGCCTTTGAGGACGGATTCAACGGTGTGTTGCATATGGCAAGGCAGGGGGGAAGGCTGATACTTGTCAGTGGCCTGCCGTTTGACAGGACACCGCTGGCGGAGCGTTACATCAACATGATGCTTGGAGGCCGCTGAACTGTGAATAATGCAGATGCGCAAAAAAAAAGGTGCCCCGACTGAGACACCTTTTTTCATTCCGTTCAGTTTCCTTTTACTTGAGCTGGAAGCTGATAGGTACGCTGTACCATACGTTCACGGGTTTACCGCCCTGTTTGCCGGGTTTCCAAAGCGGGAGCATCTTGATGACCCTGATTGCCTCTTCATCGAGAGACGGGTCAACGCCCCTGACCACGGATACCTGGTCAACGGTGCCCTTGTATGTAACGCAGAAGCGAAGTATCACCTTACCCTGGATGTTGTTTTCCTTGGCAAGTTCAGGATACTTGATGTTGTCATAGATGAACTTGAAGAGCTCGGTATCCCCTCCCGGGAATGAAGGCATCTCTTCTACCACCACAAACACTTCGCGCGGGGCTTCTTCCTGTACCTCTTCCTGTACCTGTTCGATTACCTCAAGTCCCACTTCCTCGTCAACCACGGTCTCGGCCACGTCGTCAGCGGTCATAAACTGGGATGCGTCTTCGGGTTTGATGGTATCAACGA
>CAZOHL010000019.1:0-33978 GCA_964579645.1 uncultured Rikenella sp. | reverse complement strand
GGAGCCGGCAAACCCTCTGGACAAAGGGAGAGACCTCCGGAAACTGGCTCAGGGTAGTGACAACGGAGACCGACTGCGACAATGATGCAATCCTTATAAAGGCAGAACCATCCGGTCCGGTGTGCCACACAGGCACATGGTCATGCTTCGGGGAACAACCTGCAAAAGGCTTTCTCTACCGGCTGGAAGAGATCATCAACAACCGCATAGAAGAGGGTAGCACCGGATCATATACAAGCAGGCTTTTCAGTGAAGGGACGGGGAAAATTGCACAGAAAGTGGGCGAGGAAGCGGTTGAGCTGGTTATTGAATCGATGGGAGACAATAACGGCCTCTTCAAAAACGAAGCGGCAGACCTTCTTTATCACCTCCTTGTTCTGCTCAGGGCCAAATCAGTCAGTCTCCCGGAAATTGAGGAAGTTCTTCTCTCAAGACACAAACCGGGATGAAAGTATTTTTTGTAAAAATCTTTAAAATTTATTCCGGTTTGATGTCACGACAGGAAATTATCATTATGTTTGTGTCAATGAAAGCAATGAGGTTAAATAACTGGCGCTGGTGCAGCTCATAGGATGAAGCTGTGAATCACGCCGTTATATAACCCGTAAAGGATAACTATACAAAGAGGCACGCTGATCACAGCGTGCCTCTTGTTTTATTAACCCTCTTAAACAAACACTTAAAATGGAAAAGATTACAAAGATTCTTCTGACTGAAAACGAAATGCCCCGTCAATGGTATAACATCATGGCAGACATGCCCAACAAGCCGTTGCCGCCACTTAATCCTGCCACGGGAAAACCGGTCGGCCCCGAAGATCTCTCGGTTATCTTCCCGATGGAACTGATAAAGCAGGAAGTATCAACTGAAAGGTATATTGATATCCCCGAAGAGGTCCTTGACCTGTACCGTACTTTCCGCCCTTCACCTCTTTTCCGGGCACGAAGCCTTGAAAAGGCCCTTGGCACAAGGAGCAAGATCTACTACAAGTACGAGGGTGGCAACTATTCAGGCTCTCATAAGGCAAATACCGCCATCCCGCAGGCTTATTACAACAAACAGGAGGGCGTTCGCCGTATCACAACCGAGACCGGGGCCGGTCAGTGGGGAAGCGCCATGAGCTTCGCCTGCAACCACTTCGGACTCGAGTTGCTTGTGTTCATGGTCAGGGTGAGCTACAACCAGAAACCGGGACGCAAGCTGATGATGAACACCTATAACGCCAAAGTGGTACCCTCACCCAGCACCATGACCGCTGCCGGCCGGAAAGTGCTTGAGGCCGATCCCGACTCCCCGGGAAGCCTGGGTATTGCAATCTCCGAAGCTATGGAAATAGCGGCACAGGATCCCTATACGAAATATTCGCTTGGCAGCGTACTTAACCATGTCATACTCCACCAGACAATCATAGGCCAGGAGGCAATGATTCAACTCGAAAAGGCAGGAGACTACCCGGATGTTGTTATCGGTTGCTTCGGCGGAGGATCAAACTTCTCCGGAATAGCATTCCCTTTCCTCAGGGAGAACCTCACAAAGGGGATGAAGACAAGGCTGGTGGCAGTTGAACCCGCATCATGTCCGAAGCTGACCAAAGGGAAGTTCACATATGACTTCGGTGACCAGTCCGGAATGACCCCGTTGCTGCCCATGTACACCCTGGGTCATAACTTCATCCCTGACAAGATCCATGCAGGCGGACTCCGGTATCATGGAGCAGGTGTGCTTGTCAGCCAGCTTCGTAAGGACGGTTTCGTGGAAGCGAAGGCTAAATTTCAGCGGGAGTGTTTCGAGGGGGCCATCCTCTTTGCCCGCTCCGAAGGTATACTCCCTGCTCCGGAGTCGTCATACGCCGTCGCCGGCGCACTTGATGAAGCCAGGAAAGCAGACCTGGAAGGAGTATCAAAGACAATACTTTTCAATCTCAGCGGCCACGGTCATTTTGACATCACCGCCTACGAGAAGTACTTCGAAGGCAACCTGCCGGACCATGAGGCCACCGCCCAGGAGATCAGCCAGTCACTCCTGAATTCATCTGTCCCCGTCAGCCTTGACTAACCGATAACCAATAACCAATAATTGATAACCAAGAAGAAAGGAGCCCACGCTCCTTTCTTCTTTCAATGTGATATGGAGTTAATTAAATGATCAGCTGCACTTCGATGTTCCGCAGTCGGTGCATATCAGGCAACCCTCCTGATAGACAAGAGATGTTGAACCGCAGTTTTCGCACTTGCCCTTTGCCTTCGTGCCATTCGGGATGTAACGCTTGAGCGAACGCTCCACCCCGTTCTTCCATGTGTTTATTGATTCGCTGTCAAGCTTCATCGAAGAGACGAGCTCAACCACGTCACTCACGGGCATTCCGTAGCGCAGTACGCCGGATATCAGGCGTGCATAATTCCAGAACTCCGGCTTGAACATGTGGGAGAGACCTCCCAGGGTGTTCTTGTAACCGTATTTGTCAGTGTACTGGAAGTCATACCTTGTGTTCCCCGCATCATCCTTGTTCTTGATTATTTTGCCCTTGATTATGCTCTTGGGTATGGGGAACATTTCGTCATCCTGCAGACCGGTGAATATTTCGTAGGGTACGCCGTCCTTGATTCCGACAAATGCAATCCATTTTTCCTCGTTGTTCTGGAAACGGATGACATCTGCATCGAGCACCTTGGGTCTGACAGGTGACCAGTCGCTCTTTTTCTCTTCCTTGCTGTTCGAGACGAGCACTCCTGCCCTTGATCCGTCACGGTAGACTGTAGCTCCCTTGCAACCCTCTTTCCATGCGGTCAGGTAGAGTTCCGATACCAGTTCTTCCTTCACCTCGGAGGGAAGGTTGATTGTAACGCTTATCGAGTGGTCAACCCATTTCTGTATTGCTCCCTGCATCCTTACCTTGGCTACCCAGTCGACGTCATTGGCTGTAGCTTTATAGTAAGGAGAGACGGCAACGATGTCATTGATCTGCGTTTCTGACATATCCTTCACCTCCTCATAGTTATAGCCGTTCATCTTCATCCAGTCGATGAACTTGTGGTGGAAGACTGTGAACTCCTCCCAGTGGTCGCCTACTTCGTCTATAAACGTCACCTTCACGTCCTTGTCATTCGGGTTGACTTTGCGGCGGCGCTTGTAGAAGGGCATGAACACGGGTTCAATGCCGGAGGTTGTCTGGCTCATCAGGCTGGTCGAGCCTGTCGGGGCTATTGTCAGCAGGGCGATGTTGCGCCTGCCTGTTTTTTCCATTTCGGCTACCATCTCCGGATCTGCTTCGCGCATGCGGCTGATGAAGGGATTGTTTTTCTCCCTTTCAGGGCTGTAGATGGGAAATGCTCCCCTTTCGGCAGCCATGGCGGTTGATGCCCTGTAGGCTTCGATTGCCAGGGTGCGGTGTACATTCACCGAAAAATCCGTGGCTTCGTCTGACCCGTACCGGAGACCCAGTGCGGCAAGCATGTCGCCCTCGGCCGTTATGCCGATGCCGGTACGCCTGCCCTCACCGGTCTTGTGCCTGATGTTCTGCCACATGTTGCGCTCTACCCTCTTGAGCTCCTCGTCCTCCGGGTCAGCTTCTATCTTCGAAATTATAGCGTCGATCTTTTCCTGTTCGAGATCGATTATATCATCCATTATCCGCTGTGAGAGATGTACATGCTGGCGGAAGAGGTCGTAGTCAAATTTCGCCTTTGGCGTGAAGGGATTCTTCACATAGCTGAAGAGGTTGATGGCTATGAGCCTGCAGCTGTCATACGGACAGAGAGGTATCTCTCCGCACGGGTTGGTTGAAACGGTCTCATAACCCAGGTCAGCATAACAGTCGGGAACGCTTTCGTTGCGGATTGTATCCCAGAACAAAACACCAGGTTCGGCTGACTTCCAGGCATTGTGGACTATCTTGTTCCAGAGCTTGCGGGCATCTATATCCTTGACATACTTCGGGTTATCTGAATTTATCGGATATTGCTGGCGGAAGCTCCTGCCATCTATCACCGCCTGCATGAATTCATTTGTGATCTTCACCGAGACGTTTGCGCCGGTGACCTTGCCCGCCTCGAGCTTGGCATCGATGAAGCTCTCTGCGTCAGGGTGTTTTATTGATATGGAGAGCATGAGTGCACCGCGGCGGCCGTCCTGGGCCACCTCGCGGGTAGAGTTTGAATAGCGCTCCATGAAGGGAACAACGCCAGTTGAAGTAAGGGCGCTGTTAAGCACCGGCGAACCTTTCGGGCGGATGTGCGACAGGTCATGACCCACGCCGCCGCGGCGTTTCATAAGCTGTACCTGCTCCTGGTCTATCTTCATGATACCCCCGTACGAGTCGGAGTCACCCTTGTTACCGATAACGAAACAATTGGACAGGGAGGCTATCTGGAAATCATTGCCTATACCGGTCATGGGCCCGCCCTGAGGTATTATATACCTGAAGTCCCTGAAAGCTTCGTAGATGACTTCAACGGGAGTGGGATTGGGGTATTTCATCTCAATCCGGTGTACCTCTGAGGCAAGACGCATATGCATGTCATCAGGTGTCTTTTCATAGAGATTCCCGAATGAATCCTTGAGAGCATACTTGCTTGCCCACACCTTCGCCGCCAGGTCATCACCGCCGAAGTACAGACGGGTAGCCTTCATCGCCTCCTCATAGGTAAAAGTCTTTGCAGCGTATTCACCCTGGGCTTTGCCTGACTTACCCATCAACGGCTCTTCCTTTTTGCTTTTCTTCTCCTCTTTCCTTACCATTTCCTTTTCATTAGAGGCGACGGTAGCCGAATGGACAACTGAATCTCCCATTGATCGTTAAAAAATATTAAAGTTTGAAAATAAGTTAGTTAGTCTACCTTCCGTAAATATGAACGGGTTTTGCTAAAATAGACAAGCGGGTCAGAGGAGGCAAGAAGAAAGTACCTCTTTTATCAACATACATATTAACTTTTTGCACCGGGGTAAAATAAAAAAGGGCGCCGGTTACCGACACCCCTTTTCATTAAGCGTAACCTTCTGTTAATCAATTGAAGATGTAGCGAAGTCCAACCTGCAGACTCCATACCTGACCGATATTCAGGTAAGTATCATAAGTTTTGGTCGGATATGCGCCATCAATCTTGGTCATTGAGAAGGTGGGAACGTTATTTGCGTCACGGCTTTCATACTTGAGAATAGCTCCGTAGTTGCTGACAGCCATGTTCTTATTCACACCCCAGGTTGAATTGATAAAGTTGCCTGCATTCAGGAGGTCTATGCTCAGCTGCAGGGTATTGGTTGATGTGCCTGCTTTTACGGCGAATTCCTGCATGAAGCGGAAGTCGAACCTGTTTACCCAGGGTGCACGGGCTGCGTATGCTTCTGCATATTCACCCATATGCTTGCTGAGGTATTTGTCCTGCTCGATGAAATCAAAGAATGCATTCTCGTCAGCAGGGGTCAGGAAACTAACTTCTCCTTTTTCCTTAGGTATGTAGATGAGGTCATTTGTATTTGCGTCACCGTTCATATCATTACTGTAGACAAAACTGTTACCGTAGGGTGTGTAGCCTGAATAGAAAAGGCCGATAGTAGAAGCCATATGGTCATTCAGGTAAGGGATACGGTATGACAGTGAAGCGATGGCTTTGTCCGGAACTACATACTGTGAACGCTGAACGGTTGCGTTATTCGGGCCGTTGACAGTGATCAGTCCAACCCATGCAGAGTTGGCATTGCTGCCCGGCATCCCTGATACTTCCTTCATCTCTGTCCTTGTATAAGCGGCCATGATATTCAGGTTCTCAACCGGTTCTGTGTTGATTGTCAGGTTAAGAGTGTATCCGTAACCTTCATTGGTATTTGTAAGAACGCATGCATCCTTAATATTAGGAGTACCTGAAGGGACACCTGAATAGTACAGGAAATCAGACGGGAAGATGTAACGTGTGTCAGGCCCGCTGAACTTGGTCCATGCTGCTGTCGGATCCTTGACAGCGTAGTTGTCGAGCACCACTGCGTTGATGTTCTTGGTGAAGATACCTTCAGCCGTAATTGTCAGCGGGAAATCAACAGGAACCTTGTAGTCTACTGCTGCTGAGCTCTTCCAGACCTGCGGCATTCTGAAGTCGGGATCAACCCCGGCAATTGAACTCGGAATACTTCCGTCCTCGGGTGTAACCTCTGTCTGGAAATCAAGAAGGTCAATCATTTCATCAACATCTGTTATTATATCACCTGCAAGCAGGTCAAGCCTCGGGTCACGTGAGGTTACAATGCCGCTTGAATTGTAGCGTGTCTGAATCTTCATCAGTATCTGATTCATACCTGCATTTGAAGGCATGTTTGTGAAGAACACGAGAGGCAGACGGCCTGTGAAGATGCCGGTTCCTCCGCGGAGCACCAGTGATTTGTCTCCATTGATATCCCATGTAAATCCGGCGCGTGGTGAGAGGTTGATCTTTGCCTTTGGCCATTTGCCCGTATCAATGTGACGACCGCCAAAGTCAAGGTCCAGAACTGCGTTGTTTGTCATTATATCATCAATGAATGACAGGTTGTCTGCACGCAGGCCGAAAGTCAGCTTGAAGTTCCGGACGGGGCTCCACTCATCCTGCAGATATGCTCCTATCTGGTTGAATTTAACCGCATTCGAGGGTACAAGTTCCCCGTTGGTGCCATAAGTAAGTGCAAAGTCGACAGGAGCTGCTCCTTCCAGGAAATCACTCAAGCTGTAATAACGGTAGTAACCGGTTCCGTTACGCATGTAGTTGTTGTCAGCCATCTGGTATTCATAGCTTAAGCCTGCTGTCAGTTTATGAGCATCAAGATAATAGGTGAAGTTGTCAGTTACAGTGATAATCCTGTTCTTCACACCGTTATTCCAGGTAAAGAGTTCATAGCCTGCGGATATGTAAGGTGCCAGTGCACCTGCTCCTGTTGCAAGATCACCGCTCATTATGTCTATGAACGGGAAAGGTTCGGAGGTAGATCCGCGGATATCCTGAATATTTGAGTAGGTAAGCAGTAACTGGTTCGACATATTCTGTGAGAACCGGCTGTTCAATTCAGCAGATCCTGAATTCACGATGTTGTCCTGTGAATACATCGAATTTGCGTATGACATCGAGAATTCACCTACGCGGTCTTTGTTGCGGTCACGGTAGGAACCGTCAGTCGAGTTGCCGTTAGGCGGGTTCCATGCGGTGTTCTTGGTGTGGTTGAAACGAACGCTCAGCTTGTTTGCCTGGTTGATGTTCCAGTCCAAACGTGCAAGATACTTGAGGTTTGATTCATTTGCCGGGAAATCCTTGAATGAACCGGTCTCATAGCCGTAATTGTCCCTCAGGAAATCAGATACGGTCTGAAGGTCTTCCTCTGTAACGCGCGAGATTGTCTGCTGATCGGAGACGCCATTGGTTGAAGCACGCCAGCGGATAACCTGCTGCGGACTCTTTTCGTATTCGAGGTTGCCGAAGAAGAACAGTTTATTCTTGATGATCGGGCCTCCCACGGTAAAGCCGTAGATGGAGTTTGATTCCTTTGGACGCGGAGTTGTGAATGTATAATCACCTATCTTGTTACCGCGCATGTTCTGGTTGGTCTGATATGAGTAAGCCGAACCCTTGAAGGTGTTGGTTCCTGATTTCGTGATGGCGTTTATGCCACCGCCGATGAAATTGGTCTGTCTTACATCAAAAGGCGCAATAACTACCTGTACTTCCTCGATGGCATCAAGTGAAATAGGGTTGCCGCCGCCCGGCAGGTTGCTGCTAAGACCGAAGTTATTGTTGAAGTTCGATCCGTCAACCGTGAAGTTGGTTGAACGTCCGTCACCACCTGAAAAACTCATTCCGGTTGCGTACGGAGAAACCCTCGCGATGTCATTTATGCTCCTGTTTATTGTGGGCATCTTGAGCATCTGTTCACCGGAAATATTCGTGGTGGCACCGGTCTTGGTCGTGTTGAACTTCGAAGGTGCGGCACCCACAACCACAATCTCCGTCACCTCCGTCACGGAAGGTGAGAGTGAAGAGTTCAGGTTCAGGGTTTCACCAAGGTAAAGTGTGATGTCAGTATAATCGACAGTCTTGTAACCGACGAAGCTGATACTGACTTTGTAAGGGCCGCCCGGGCGCATGCCCTGGATTGAATACAGGCCCACGCCATTGGCAAGTGCACCGTAAACGGTACCTGATGGCAGGTGTGTGGCTACGACCGTCGCCCCGGCCATAGGATCACCATTCTCCTCGGTTACCTTGCCGCTGAGAGAAGAGGTTGTCACCTGACCCATAAGGGTGGCTGACCCGATAATCAGGGACAACAGCATGAGAGTAAACTTTAGTTTTCGCATAGTTGAGTAAGTTATGAAAGTTATGGTTGTTGTGGTTACTTTAATAAAGTAGTTGATTTTCAATTTATTCAGGTTGAACCCCGGTTCATCTCGGGCAGAGGGTTAAATTACATTTACGGGCACAATTAGTCAGAAATGGCATTTCGGAATTATTAACAACTTTTTAACGCTTTTTCAATAAGTTTTCATCACCCTGGTTATTAAATATTTCATTAAAGACCTTATTTGTAGAGCCTTTATTTTCAGTTATATATGAAGCGCATGCCTCTCCGGCGGCTTTAAGTGCCAGCGGATCTGAGAGATACTTTTCAACCATTGAAGAAAATGTCTCAAAACTGTCAAATGAGACCGCCCCCCCCCTCTCTATGAGGTGTACCGCCTCTCGGAACTTCATGTGGTTCGGGCCGAAGAGTACCGGTATACCCCAGCATGCAGGCTCCAGTATGTTGTGTATCCCCCTTCCGAACCCGCCGCCTACAGCTGCCACCGCAGCATAACGATAGACCGATGAAAGCATGCCGATATTGTCAATTATCATCACCCTGCAATTGCTGTCCTTTTTACAGTACCGGGAATAGCGGACCGCTTCAGGAGCGAGTCTCTTTTCAAGCCGGCCCAGGTGAGCCTCGTCTATCTCATGCGGAGCGATGACCCATTTCATGGCACCGCTGTTTGAATTTATGTACCTGACGATTATCTCTTCGTCTTCATCCCAGCTCGAGCCTGCAACGAACAAAGCCTCACCGCCCCTGAATTCTTCAATTACCGGAAGGTCCTTCGCAGCTGCTGCGATCTGACTGACCCTGTCAAAACGGGTATCACCCGTCACCCGGTAACAGTTATATCCTATGCTGTCAAGAAGCCGGCCCGACTGCTCATCCTGGACAAATATCCGGTTGAACACCTGAAACACCCCTCTTGCGAAGCGACCGTACCACCTGAAAAAATACTGGTCGGGCCTG
Source organism: uncultured Rikenella sp. (assembly GCA_964579645.1). Taxonomy (GTDB): domain Bacteria; phylum Bacteroidota; class Bacteroidia; order Bacteroidales; family VadinHA17; genus SR-FBR-E99. The sequence continues at coordinate 24,705 of CAZOHL010000019.1, read as the reverse complement.
AAGATTCCGGAGACCAGGTATGTTGGTACATTTCTCTTCTTCAGCTCATTAAGGTAATTGTACCAAAACTCGTATTTGACAAACAGTGCAAGGTCAGGCTTTATATGATTAAGAAAAAACCTGACATTTACAGGCAGATCAGCGGGGAGGTACATGATAAAGTCGGCCCCTTTGTAATCCTTCCTGACCTCGTATCCGGAGGGAGAGAAGAAAGTAATTACAACCTTCCAGTCAGGATACTCTGTCCGTATCTTTTCAATTACCGGTCTTCCCTGTTCAAACTCACCCAGGGATGCACAGTGGACCCATGCCACTTTCCCCTCACCCCTGCTGAAAGACCTGAGCCGGTCCCTCCCTCCGCGCCTGCCTCTCACCAACCGGCGGGCTTTGGCGCTGAAAGGCGACGCTGCTCCTGCTATGGCAGAGTAAAGTGCGATGAGGCCGGTATAGATGGTTTTCATTTCCCGATTTTGGCGCCCCAAAGGTAATAAACTCATACTTTTGTATGAATTAAATTTTTGTTGCAATGGTACGCCTGGTAGCCCTGTTCATATCGGTTGTGCTGCAGATAGTGGCTGCAGGCATAGCCATAAGATTCATGAAGATAACCCGTTACCGTCTTTCATGGATCCTTCTTTCGACATCGTTCGTGCTTATGGCGGTACGCACTCTCATACAGCTTATCGAGTATTTCCAGGGAAAGCCCTCCTTCGAGCTGATGATGGTTGACGAGTGGATGAACGTGCTGATTTCAGTAATGATCATAACGGGGGTAATACTGATCAGGGAGATCTTCTATTCCCTGAAACGTGCTGAGATTGACAGGGCCAGATCTGACAGAAGGCTACTTAACGCTGTCATCAATACCGAAGAGACTGAAAAAAAGAGGTTTGCTAATGACCTGCACGACGGACTCGGGCCGCTTCTTTCTGCTGTCAAGATGTCACTCTCAGCCCTGAACAGCAGGGTAACCGACCCGGTGGGACAGGAGATTCTTCAGAACACCAACCACGTCGTTAACGAAGCCCTCAATACCATAAAGGAAATCTCAAACAACATGAGTCCGCACGTGCTTACCAACCTGGGAGTTGCAAGTGCCATCAGCGCCTTCGCGGCAAAGGTCAACATGATGCGGGGAATACTGATCGATTTCCGGACAAACATGGAGGGGGAACGTTTTGATACTGACAAGGAGGTGGTTATATACCGGGCGGCATGCGAGCTTATCAATAACGGGATGAAGCATTCCGGCGCTTCAAAGATAGAAATCGAGCTTCGCCGCCATCAAAAAATAATTACCTTGCAGTATCTTGACAACGGCCGCGGATTCGACACGGAAAAGCTGTCATCAGATGAGGAAGTTGGAATGGGAATACCAAACATCGAAACCCGCGTAAGGTCAGTTGACGGGGTGTTTGTCATTGAAAGCGCCCGCGGGAAAGGGACAAGTGCATTGATAAGAGTGGACCAGTGAGATCTGGGATTTGCAATGTGCGATTTGCGACTTTCCCCGCCAGGATAAAGAACTGAAGATAAAAGGATTGCAAATGACAATTCCCCCGCAGGAGATAAAGAATTGTAGAAGAACAACATATATAACATTCCCCGCAGGGGATGAAGAATTGCAGATAAAAGGATTACAAATGACAATTTTCCCCGTAGGGGATGAAGCATTGTATGGAAAAAATCAGAATAGCTCTTGCAGATGACCACCAGCTCTTCCGGAACGGCCTCAAAATCCTGCTCGGCGGTTACCCGGAATTCGAGGTGGTGGCCGAGGCATCAAACGGAGCCGAACTGCTGAAGATTCTCGAAAAATCACCCGCTGATATTATCCTTATGGATATTAATATGCCCGAGATGGACGGGGTGGAAGCCACATCGCGCATATCGCGTGAGATTCCGGCTGCATTCGTGATTGCATTGTCAATGTACGGAGAGGAAGAGTATTATTACAGGATGGTTGACGCAGGAGCGAAGGGATTCATACTGAAGGACTCTGATATATCAGACGTTTATGACGCCATCATAGCGGTTCACCGCGGAGGCAACTACTTCTCACAGGAACTGCTTTATCATGTAATCAGACGCATAAAGAACAGGGAACAGGAGGAGAAGAGTTCCAGCCTGTCAAGGCGCGAGAAGGAGATTCTCCTTAAGATCTGCGAAGGACTTTCCAACCATGAGATTGCCGATGCCCTGTTCATCAGCAAACGGACAGTGGACAAACACAGGGCCAACCTCCTCGCAAAGACCGGTTCCAAAAACACCGCCAGCCTGATCCTCTACGCAATTAAGAACAGACTCATAGAGGTGTGACTTCATTAAAAGGAAGCCGGCCACCCGGTGCAACTGCATCCTCTTTCCGGAAATGAAATAATTATATGAGCGACAGGAAGGGACTGGGACCCGTGGGGGAAGAGATAGCAGCTGCCTGCCTCACCGGTAAGGGCTACTCGATCCGCCACAGGAACTGGCGCTCAGGACGCACCGAAATTGACATAATAGCAGAGAACAGCAATTTCATTGTATTCGCCGAAGTAAAGACAAGGTCTGCTGGTTACCAGGTTCACCCTTCCGAGGCAGTCAACGTGCCCAAACAAAGAACAATCATCTTCGCGGCTTCAAACTACATTGACACATACGGGATCACAAAGGAGGCCAGGTTTGATATCATAACTGTAATCATCGGAGAGACAGGCTATGAGACTGACCACATGGAGGGAGCGTTTTATCCCACAATGTGAATAACGGTTGCCCCACAGTTCTGCTCAATAACATTTCCCTTTTAAATAATATTGCATATTTTTGATTCGTCCTGAATTAATAAACAAAAAAAAGATACAGATGAAAAAGACAGTATTGATCCTAATGGCAATTGCTGTTGCTGCCATGCCGGTGCATGCCCAGAAGAGCAAGAAACAGGCTGCTCCCGAGCCCGAAGGATACAAATTCACCACCGTGGTGTCACTTCCGGCCTCACCGGTGAAGAACCAGTCGGCCACAGGCACATGCTGGTGCTTTGCAACCACATCATTCATGGAATCGGAGCTCCTCCGGATGGGAAAGGGCGAATATGACCTCTCGGAAATGTTCGTGGTAAGGAAAACATACGAGAACAGGATACTTGACAATTACCTTCGCCAGGGAAAAGGCAACCTGGGCGAGGGCAGTCTTTCTCCTTCATGGCTGAGGGTTTTCAACGAAGACGGACTGGTCCCTCAGGAAGCGTACACAGGCATCAGCTATGATTCACCAGTGCATAACCACCGTGAACTCCAGTCTTACATAGACGCAGTAACGGCTGTTCCGGTAAAAATGAAGCGTCTGAGCAAGGAGTCGAACGAAGTAACCGGGGCCATACTTGATATCTACATGGGAGAAGTACCTGCCACCTTTACCTACAAAGGCCAGAGCTACACTCCGAAGACATTTGCCGCCAGCCTGGGACTGAACATGGATGATTACGTTCATATAACCTCCTTCTCTCATTTCCCATTCTATACCGAAGGACTTTTGGAAGTGCCCGACAACTGGGAGATGAACCGTTTCCACAACGTTCCTCTCGACGAGCTGATACTCATCATGGACAACGCACTTAACAACGGATATACGGTTAACTGGGATGGTGATGTAAGCGAGAGGGGTTTCTCCCATGCCAACGGCGTTGCAATCAACCCCGACCTCACCAGGATGGATCCGTCAGGCAACACTGACCGGGCACGTTTCGAGGCAGGTCAGGGTGGCGCCTCTGCCAATCAGGCAATGTTTGAAAAACCGGGTCCCGAAATCAATGTCACACAGGATGTCCGCCAGAAGGGATACGAAACATTCGTGACCTCTGATGACCACCTGATGCACATCACCGGGATAGTCAAGGACCAGAACGGCACAAAATACTACATCACCAAAAACTCATGGGGCACTGACAGGAACCCTCAGGGCGGTTACCTGAACATGTCTGAGAGCTATGTGAGGGCCAAGACGATCTTCATCATGGTTCATAAGAATGCAATCCCGGCAGACATTAAAGCAAAGCTGGGAATCTGATAATAATTGAGGCATTAGGCAGTAGGCAGTAACCTCACTATTGCCTACTGCCTGTATTCAGCTTACCAGCAGGTTGCATCCCCTGATATCTGCCTCGTCAAACCGGCCCTGAACCTCGAAGAGACCACCCGTGTGCATCCGGCCAAGATCTGCAGTCGCAATGAATGAACATGACCATAGATTGGCCAGGTCGATGACGCTTATGCCGCCGGCCGCTCCGGCTTGATCAGAATGTGACATCGGATCATGGCTGTCACGTATCAGAACCTTCATCCAGGGAGGGGTGCGGAACAGCCCTCCGCCTTGTGAGTATGCCTGACTCAGCAGCTCAGTCATACCGTATTCGGAGTGCACTGCACTGACGCCAAAGGCCCTCATCAGTATCTCATGTACCTCCTCCCTTATCATTTCGCGTCTCCGGCCTTTCATGCCGCCGGTTTCCATAATGATGACATCCCGGAAATCAGACGGATGCTTTTCCGCCAGGTCAAGCAGTGCGAAAGTAACCCCTATCAGCAATATCTTCAGGCCCTCTCCCCTTGCCTTGCCGATGGCTTCAAGAAGAGCGTCATGGTCATTCAGGAAGAATCCTCCGGCACTATTGGCTGACAGTTTCATCAGCCTGCCTGTCATGTATATAAGAGACGAACCCTCTCTTTCAAGGTATGACGGCAGCAATCCCGTGATTGCATACTCTGCCGGGTCACCATAAAACATCCGGAATGTTCTTTCCAGGCTTTCATTGTAAAGCGCCAGGCTTTTTACAGCATGGCGGCTTCGTTTCACAGTGGCAGCACCGGAATGGTTTATACCGTCGCTTTCTGACTGATTCGTCGTGGCACCGGTGTTCCCCTTCATCGCCGCCGTGCCGCTGCTGAGAAAAATTCTTTCAGCCTCAATTCCTCCGGTCATGACAAGATGGTCCCTGAAAAACGAGATGGGCATGAAGGGTATTGAAAAAATTGAATCGACCTTTTCCGGTTTGATTCCGAGGAGGCTTATATATTCCCTGTAGACAGGGCATCCGGCAGCCTGGAAGCGAAAGATCTCAAGCGCCAGCCTTTCAAATGAAGCGGCGTCTGATATACCGAAAATCTCCCCCGCAGTCGGTTCCCCTCTTGCCAGGGATGGTTCGTCCTTCAATCGCGGGGAGTCTCCCGGGTATCTCTTTCCTCCCCGCCGGTTCCTATGGTCATCCGAAGGATCACCCATCACTTCGCCGGGAATGTTGAAGATCCGTCAGGTTGCCACACCCACTCGAGGGAGCAGGTTGCAATTGCCGGAGTGACCGAGGTATTGAGCGTTACGCTTATAATCCTGAGCTTGGCATACCCGGCATCCCTTGTTCTGACCACCCAGACCTGGTTGGCAGCCAATGGTTCCGCGAGGTCTATCCATGTATAGCTCCCCACGCTCCTGAGTTCACTGAAGGCATTCTTCGCAAGTGTTTCACTTCCGTATGTTCCTGTCAGGGCGAAAGGCGGATTGAGATTATTGGCTGTAAGGAAAGGAACAACCGGCCCGCCGGCTGTTACCTGCCCTGCAAGAAGCCATATGTCAGCCCGGTACTGATCGGGAAGCGTGGGGACCTCCCCGGCCTCGTCAAAGGAGAGCCCCAGCGCGTAATAGTAAGATCCGCTGTCATACAGTTCACTTGACAGTATGATGGTTCCCGAGGTCTGCTGTTCGTCACCTCCGCACCCTGAAAACAAAACCATCAGGGCCAGCACCGGTATGAACCAACGCTTCACTATTCTCCCCTGATAGCAGTGATGCCCGGCAGTTTTTTGCCTTCCATGTATTCAAGCATGGCACCCCCGCCGGTGGAAACATAGCTTACCCTGTCAGCCAGGCCGTTCTTGTTTATGGCCGCAACCGAGTCGCCCCCGCCAATGAGTGAAAATGCTCCCATACCGGTAGCCTTAGCAACGGCTTTTGCTATTGCAGTGGTGCCGGCGGCAAACTTAGACATCTCAAACACACCCATCGGTCCGTTCCAGAGGATGGTCTTCGATTCCATTATCACCTTCTCAAAAAGCTCTATGCTCTTCGGGCCGATGTCAAGGCCCATCCAGCCGTCTTTCACATCATCAATAGCTGAAGTATATGTATTTGCCTCAGCATCAAACTTATCCGCATTTACGCCGTCAACCGGGAAGAGCAGTCTGACACCTTTTGCCTTTGCCTTTTCGATGACAGCCTTTGCCACATCAAGCTTGTCAGCCTCGCAAAGTGAATTTCCTATGCTCCCGCCCATGGCTTTGATGAATGTGTAGGTCATTCCTCCGCCGATTATCAGGTTGTCAACCCTGTCAAGCAGGTTTTCGATGATCAGTATCTTGTCTGACACCTTGGCTCCACCCATTACCGCAGTGAATGGTTTGCCGGCGCTCTTCAGCACCTTGTCCATGGCAGCAAGCTCACTGTTGATGAGGAATCCGAACATCCTTTTGTCTTCCGGGAAGAAGTCGGCCATGACTGCAGTGGTAGCATGTGCCCTGTGTGCCGTACCGAATGCGTCGTTGACATACACGTCAGCATATGTCGAAAGCTTCTTCGCCATCTCTTTCTGTTTAACCTTCAGTGCAGCCTTCGCAGCTTTCTTTTCCTCATCCGTGGCGGTCTCAGGTAGTACAGGCTTGCCCTCCTCTTCGGGGTAGAACCTTACGTTTTCAAGCATCATCACCTCCCCCGGCCTGAGGGCTGCGGCCATCTTCACAGCCTCTTCGCCAAGGGCGTCAGGAGCGAATGCCACCTTTATTCCGAGATGCTTTTCCAGGACTGGCAGAACGGGTCTTAGCGAATACTTCTCCATAACTCCCTCCGGCCGTCCGAGATGTGACATGAGTATGGCACTGCCGCCGTCAGCAGTAATCTTTTTTATAGTCTTCAGTGCTCCGCGGATGCGGGTGTCATCAGTAACCTCGCGGGTAACCTTGTCGAGGGGAACGTTGAAATCAACCCGGACAATGGCTTTGAGGCCCTTAAAATTAAAATTGTCAATGATTTTCATAAAATCTCTTTTTATGGATTACCTGTATGTTTGTGTTTTACAAAAATAAGAAGTTGAAAGGTTCATTTACAAGCATAGGATTATTTATGTCAGTTTATTTTTCATTAAACAAATGTCAGGTTGATTTGTTAAATTTGGGAATCATCAGGCAGGAACAGCACCCGGAGCAACCGGATACAGAGCAGTAGTCTGAAAGATTCCGCAAAGCGAAGTAATTATAAAAACAATAACTGGATTATGGCAACAATTACACTGAAGGGTAACCCCGTTCATTCATCCGGAAACCTTCCTGCAAAAGGAACGAAAGCCCCGGACTTCACACTTGTTAAATCAGATCTGAGCCACCTTTCCCTGAAGGAACTGGAGGGCAAAAAGGTCATACTGAATATCTTCCCCAGCCTTGACACCGGCATTTGTGCCACATCTGTACGCAAGTTCAACCAGCTGGCTGCCGGCAGGGAAAATACAGTGGTACTGGCCATTTCAAAGGATCTCCCGTTTGCACATGGCCGCTTCTGTACCACAGAAGGGATAACCAATGTCGTCACGCTGTCAGGATTCCGTGATACCGGTTTCGGCAAGGCCTACGGGGTTGACCTGATTGACGGCCCCATGGCAGGTCTCTATGCGCGCAGCGTTGTGGTTGTCGACGGGAAAGGCAATGTAGTTTATACCGAGCAGGTTCCCGAGATAGGGCAGGAACCCGATTATGACAGTGCTCTTGCAGCGCTCTGACAGGCAGATATCTCCTGATTTTTGTATAAATTTGCCCTTCGTCAGCAGAAGGGTGCAATGAATTTTTCACAAATACCGGGACAGCAGGCAGTGCTTGACAGGCTGCGGAGCTCCGTTGCGGAGAACCGTGTCAGTCATGCACTGCTTTTTTACGGGCCCGAGGGAAGCGGCAAGTTCGCCATAGCTCTGGCGTTTGCACGTTATATCAGCTGCGAGAACCGCACTGCTGAAGACGCCTGTGGCGTTTGCCCCTCATGCGTCAAGTATGACAAGCTGATCCATCCTGACCTCCACTTTGTCTTCCCGGTCATTAAAAAGAAGTCCGGAACAGAATCGGTAAGTGATACCTTCATTGCGCAATGGCGCGAAATGGTTCTCCGGTCAGCCTGGTTCTCACTCAGCACATGGACTGAAGCGATGGAAGTAGCCAACGAACAGGCACTTATACCTGTGGCCGAGGCAGCTGAGATAATACGAAAGCTCAGCCTCAAATCCTTTGAGTCTGACTTCAAGATAATGATCATCTGGCTTCCTGAAAAGATGAATGCCGAGACGGCGAACAAGCTCCTTAAAATGATAGAAGAGCCTCCGGCCAGGACTTTATTCATTCTTGTATCTGAAGAGGATGACAGGCTTCTTCCGACAATCACCTCCCGATGCCAGCACATAAGAATACCTGCAATTCCTTCTGAGGAGCTCAGCGCACACCTTGTGAATACAATGGGAATGGACCAGGCCAGGGCCTCAGAAATAGCAGCTATCGCGAACGGCAATATGGTCAGGGCCATGGAACTTGCACGGGAAGATGACAACAGCGCTGTGCATCTTGACCGGTTCACGAAACTGATGCGCACGGCGTATATTCGTGATATCCACTCGCTTGTAACCTGGTCTGAGGAGACCGCAGCGCTGGGAAGGGAGAGACAGAAAAGCTTCCTCTCCTACTCGCTGAGGATGATACGTGAAAATTTCATACTCAATTTCAACGGTAAGGAGAACATGCTTGTCTACCTCACCCGTGCAGAGAATGAATTCTCGGAAAAATTTCATCCCTTCATAAATGATAAGAACATCAATGCCCTCAACCGTGAGTTCAACCTTGCATACGCCCACGTCGAGAGTAACGGCAATACAAAAATGATTTTCCTCGACCTGGCTCTCAGGACCATGAGACTTATAAGGTAACTGAAGGGAATCACTTGAAAATAGCTCATTTATTCCTAATTTTGCAATCACCCTTGCGAAAGGTAAGATTCAGATCCTGCCATGCGCCAGAGGTTAACATGATATTATGATAAACGAGGATATACAGGTCCAGCCCGGCGAAGAGCCGCCCAGGCCTGAAACAAAATACACAACCGGGGCGCACAAGCTGAATGAATTCAACTGGCTTGCAGACCTCCCCTTCGACGCCCGGTATAACGATGTGGTTGAAATCCGGTTCAAGAATACGCGCAAAGGTTTCTACCGCAATGTGAACGGCCTGAAACTTGAGGTTGATGATCTTGTTGCCGTGGAGGCCTCTCCCGGGCATGACATAGGATTCGTATCAATGACCGGTTACCTTGTCAGTCAGCAGCTCAGGAAGATGAAAACCAGGCCCGTAATTGACGAACTGAAGAAAGTATACAGGAAGGCAAGGCCCGTTGACCTTCAGAAATGGGAAGAAGCGAAGAAGCTCGAGGAACATACAATGCTTCGTTCAAGGAAAATTGCAGAAGATCTGGGACTGGCAATGAAGATCGGCGATGTAGAGTACCAGGGTGACAAGACAAAAGCCATATTCTACTACCTTGCCGATGAGAGGGTTGATTTCCGTCAGCTGATAAAGGTGCTTGCCGAGGAGTTTCATATCAGGATAGAGATGAGGCAGATAGGCGCAAGGCAGGAGGCGGGCCGCATAGGCGGCATAGGCACCTGCGGAAGGGAGCTCTGCTGCTCTACTCATGTGACCAATTTCATCTCGGTGACAACTTCACACGCCCGCTACCAGGACCTGTCTCTCAACCCGCAGAAGCTCGCCGGGCAGTGCGGTAAACTCAAGTGCTGCCTGAACTATGAGCTTGACTGCTATATTGATGCTCAGAAGGAGTTTCCTTCAAAGGAGATACCCCTTGAACTTGCCGGAGGCACTGCATACTTCATGAAGATGGAGGTACACACCGGCGTTTACTGGTATTCGACCGATCCGAGAATTGCCGCCAACATGACGGCAGTGCCGGTGGCAAGGGTACGCGAGATCATCCAGCTGAACCGGAAGGGCGTCAAGCCTGACACCCTGCTGGCGGGGCCCGCAAACAACAGCAAGGAAAGAGGCAATGACCTGCTGCTGCAAAACAGCGGTCTTGACAGGTTTGAATCAAAAAGCCGTCCTCGTGAAGGCAAGGGTAAAAACAGACCATTTAACAGGAGAAATGAGAGGAAACAGAAGTAATATAATTGCTGCAGCACTCATGCTTGCAGTGTTTGCCGTGGCATGTGACCGGAACATACGATACTCGGAAAACTACAGCCTCGATGAAGGTAAATGGAGTATGTTTGATCCGGCAAAATACACCTTTACTATAGATGACACGGTAAAAACATACGACATACGCCTGTCATTGCGCACATCCACGGATTACCCGTACCGTAACATTTACCTCTTTGTAGTTACCTCCTTCCCTTCAGGCACCTTTGTTGCTGACACGCTGCAGGCCATGGTGACTGATGAAAAAGGCAGATGGCTGGGCAAAGGAACCGGAGATCTCAGGGAACTGACAATTCCCTTTAAGTCAAATGTTTATTTTCCCGAATCAGGCGACTATCATTTCAGGGTTATTCACGGTATGAGAGACACGCTTCTCAACGGTGTATATGACATGGGGTTAAGGATCTCGCTGACTGGCGGGAAAATAAAATAACCAGGGTTTTGGGCAAGAACAAACACGCCCGCTGGGCTGAAATGAAGGGGTTCGACCGTGTGATCGAGCCCCCTTTTGATGAGGTATTCAGACATGACCATGAGCTGAAGGGGAAATGGCACAGTGAATGGTTTCGCAACAATAATCCTATAATCCTTGAACTTGGTTGCGGACGTGGTGAATACACGGTCGGACTTGCCCGGCAATACCCCGACAGGAATATAATCGGTATTGACATCAAGGGGGCCCGGATGTGGCGCGGTTCAAAGGATGCGCATATCCTGGGGCTGAAGAATGCCACATTCCTGAGGACACGTATCGAGGTGACAGGATCATTCTTCGCCCCCGGCGAGGTTGATGAGATCTGGCTCACCTTCCCCGACCCGCAGATGAAGAGGATAAGGGAAAAGAAGAGGCTCTCCGGTCCGCAGTTCCTGAATCTGTACAGGCAGTACCTGAAAGACGGTGGCATTGTGCACCTGAAAACTGACTGCCGTGAACTGTATGATTATACTTTTGCGCTTGTGAAGACAAACGGCCTCGGGATAATTACATCAGTCACTGATCTTTACCGGGAAATGCCCGGTGACCCGCTGCTCTCCATAAGAACCCATTATGAAGAACTTTTTCTTAAACAGGGTGTTCCAATAACATACCTGTCGTTCAGACTTCCATATGAAAAGGAGATCGTCAGTCCGGGTGAGTGAGAACGAAGGCTTCTTCAGCCGTGTCTACGAGGTGACCAGGCTGATACCGTATGGCCGTATTACGTCATACGGTGCCATTGCCAGTTATCTCGGAACAGGAGGCTCGGCAAGAATGGTGGGATGGGCCCTCAACTCATCCCATGCAGGTCACGGATACGTCCCGGCCCACCGGGTGGTGAACCGTAACGGCATGCTTACCGGAAAACATCATTTCGGTAACTCGTCGACGATGCAGCAATTGCTCGAAAACGAGGGCTTTACTGTGGAAGACGACAGGGTGGTTGAATTCAGTGAACGGTTTTGGGACCCGGGTGTTGAATTATAAAATATCAATTCGCAATTCGCAAATAAATATATCATGTACAAAAAAGAAGATATCCTGAATGCACTTCACAAAGTCACCCATCCCGAAAAGGGAACTGACATCGTCACTCTTGGTATGGTGGGTGAAATTACCCAGACCGGTGATGGTATTTCCCTGGTGCTTGTGCCGGAAAAATCGAATGATCCATTCATCGCATCGGTAAAGAGCAATTGTGTCAGGGCTGTAAAGGAAGCCCTCGGCCCTGATGCGGTGATCGCCTCCATTGAGGTCAAACCGAGGATCGTGGTTGAGAAGATGACGGCTCCGAAGAGAGATGTTCTGCCGGGGGTGAAGAACATCATTGCAGTCTCATCCGGAAAAGGTGGTGTGGGTAAGTCGACTGTAGCCGTGAACCTGGCAGTTGCCCTGGCGCGGAAGGGTTACGCCACCGGCCTGCTTGACGCCGATATCTTCGGCCCTTCAGTGCCAAGGATGTTCGATGCCGGCGATTACCGTCCCGATGTACGCAGTGAGAACGGAACAGACATAATTATCCCGATGTCAAAATACGGCGTAAAGATCCTCTCAATAGGTTTCTTCGTCAGGGGCTCTGAGGCTGTCATCTGGCGCGGACCAATGGCAAGCAGTTTCCTGAAGCAGCTTATCAGCCAGGGCGACTGGGGTGAACTTGATTATCTCGTATTCGACCTGCCTCCCGGAACCAGTGACATACACCTGACTCTTGTGCAGGAGGTGCCGGTGACAGGAGCAATAGTGGTGACAACGCCGCAGGAGGTGGCGCTGGCTGATGCCCGGAAAGGTATAGCCATGTTCCGCAGCGAGTCTATCAACGTGCCGGTGCTGGGTCTCGTTGAAAACATGTCTTACTTCGAAGCTCCCGAACTTCCCGGCAGGAGGTACTACATCTTCGGCAAGGAGGGCGGCAGCAGGCTTGCCGCCGAGAGCGGCACACTGCTTCTGGGGCAGATACCAATCGTGGAGAGCATCTGTGACGGCGGTGACGCAGGCAGGCCGGTGGCGCTTGGAGATACTGCCACAGGAACCGCATTCATGAATCTCGCTGATACAGTTGTGAAACAAGTGGAGTTACGCAACTCGGAGATTGCTCCGACGAAGAGGGTTGAGGTAAAGTGAGCCTGCTGACGCCCTCAGCGGCCTGATCCCTGTTTTCCCGCCTCTTTTTCTTAACTTTGGATACTTTCGGAGTGCCTCATCAGTTATAAGAGTATAAACCATATTTGTTGAGATTACGGCATAGGGGATACATTGCAGCGGCGATAGCCATTATCGCCCTGATTCTGGCCGGGTGTTCTGCCGAGAAGAACACCGGTGCGAGCCGTTTTTACAATTCACTGATCTCAAAATACAATATCTGGTTCAACGGCAATGAAGCCTACAAGGCAGGAGTGAAGAAGGTGACAGAATCTCACCGCGATGACTACAGTGACCTGCTTCCCGTTTTCGAATACTCCGATGAAGCGTCAGCACGTATGGCCTCTTCCGACATGGAGCGTGCCGTACAGAAAGCATCCAAGGTAATTGCACTCCACTCCATAACCGCCAAGCCTGAAGAAAAGAACCGACGGAATCCGTCCGCGAAGAGCGATGAGTTCTACAACAGGAGGGAATTCAACGAATGGGTAGATGATTCATATCTGCTGATGGGCAAGGCGCAGTTCTACCAGAAGAATTTCATGGCAGCCCGCTCATCCCTCTCATTCGCCGTGAGCATAGCAACTGACCGTGACCTCGTGACAGAGGCAGGCATATGGATGGCACGCATTCAGACTGAGGAAGGCAACTACTCGGAAGCATTGCGTGTGCTGAAGGAGACAGCCGGTCCTGAGAGCCTCTCGCGTCCGCTGAAGGCAATGTATTATTCCACCCAGGCAGATATTATTCTCAGGCAAAAGAAATATGGCGAAGCCCTTGAACCTCTCACTGCTGCAACAGAGTATGCCGGAAGCAACAGGACAAAAGTGCGTCTGACCTATCTTCTTGCCCAGGTATGCAGGGCTGCAGGCGACAATGACCTCTCGACACGTTACTTCAGCCAGGTGATGAAAATGAATCCTCCGTATGACCTTGAGTTCAATGCAGGCATCAACCTTGCAGGTGTTACTGATATATCGCACAGCGATGCTGATGACCTCATGAAATCACTTCGGAAAATGCTTCGTGACTCGAGGAACAAGGATTATCTTGATCAGATCTACTTTGCCCTGGGTGAGCTCGAACAGAGGCGGGGAAACACTGTCGAAGCCCTGAAACTATGGTCACAGGCAGCAGCCAGCAGTACCGTAAACACCAGGCAGAAAGCACGTTCTTATCTTGCAATTGCCGGACACTATTACGCTGAGCCTGATTACCTTAAGTCATGGAAATACTATGACAGCGCTTCATTCCTCATTGACAACCGTTTCCCTGACTATGAGCAGATAAGCCGCAGGACCTCCGATCTGGGAGAATATGCAGTTTTTCATACCGTTGTGGTCACCGAAGACAGCCTTCGCAGGGTGGCTGCCATGAGCGCTGCCGAGCGCGATGCGCTTATAGCGGGGCTGATAAGAAACGTGGAGACGGAGATGACCAGCCAGCGAACCGGCGACGGCAGCGACAGGTACAACATGGGGCAGTATTATGAGAACGAGCAGCGATATCGTGGCGCCATCTCGGCCGAAGGAGGATGGTATTTCTACAACCAGGCTGCCCTGACCTTCGGACGAACTGAATTCAGGCGCCGCTGGGGCGACAGGAGACTCGAGGATAACTGGAGGAGAGCGAACAAAACAAGATCTGCATTTGCCCCGGGTACACAACAGGAGGCAGAAAATCAAAAGGAAAACGGTGACAGCGCCGGTGTGGCACCGGAACGGACAAAGGAATACTATCTGCGTAACCTCCCGCTCTCAGATTCGCTCCTTTTAATCTCTGTTAACCGGAGCGCGGAGTCTCTGCTCGGAGAAGGCAAGATACTGGCATCCAGGCTGAATGACACCACCTCCGCCGCCACCTCTCTCGAGGAGGCCGCCAGAACAGGAACTGATGAAACCATCAGGGCAGAAGCACTCTACGAACTATACCGGCTGCTGGGCAAAAGCGATCCGTCACGTGCCGAAAGGCGCAGGGCGGAACTGCTTTCATCTTACCCTGACTCGGAATATGCACTGATCCTTTCCGACCCGGACTACGCCAACAGGCACAGGGAGATGGCAGCCAGGGCTTCACGAAGCTATGAGGCAGCCTACCTTGCATTTAGCGATGAGAGATTTGCCGATGCCATAAACCTCTGCACCGAAGCCGCCAGGCTCTATCCCGAAGATGAATTGCTGCCAAAGTTCATGCTCCTTGATGCCATGGCCACAGGTGCACTGGAGGGCGAACTGGCCTACAAGGCAAAACTTGACTCCCTGGTGGCAAAGTTCCCCTCGACACCCGAAGGAAAGAGAGCCGCAGAAATCAACGATTTCCTCCGCAAGGAGAAACCTGAGATAAGAATCGCTGAGGATACACGGATTGCGGAAGAGATTTATACCGCAGACACCCTGCAACCGCATTATGTAATTATAATTGCATCCAATCCGCGTGCGAACATGAACCAGATGGTGTTTGACATCATCAACTACAACCTCGACCGGTACCCTTACCGGAACTACCGCACGGAAGGTGCCGCTATTGACGCCGGGTATCTTCTGATAACAGTCGGTCCGTTTGAAAAAACAGCTGAAGCAGCCGCCTGGTACAGATCCTTCAACCCCGGACAGACTGTAAGGGAGGCAGCCACAGCAGGCCTGACAGTCTATCTTATCAGTCGTGACAACCTGCAGAAATTCAGGGAAGACAAGAATACCGACAGATATGTTATCTTTCACTCGAAAGCGTATTCCAACCTTCGGTAACGTGAAAGACTGCTAATGAGACAAATACGAATTCTCTGGGTAGATGACGAGATAGGCGTTCTCAGGCCACATATCCTGTACCTGGAAGAAAAGGGCTTCGAGACTGACACATGCCATTCAGGCAATGATGCAATCACGATGGTCAGGGAAAAAGCATATGACATCATCTTCCTCGATGAACATATGCCGGGTCTGAGCGGTATAGAGACCCTTCGCCGGATAAAGTCAATAAGGCCGGCCATCCCCGTTGTAATGATAACAAAGAGTGAGGAGGAAGACATCATGGACGCTGCCATCGGCTCACAGATAGCTGATTACCTCATCAAACCCGTTAAACCGCAGCAGATCCTGCTGACCCTTAAGCGCATACTGAACATCGAGGAGATTGTGGCAAGGCAGACCACCACCGTTTTCAGGGAAGAGTTCGGCAGCATTGCTGAAATGATTTCATCAGCCTCCACCTTCGAACAGTGGAGTGAGCTCTACCGCCGGCTCACCTTCTGGCAGGGAGAACTTATCAGATCATCAGATACAGGTATGCGTGATGTGCTTCGCATGCAGGAGTCAGACGCAAACAGGGCCTTTGCAAAGTATATTTCTACCAATTACATGAAATGGGTTTCTGCCGATGCGGCTGGCAGGCCCCTCATGTCACCGGCAGTGTTGCCAAAAAGAGTTTTCCCCATGATCAGCAAAGGAAATCCGCTCTTTTTCATCATAATTGACAACATGCGCCTGGATCAATGGCAGACTATTGCTGGCGACCTCAGGCAGGTAATGCGCACAGTTGACGAGGAGCTCTACCTGAGTATCCTGCCCACCACCACGCAATACTCGCGCAACGCCCTCTTTGCAGGTCTCATGCCGGCCGCAATAGAGGAACTGATGCCTGAATACTGGATTGACGAGCATGAGGATGAAGGCAAGAACCTTAATGAGGAGAAGCTGCTCGCCAAGAATCTGCTCAGGGCCGGAATCAGCTGCCGGTGGAGCTATCACAAGATCAGTTCCGACGCTGAGGGCAGAAGCGTCAATGACCGCATAGCCCGGCTCATGGATAATGACCTGAATGTGCTTGTATACAACTTCGTCGATATGCTGAGCCATGCCCGTACAGAGATCAACCTCATCCGTGATCTGACAGCTGACGAGGCCTCATGGCTCACCCTGACCCACTCATGGTTTATCCACTCTCCGCTTATGGAACTGCTGAGGTTTGTCTCCTCCCGCGGCGCACGGGTGGTTTTCACCACTGACCACGGATCTGTAAGGGTGCAGAGGCCACTGAAGGTGGTGGGTGACAGACAGACATCCGTGAACCTCCGTTACAAGACGGGAAGGAACCTCGACTACAATCCGCGCGAGGTGTTCGAGATCACTGCTCCCGCGAAGGCAGGACTGCCCATGGTGAACATTACCTCAAGGTACATCTTCGCCTGTGCGAATGACTTCCTGGTCTATCCGAACAACTACAACAGCGTTGTCTCCTACTACCGCGACTCGTTCCAGCACGGAGGCATATCACTGCAGGAGATGCTTCTGCCGCTTGTCTCCCTCGAACCGGTCTGATTTGCTATTTTTGCAGCATGAAAATCGTTATTGCCGACAAGAGCCGCCTGCACGATGCTGCAAGGCATTTCCTTAAGGAGACAACCGGGAAAAGACTCTTCGCCTTTTACGGTCAGATGGGCTCCGGAAAGACCACCTTCATCAGGGCACTGTGCCATGAGATGGGTGTGGCCGACACAGTAACCAGCCCTACATTTACACTTGTCAATGAATACCGGAGGCCAGGCAGTACACCGGTTTATCACTTCGACTTTTTCCGGATAAAGAAGATCACCGAGGTGCTCGATTTCGGCATCGAGGAGTATTTTGACTCGGGGTCACCATGTTTCATGGAGTGGCCCGGGCTCATTGAACCGCTGCTCCCGGATGAAACAATGAGGCTTGCAATCACAGTCGCCCCTGACGGAAGCAGAGTCATCGAATCTGTCGATGCGGCACCGCTGGCAGCTTCGCTCTGACCTGCCACTGCCGGCAGGAAGTGGAGGCCGGACTGATATGTCATAGTCCCGATCCGGTACTGGAGACCGTCTTCCCGCCGGCCGCCGCCGGGTTGCCCCCGGGATTGCCTCCGGACCCCTATCTCCGAATTATCCCCATCATCCTGTCATCTGTGCAATTAAAATCTTAATTTTGATCTGGTGAGATTTTATTCACCCTTAACCACTTAAAACGAAGCCAGATGAATGAACCGGCCAGAAGCGCCTTCCTGCCCAGGGAAGAGCAGATTGAAAAAGCCGTGGGCAGAAAACAGATGTCAATAGGTATTCCCCGTGATGTTCATGATGATGAAAAACGAATATCTCTTACCCCTGAAGCGGTTAAGATCCTCACCGATGCCGGAAACGAGATCTTCATGGAGAGAGCGGCCGGTCAGGCTGCCGGCTTCACTGACAGGGAGTACAGTGACAATGGTGCGGTTGTGGCTGACACCGCTGCAAAAGTTTATGAGTGTGACATAATTATCAAGATAGCTCCCTTCAAGCCTAAGGAAGCCTCGCAGCTCAGGGTGGGCCAGACGGTTATCTCATTCATGAACGTAGCCACAATGAGTGAAGATGTTCTGTCAACACTTATGCGCAAAAGGGTGACGGCCCTGGCAAGCGAAAGGATAAAGGATGCAGACGGAATGCTTCCGGTGGTTGAGTCGATGAGTGAGATCAGCGGTGTCACCTCTGTGCTCCTGGCCTCCGAATACCTGAGCACCACCTCCGGAGGCAAGGGAGTTATGCTGGGCGGGGTGACCGGGGTAACTCCAACGGAAGTGATAATTATCGGTGCCAACACTGCAGGCGAGTATGCAGCCCGGGCTGCACTGGGGCTGGGAGCCATAGTAAGGGTTTTCGACACTTCTGTGCACCGCCTGCGCAACTTTCAGAACCTGCTGGGACAAAGAATATACACCTCTACGTTTCACCCGCAGGTGCTGCAGAAAGCCCTCAAGTCAGCCGACGTCCTGATAGGAGCCCTGTCAACCGACATACTCATGCCCTGGTTTTACGTAACCGAAGAGATGGTGCAGGGGATGAAGCGCGGGTCAGTCATCATCGATCTCAGCGTTGACACCGGCGGCTGTGTTGAGACGGCTGAGCCGAGAGCAATAAAGGACCCTATCTATGAAAAGCACGGAGTGATACACTACTCTGCATGGAACCTCCCTTCCCGTGTGCCCAAGACGGCATCCATAGCGCTGAGCAACGTCTTCAGGCCACTGATGCAGGATATAGCTGACGCCGGAGGCATTACCCACATGCTCAAGTTCAACCCCGGACTAAGGAGCGGAGTATATATATTCAACGGAATCCTCACAAACGAGGTGCTGGGACAAAAGTTCGGGATATTGTCAAAGGATCTTAACCTGCTTCTGGCAGCGTTCTGATCAGTCAGCAGTCGGCAGTACCAGTCGGCAGTAATGCGATTAGCCGTTGGCCATAAAGCATTGTAGATGTGAAATTTGCGATTGCCGATATTCCCCGTAGGGGATAAAGAATTGCAGATGTGCGATTTGCGAATGCCGATATTCCCCGTAGGGGATCCAGCATTGTAGATGCCGGCGACGGGTCAGATCCAGCTCATTACGGCTTCCCTTCCCGACTGGCTTATTCTTGCATTACGGCCCAGGTAGATTGCCCTGTTGTCAGGTATGTGACCTGCGGGGAAGTTGAAAAGAACGGGATAATCATAGCCGGCAACAACGTTCATCACCACCTCCTCAACTGTCTGGTTGAACACATGCTCTCCCTCTGTTATCTTCTCCATCCCTCCCACAAGCAGTGCAGAAAGGTTCCGCAGGAGGCCGGCCATCCGCATTGCCACAAGCATCCGGTCAAGATGATAGAAGTGTTCCCCTATCTCCTCAATGAACAGAATTGCACCATCGGTGTCAGGCTGTGCGGGTGTTCCGTTAAGACTGTATATAAGTGAAATATTGCCTCCGGTTACAAGTCCATCTGCCTCGAATGTATCTTCATATGAAGGGATCCATCTCACGGGTTCAGCTTCACCGCGCAGTGCTCTGACCATAGTCTCATAGCATGCCGGCAGGTATTCGGGGTTTGAATAGTTGAGAGGCATTTCGGCATGCAGTGAAGCTATCCCGCACACCCTGCTGAGCCAGAGGTGCAGGGAAGTTATATCGCTGTAGCCCGCGTACCACTTTGGCTGCTTCTTCAGCGCGGAGAAATCTATGCGGTCAACAATCCTTGACATGCCATAACCTCCGCGTGAACAGAGTATGGCTTTTACATCCGGATCATCCGTGGCCCGCTGAATGTCATGCAGTCGGTCAGATTCACTTCCGGCAAAGGGGCCGCTGCGGGCAAAGACATGCCTGCCCAGCGTGACTCGGAAGCCTGATTCTTCAAGCATCCGTACGGCACTGTGTACTGCGCCTTCTTCTATCGGGCTTGCAGGGGTGATGATTTCGATGCGGTCGCCCTCCCTGAGGAACGGCGGAATCATAAGTGATTTCATAAGCTCCCGGAATACTGTGAAGTATCAAAAATAGTCATTTCATGAAAGAAACCGTGCAGCGGTGTCAAAGAGCCTGTCAAATGTCCGGTCAACCTCATTTCCGCCGGATCCGGCAAGAACCGGGAAAGGTGACTCATGAATACACGGGTACTGAGGATCCCAGACCTCAGCATCTGCTCCTCTGAGCGTCTCTATTACTGCCTTTGCAGGAATGACGGCGTCTTCCCTGAATGTTACCGCCTTAAGCCTGCCATCATAGCGGCTGAATGGTTTTCCGCGAAGATCTGTCAGTCTCTGAAGCGAGGTCATGGCATAAAATGCTTCTCCTTCCGGGGTGTCACTCATTAAACGGGTAAGTTTCTCCCTGCTGCCGTTCATGGGTACCTCAGGCCACCCGATATAAAATGAAAGCAGCATTTCAAAAGCACGGCTGTCCATAATCAGCTTTGAAGTTCCGTCCATCATGCTGAAGGCACTGCCGCCGCAGAATAGCATTATGCGGCTGTCATCGGGAAGCGGCGATGGATCTGAGAGCATCATCACCTGGGTCACCAGCGCCCCGATTGAATAGGCAAAAATATCTGTCTGTCCGCCGGCGTTTATGCCAGGGACGGCTCCCTCCCTGAGGGAGCGGATAAGTACTGTAAGGTCGCGGGCGGTCTGGTAGCCGGAGAGCATGAAGCGCTGCGGGGAGACAGTCATCCTTGTACTCAGCGCCACATTGACGAAGGTGGATAGCCTTGCCTCGGGCAACAGCGACTGCCGGGCCGAGACGAGCGGCATCATGATATGCCTGTCGATCCAGCTTCGCGGGGAGCGGTTCATATGATACGCCAGTGGAAACAGTACCACCGGTCGCCCTGTACCTTCAGCCAGCCGGGCACCCCACTGCATATACCTGGCCCAGCACCGCTCATTAAGGCCGTGAAGAAGGATAATGGCACCACGCCTGCCCGGTTCGTTTGCGACAACTCCGGTGCCTTCTGCAGATGGCCTTTCATAAGCCCCGGCAGGAATCAAAACATAATAACTGAATTCCCTGTTGCTCTCTTCAATTTCACGGGAGCGGAAGAGAGTGCGAAACAGCCCCGGCACATCCTGCCAATCAGGAAGGGAGCTGTCAACGGCAGAGCAAAACCTCCGGACGCTGACGGTCACCCTTGTGCCCGGAATCATCCCTTCAGCGATACTTCCCCTGTAGTGAGATGAAATTTGCCGTTCAATGGCCGTATATCCCATAGAGTGATTTTGGGGCAAACAAAGCACAAGATGAACCAGACTCCAAAAAATAGGTGCCTCCCCCCCTGCAGCGGGCCGTAAACTTTCAGACAGGGGCGAAATTCAGTACTCAGGGGTGAAAATCCCTGCCATTCCCGAGGTCTCAGGGATATCAGAAAGCACTTTCATATCCCTCTCTCCCTTACAGAAGACATTTAATTGCTGTACGACTCTTACACTTATATATCCCTGCCGCGTGGGAAACGGCAGGTCGGTAAAAGTGTTACTTTTGCAGTTGCAATTGATCCGATGAACATTGACCTGAGCAAGAAACTGCCCGTATACCTTACGGAAAAGGGGAATATTGTTACAACAATACTCTTCACGGCCGGTTTTGCACTGCTCTTTCTCAACCTGTACACCCCATTTGGTGTCGCCACATGGTTTGAGGTTTCAAGGCCCACCCTCCTGCTCTATGCAAGCGGTGTAATCCTCGCCGGGGTGCTGGTGGTGGCAATAAGCCGCATCCTGATGTACCATTTTGTCAAACGCGGCAGGAGCCTCTTAATCTGGCATTATCTTGTCTGGGTAGCTGCCGAGATCCTTGCAATGGCTCTCTTCTTCACCCTCTTCGAGACAGTCATCCTTGATGACCAACGTCCTTTCCCTGAACTTCTTGTAAGGTCAGTTCAGAACACCTCGCTCACATTGCTTCTTCCCTATACAATTCTCTGGCTCTGGTTCGCATGGCGCGAAAGCAAGAAAAAGCTTTCGGGGATTATGGAGCAGCCTGAAACTGTTTCTCAGCGCCCGATGATACATCTCCGTGATGAAAAGGGAGTTCTGAGACTTTCACTGAAGCATGCCGACCTTCTCTGTATGCAGGCAAGTGACAATTACGTTACAGTCTTTTACCAGGCCCAGGAGAAGCTGACGAAATACATGTTGCGCAATACTCTGAGGACACTTGAGGAGGAATTCAGAAAGGAAGCTATAATCCGCTGCCACCGCTCATGGCTTGTGAATATAGAGAAAGTCAAGCTGATACGCAGGGAGAAGGAGGGGCTTCTCCTGGAGCTCGACAGCATCCCGCCCTCTTCGGTACCGGTGTCACGCACCTACATGCACGATGTGCTCGCAGCCTTCGGGCATGTTGAATAGCCTGCTTCCCGGCGCTTTTTGAAAATCATTATCTTTGCCGGGTTAAAATCAGCAATCACTTTCAACAAATGAAGAAGTTCAAGCGCCATCTGGTCACCTCTGCCCTTCCGTATGCCAACGGACCCATACACATAGGACACCTTGCAGGGGTTTACGTGCCGTCGGATATCTATACCCGTTACCTCCGGATGCGCGGCGAGGATGTCATTTCAATCTGCGGATCTGATGAGCATGGCGTTCCAATAACCCTGAAAGCCCGGAAGGAGGGTATCACCCCGCAGGAGGTTGTTGACCGTTATCATGAACTGAATAAAAAGGCTTTCGCCGATTTCGGCATCGCCTTTGACATATACTCACGCACATCGAACAGGATTCATTATGAAACCGCCTCTCAATTCTTCCGCAAGCTGTATGACCAGGGAGAGTTCATTGAGAAAACCGCGAGCCAGTATTATGACGAGGAGGCCGGATGCTTCCTGGCTGACAGGTATATCACAGGAACATGTCCCCACTGCGGCAATGAAAACGCATACGGTGACCAGTGCGAGAAATGCGGAACTTCACTCAGCCCTACCGACCTGATTAACCCGAAATCGACAATCAGCGGCAGCGCCCCTGTAATGCGTGACACACTTCACTGGTATCTTCCCCTTGACAAATACGAGCCCTGGATCAGGAAATGGATACTCGAGGAACATACCGAATGGAAAACCAACGTATACGGACAATGCAAGTCATGGCTCGATCAGGGTCTTCAGCCCAGGGCTGTCAGCCGTGACCTCGACTGGGGCGTACCGGTACCCGTAGATGGCGCTGAGGGCAAGGTATTGTATGTCTGGTTTGACGCGCCTATAGGATATATATCCGCAACCAGGGAACTGACTCCCGACTGGGAGAAGTACTGGAAGGACCCCGAGACCCGCATGGTGCACTTCATCGGCAAGGACAACATCGTGTTCCACTGCATCATATTCCCTGCCATGCTGAAGGCCGAGGGAAGCTATATCCTTCCCGACAATGTGCCTGCCAACGAGTTCCTGAACCTCGAAAATGACAAGATATCCACTTCGAGGAACTGGGCAGTGTGGCTGCACGAATATCTCGAGGATTTTCCCGGCAAGCAGGACCCGCTTCGCTATGCGCTCTGTGCCAGCGCCCCAGAGACCAAGGACAACGACTTCACATGGAAGGACTTTCAGGCCCGCAACAACAATGAACTTGTCGCCATTCTCGGCAACTTTGTCAACCGCACCCTGGTGCTTACGGCAAACTATTACAAAGGTACTGTTCCCGTTCCGGGTGTCATGACTGATTATGACAACGATACTTTAAAGTCGATAATAACCTGCCGTGAGAACGTGGAGAGCAATCTTGAAGCCTTCAGGTTCCGCCAAGCCCTGGCCGAGGCAATGAACCTCGCACGGCTGGGCAACAAATACCTTGCTGACACCGAACCGTGGAAAGTAGTTAAAACCGACCCCGACCGGGTTAAGACAATCATGTATGTCTCCCTCCAGATCACAGCCAACCTGGCAATATTGCTCGAACCGTTCCTCCCCTTCTCAATGGATAAACTGAGAGGTTGGCTAGGTATATCAGGGCTGCACTGGGATGCCGCCGGCCGCTCAGACCTTCTCTCTCCGGGCCATACCGTATCATCAGGCGAGCTGCTGTTCAGCAAAATCGAAGATACAGAAATTGAAAAGCAGATACAGAAGCTTCTTGAAACCAAAAAGGCAAACCAGAACACCACGGCTCCCGCCCAGCCTCAGAAGGAGGATGTCACATTTGATGAGTTCACCAGGATGGATATCCGTACTGCAACAATAATTGAGGCTGAAAAGGTGGCCAAAACTACCAAGCTGATCAGGCTTAAGGTTGATACGGGTATAGACGTGCGGACAATTGTTTCTGGCATTGCCGAGCATTTCACAGCGGAGGAACTGCCAGGGAAGAATATTTCGGTGATCGTCAACCTGGCCCCGCGGACTATCAAGGGTATCGAATCAAAAGGTATGGTTTTGCTGGCCGAGGACGAGAACGGCAAACTGGTGTTCGTTACACCGGAAAAGAAAATCAAAAACGGCAGCCCGGTGAAGTAGGGTCTGAAGGTCTGAAGGTCTGAGGGTCTGAGGGTCTGAAGGTCTGAGGGTCT
>CAZOHL010000018.1:0-34241 GCA_964579645.1 uncultured Rikenella sp. | reverse complement strand
GACAGTCCGGCATCTCTGGAGCGGCCGATAAAAAGACTCAAGGGATTCAAAAGGATTACAATCCCCCGCGGACAGGTAAAAACAGTGTCTATCGATATCGACTGCCAGGATCTATGGTTCTGGGATACGGAGACCGGGAAAATCACATTCGACCCGGGCCGGTATGTTTTTGAGATAGGGGCATCCTCAAGGGACATAAAAGGAGAGGTGTCAGCTCATATGAGTGGCAGCTACAAGCCTGTGCTGACGACTGTTGTGGCTGAGTGCGACGGGGTGGTTCTAAAGCCCGGAGATGTTGTACAGACAAGTGTTACAGCGAATATGTCGGACGACAGTTTCTACGACATCACAAAAGCTCAGATCACCTACAAAAGCAATAACCCCTGGGTTGCCAGTGTTGATGAAAAGGGAAGGGTAACAGCTACAGGAGTAGGTGTGGCATCGGTTTATGCCTATGTCACAATTGACGGGACAACCGTTTCAGGCAGTTACCCTGTAAAGGTGATGCCCGATCTGACTCCCGGGTCAGTCACAGTGAACGGTAAGAAAATTCCGGGTTTCAATAGGGAGTTAAAGTCGTACAGCTACCTGCTGAAAAGCAATTCGAAAATTCCGGTTGTAAAAGCTGAGGCAAAGGGCAGCGGAATTTCGGTTGAAATTGAACAGGCCAAAGCCATACCGGGAACTACGACAGTCAGTCTGATTGATAACATCACCCTCGAAAAGAATGTCTACTACCTGAATTTCGATGCGGAGTCGGTAAGCGATGAATTCAACGGCGGCGCAGTTGACCCTCGGTGGGAATGGGTTCGCGAAAACAAAGCCACCCGCAGTCTGTCCGGAAAGCCAGGCTGGCTAACAATCACCAGTGAAAGGGGAGGAGTTCTGGAGGCTACAAACAATGCGAGGAATTTACTGCTGCAGAGCGCCA
Source organism: uncultured Rikenella sp. (assembly GCA_964579645.1). Lineage (GTDB taxonomy): Bacteria > Bacteroidota > Bacteroidia > Bacteroidales > VadinHA17 > SR-FBR-E99. The sequence continues at coordinate 33,310 of CAZOHL010000018.1, read as the reverse complement.
ACAATGACTGGACGATTGAAACCCGGCTGGTTTGTTCCAGGACCCCGTCTCAACCGGAAAATGCGGGTATCGTGGCTTATCAGAACGACGATAATTTCGTAAAGCTGATGTTCAGGGCTGTGGTTAAAACAACCCGGGCAAGGGGAGTGCAGCCAGGCACAATTGACCTGGTTATGGAGGAAAACGGCATTGCAAAATCACTTGCAACCTTCAACTTAAAGAATGAAATCATTGGCGACAATGCCCTGAATCTTAAACTTGAGAAAAATGGAAGCATTTACACGGCATATTATTCACTTGACGGGGTGAAGTACGAGTTGCTCGGAACAGCAAATCTGCTGCTTAAAGACATCAGGGCAGGCCTGGTCGTATGCGACGGCACCGTAGCTCAGTATATGAAAAGTACCTTCTGGTTCGATTCTGATACAACAAAACCAGCTACGCCGTTTGATGTTTCATTTGACTATTTCCGCATAAAGAACAGCGGATTGAAATAATTAACTGATAATTTGAATAATACCTGATATGAAAAAACTGCTGTTTGTTTTGCTGCTTATGTCATTAGGTGCAGTCGGAATTGCACAGGAAGCCGGTTTTCCTGAGGGAACAAAGCCCGCATCAACCAACATTCCAGGCGCTGATTATCCCCGGATCGACTCTCTGAGCCGGGTTCATTTCCGGTTTCGTGCCCCTGATGCAACAAGTGTTTCAGTAAGCCTGGGCAATATCGCGCTTACAAAAGGGGAGGACGGTTTCTGGACAGGCGTAACGAAGCCTCAGGACCCCGGCTTCCATTATTACACACTTAAAATCAATGGGGTTGATGTAGCTGACCCGTCAAGTGAAACCTTTTTCGGTGCAAGCCGGATTATGAGCGGAATAGAAATTCCCGAGAAAGGTGTCGATTTTTACGACATCAAGAATGTTCCGCATGGTGAAATTCGTTCATTCTGGTATTGGTCAAAATCGTTTGGCGAAACCCGCCATGCTTATATCTATACGCCACCCGGTTATGACAAGGATAAAAAGAAACGTTATCCGGTGCTCTATCTGCAGCACGGCATGGGTGAAGACCGGCGTGCATGGCCAAATCAGGGTCGCACCAATTTTATTCTTGACAACCTGATCGCAGAAGGGAAGGCAAAGCCTATGATTATTGTGATGGAAGATGGCGGAATTGCAAGAGGTTTCGGAACACCTATCCGTGATAAATCAGGGAAAATTCTGCCACAGCCGCAGGGTCAGGGTCCTGGCCGCCGTGGCGGTTCCGGGCAAGGCCCAAATTTCTGGGACGAGTTTACCGAAACCATTATCACCGACGTGATGCCTGCCGTAGATGAACATTTCAAAACCTTAACCGACCGCGACAACCGTGCTGTGGCAGGTCTTTCACTCGGCGGCACTCAGACGTACCAGATCTCACAGGCCAATCTCGACAAGTTTGCCAATATTGGTGTTTTAAGTGCCCCGTTCGGATTTCCCGGCGTTGAAACCGGATATAACGGTTTACTGACGAAACCTGATGAATTCAACAAACAGGTGAAAGTATTCTTCATCAGCATGGGGTCAAAAGAAGGTCCGACTACAGGACGCGCAATCCACGAGACTCTTGACAAGGCAGGAATAAAAAATGTGTATTACGAAGCGCCAGGCACCGCTCATGAATTTCAGACATGGCGCAAAAGCCTGTATTATTTTGCACAGCTTTTATTTCAGAATTAATACTCAATAATCTTATACAGATGAAATACTTGGTATCAATCGTCGGATTTGTTTTATTAACGCCTCTCGCATTAATAGCGCAGCAGGCCAATGTGAATCTCGATTACAATCCGCAAAAGGATACAGATGGCCTGATTCCGTTCAGCGCCAATGTGAATTCGCCCGAGGTACGCGACGACAATACAGTTACTTTCCGGTTGAAAGCTCCCAATGCACAGAAGGTTGTCTTGCCGGTCGAGGCAATCCACACAGCCAATAACCTTGGCAGAGAGCCTATTCCTTTTACAAAGGGGGACGACGGCGTCTGGACGCTTACAATAGGGCCGCTCAACCCGGATATGTATTCCTATCATTTCAATGTAGATGGCGTTCAGATTCCTGATCCGAACAATACTTACGCAGCATTTACTGCCATGCCGCCTTACAGTGAGCTGATCGTCCATGGCGACGGGCCGGCATATTACGATGCCCGGAATGTTCCTCACGGAAACGTTACCCGCCATGTATATCATTCGGACGTAACTGACGGTGAGAGGGAACTTTACGTTTACACTCCTCCCGGTTATAACCCGAAGAAAAAATATCCTGTACTGTATCTGCTTGGCGGAAGCGGTGAACTCCCGTCCAACTGGGTGTTTGACGGAAGGGCGAATTTTATTGTGGACAACCTGCTGGCTGAAGGAAAAGCTGTTCCGATGATTATTGCAATCCCCAACAACCAGGTTATTCACCGGAATCATCCCAGGCATACCGAACTGACATTCGATATTCTTGAAAAGGAACTGCGGAATCATGTAATCCCGCTGGTCGATAAGTCTTACAGCACAATCAGGTCACCGAAAGGCAGGGCTATTTCAGGTTTGTCGATGGGAGGCCGTCACAGCATGTATATCGGATTTCGTTCGCTCGACCTGTTTGCCAATTTCGGCATTCTCAGCGCCGGTGACACGAATGCGGAAACCTCGCTGGCACAGTTTCTGAATGATCCGGAAGTAAATGACAAGGTAGATTACCTGTTTGTCGGTCAGGGTACTGAAGAGGCAAAAGGTTTTATGGGGCAAAGATGCCTGGTTCTGCATGAAGCCCTCGTAAAACATAACATCGAACATGAGTATTATACGGGCGGTCACGGGGGGCACGACTGGGCCACCTGGCGGCACCTGCTGTACTACAAGTTTTTACCAAACCTCTGGAGAAGCAAATAACATAAACAGGCATGAAAGCATTTATTCTTCCGATAGCTTTTGCGGTCACGGTTTTCATGACCGGATGCTCGAAACTTCTGCCTGAGCAGGTAAAAGTAGAACAGGGAATAGTGCAGGGCACGATCGAGGATAGCCTGCGAGTATTCAGGGGAATCCCCTTTGCCGCACCGCCGGTAGGTGATCTGCGCTGGAAAGCGCCGCAGCCAGGACCAGCATGGGAGGGGATCAAGATGACAACGAAATTTGCACCTACTGCTTTCCAGGGCGGGAACCCGCCTTCGGGGAAAAGTGAAGATTGCCTGTACCTGAATATCTGGACACCGGCAAAATCTGCTAAGGAGAAAGTCCCTGTGCTTGTATGGATTTACGGCGGCGGATTCAGTTTCGGCTCTACCTCTGACCCGGTTCATAATGGTGAACACCTCGCCCGCAAGGGCGTCGTGCTGGTAAGCATAGCGTATCGTGTCGGTCAGCTCGGTTTCCTGGCCCATCCTGAGTTAAGCGCAGAGAGTCCGGATAAAGTCTCGGGGAACTACGGTCTGCTCGATATGATAGCCGGCCTGCAATGGATTCAGAAGAACATTGCTGCCTTCGGAGGCGACCCAAATAAGGTTACAATTTTCGGGGAATCGGCCGGAGGAATTGCAGTGAGCATGTTATGTGCATCACCGCTGGCAGGTGGTTTGTTTCACGGCGCCATATCGCAAAGTGGAGGTTCCTTTGGGCCAACCCGTCCTACAACCTACCCGGGCGAAAACATGAAAACACTTCAACAGGCGGAACAGGAGGGTGTCGGATATGTCCGGAATGCAGGCGTTGCTTCTATTGCCGATCTGCGCAAAATTGAGCCTGACAGCCTTCCCATGGGAATGGGCATGGGTGGCGCATGGCCAATTGTCGACGGGGTTGTAATTCCCGACGACCAGTACCTTTTATATGAAGCAGGAAAGTACAATGATGTTCCGATCCTGGTGGGGTATAATTCCGACGAGGGAGCGAGTTTTTCAAGGGAAAGAACACCTGAAGAATATTTCGCCGGTGTCAGGGCCCGGTATGGGAAGTATGCCGATGACCTGATAAAAGCCTATCCTGCCGCGGAGACATCGGTTCCGAAGACAGCCCGTGACCTGTCACGTGATGCCGCCTTTGGCTGGCAGACCTGGATCTGGGCACGGCTTCAGTCGGGAACCGGGAAATCAAAGGTCTTCTATTACTATTTCGACCAGCACCCCGATTATCCCGAAGATTCACCGAGGTACGGCTATGGTTCTCCGCACGGCCAGGATGTAGCGTACGTTTTCATGCACCTCGACAAATCGAAACCGGAGACCACGGAATCAGACCTTGCAATTTCTGAAGCTATGGGAACCTACTGGACCAATTTTGCAAAGTACGGTGATCCTAACGGTCCGGGAGTTCCGGAGTGGCCTGCTTTCAGCGACGCCAATCCACGGGTAATGATCCTGGGGCCAACACCGCATATAGGCTCTGTTCCGAGTGCAGAGTCGCTTGAAGTCCTCGATGGCTATTTCAGGTGGAGACGCACTGAGGAAGGCAAAGAGTGGGCAAAATAGTCTTTTAACAGGCAAGGTACAATTCAAGCGGCCTATTGTATCCTGGCACTCACAGCGTCAGTGGGCCTGCTTTCCAGGCCGTTCTTATACTTGATTACTATGAAGTAATAATACATCCGGCCTTTTTCTGCCGTGTCATCTGTGAATCTCTCTGCCTTTCCATCCAGGGTTTTCAGCAGGCTTTCCTTGCCGTTTTCGGGTGCACGGTAAACAAGCACCGACTGGATATCATCCGCAACCGGAAGCGTCCACTTCAGGGTGATAAACTTTGTTGAGGCAATTGCCGAAACCTCTCCCGGAGGCAAAGCTCCGGCAGCGGGGACATATACACTGAATGGCATGCTGAAACTGCTCACATCAGTAGTATCCGAGGCAATGCACCTGACCCTGTAAATGTACTTTTTGCCAGGTATAACCAGCTTATCCGTAAAGCTGTTTGTCATAAAATTAACTGTCCCAAGCAACTGTCCGGGCCCTGCATCCTGACCTTCACCCGCAACGCTGCGGAAAACTTCGTAAGCCGTGATGGCAGGATTCAAACCAGCCGCATCACTCCATACGAGTTTCACAGCATCATCTTCCGGAAACGCGTTCAGCCTGTCGGGAACAGGCATGAGGCCTCCGCTGAAGGAGACACTCACCCGATTGCTCATCGGGCTGATATTGTACGATGTGTTTACCGATGCCACCGAATAACTGTAAACGGAAGAACGGCTCGAAACCGGCAGCGTGTCAGTATAAGTCAGCAGGCTGTCTGTTGAATGCAGCATCCGCGACAACTGATGCAGCTCGGAGGTGTATCCGTCAGCCCGGTAAACATAATATCCGTGGACATCGTATCCCGCCCTGCGGAACTGCAGTGTCACCACATTGCTTTTCCGCGAGGCTGTAAGATCCTGCGGGGGTATGACATTCTCCCTGTTGCCCCGGAGAATTGCCGGAACCCTTGCACCGGGCAGGCTGCTGCCGGTCCCGTTATTAAGGACTGCATAATAAAAGTAAGTTATCGAAGGCTGAAGGTCTGAACCGTCAAAATACTCCTTCTGATCAGGCGGAAGCGAGACAACTCTTTTGTAATTATCGTTGTAAGAAGTGGACCTGTAGATTTCAATTGCATTGACAAATGCAGTCCGGGTATAATCCCATTTAATCAGATTGCCGCCCCTTTCAGGTTGCGGAGTGACTGTAAACTCCGTTATAATTCCGATGTCAGCAGGCTTTGTAACAAAATTTACATTCACTGTTTCTGACGGTTTTCCCAGGGTGCCGAGGCCATCATACGGTACAGCGATATAACTGTAGATCATGCCCGAGGTCACATCCTTGTCCCTCACAAGGGCCACCATCTTTCCCTTTTCCTGGGCAAACATCGTTTCAGTTGCAACATCACTGAACAGATTCTTCATGTATGGACTCCTCTGAAGTTTCAGACCCACGGTATTCTGCATATCAGAAAGTTCATAGCTGATCTCTATGTATCCCATGTTGACCTTGTAGCGGAGGGGAATCGCTTCGGCGGCGGAAGGAGCAGGAGGGAAGGAGACGCTTATCTCCCTGGTCTCCGTTTTGCTTCGCGCCCCGCTGAGGCGGCTGATGCGGTACTTATATGTGCCCGGCGTCTTGATTCCGTCGTCGAACCAGCCGGCACCGGCTACATACTGCCATCTCGCATCAGCAGAATGAATGTACAGGGAGTCGAGGGTGGCAGAGGGGCTTTTTATTTTTTCCCAGATGAAATCAGTCATCCCTTCGTTAATTTCTGTCACCGAGGCAACTGCAGCCGGCAGTGACATCATCCGTGACCTGCATTCAGCTGCATTCTTTGGCGCCTGGATCTCGGCAACAGAAGTCCACTTGCCCCTGGCATCCTGCCTCTCGATCAGCCAGGAGAAGTTTTTCGCAAGTTCCCTGCCGCAAAAGATATAGTTCCCGGTTGAATATGATTTGCTTGTAAAATTTTGTGCACCTGCAATTTGCATAAGAGCAAACCACACACCTGCAATTATTATTAATTTCTTCATTTTCATCGGGTTTAGTCTTATTCTTTGCAGCTGCTTAATTTCGAGTCACCGCTCTTCAGCAGGAAGTTGAATCCGCTGGAACCGAATTTTGCCGAGGCATTAACGTCTATGCTTTTCGAAACCGTTGTTAACCCCAGGCTCTGGGTGATATCAGCTCCGAAGCCCAGGTTAATCGATGCGTCAATGTAGGAGGGATCTCCAAGTTGGAACTCGATTCTGCCGTCACCGTCAGCATGCCCGCTGATGCTTGTTCCGGTGATGGCTGCCAGTCCTGCCCCGGCATGCAGGTATACATATCCGCCCAGGCCCACCTTCCAGCTTCCGCCGGTAACATTCACATAAGTATTGCCTCCGATCAGCCCGAGGGCATCCACATATCCCTTTGCAAGGACAAAATCAAAATCCTCCCTCGCCTTGAACAGTTCCCTGTTGAAGGCAAAGTAAAATCCGGAGAGGCGTTCCGTGTCCTTTTTATAGCACCAGTTAACCACCCTGTCGTCAATATAGCTATTGGTAAGGTGCCACATTTCATCGGTAAGCTTGTGAGATCCGAGCATCAGCCCGGTATTATAGTTCCCGGCAAGGATTCCTATCGGAAGGAACGCATTGCATGCGCCGATTATATAAAATCCTTCCGCTCCGAAGCAGGATGAGATAGCTCCCTTATGTATCACAACCGACCCCAGTGTCAGTTCGTAATTAAAGCTCAGGGTCCCGATAAGTTCCTTCGTCTTGAAGTCGAATGTCTGGGACATTGAGCCGAACGGTGTATCAATGCTGCTGACTGAGAGTTTATCCGAGCTGGCGGAGATATCACCCAGAACCTCGAAGGTGGTTTTAGTCGGGGCAATATCGTCATTTTTTGATTTGTCGTTATTTGTGAGGTCTCCCGTGAATTTGCATGTGGTCCAGTCGCTACCGGCAACAGACATGCCTCCGTTTTCAATCTTCAGGCTGTATCCCTTTGATGCAACAACTGGCGAGGTGATTGATTCATCCTCCTCACTGGTCAGCTGGGTAATCCAGTCTTTATCCATCTTCACTTCATATTGCGGTGTTCCGTTGACCCGGGCGAAGAAGACCGACGGGATCGGGTTAAACGTTTTTGCGGGTTTTTCAATCACCTTTCCGGTTATCCTGATCTCATTCTTGTCGATGACAATCGGTTTCTTGCTGGCGTAAAAATGGACGAATCCCTTTGTTTCAAAATCCGTGTCAACGTTTTCAAGATCAGGAGGTGCGGTCGGGCTGGTCCAGATTGCACTCAGTAAAATGTCGCTCACCCTCGGGGCGCCCACATTAAGTGTTCCGCTAAGTTTCATGTAGTTAGGCCCGTTATAAACTGCCTGCGGCAGGAAGCTTGCAAGGGAGTTGCCTTTCAGCCGTGCTTTCACCCCTGACTGCTTCAGCTGAACGATCATCTCGTTGTTGCTCAGGATCTGCAGGTAGTCGAAGTCGACCGGGTAGGATGTTGTCATGTCAGGATTTGTCAATCCTGCCAGCCCGGGCAGCGATGCAACCTTGTCAGCGCCGTTGCTTATCAGGTTGAAGTTCCAGTGCGGTTTCATATCTGACCCCACCTTTTGCTCGAAATTCAGATGAGGCTTGATTGCAGGAGCAATCTTCAGAGGAAATATTCCTCCGGCGAGAGCAATTTTATCAAACTGGAAATCGTCAATCCGGAACATGTCATTCCGGAGAACGAACCGGGTCAGAGGGATATCGACAATTTTCGTACGGATCAATGCATTCTGGCTTACAATGCCCCCTTCCGAAGGATCCAGTTTCCAGTCTTTGACTTCAAGGGTCCACTGTTCCAGCGCAAGCTTTATCGGCACAGTCCCGGATACAGGACTTACCTTGTTCTGATCAAGCACTATGCCCGGGATATTCACAGTAAACTTTTCAGGTTGTGCGTTTGCAATATTGCAGGTCAGATCGGCATCCAGGTGTATTTTCCCGTTTTCGTCGATATAGCTGTTCAGAGGATTCGCGGTAGCAGGGAAGTTCAGCAATCTGAAAGCAATTGGCTTCGCATTCCTGTCAGACAGGAAATAAACGGGTTTTGGCTTACTCAGATAATTGATGTATCCTGTCTGGATCGCCTCCTGGTAGACTGACATGTTGTTGTAAACTGGTTTCGAGGCCTCCGTTTCCGATACTGCGCTTGTAACCAGGTCCACAACGTTGTTTATCTTGTTATTCTCATTCCTGGCAAGGTAGAATTCACTCTTGTCAAAATCGAGGTAGCTGCTGGGATAATTAAACGAATTGTCAATGATCTTCATTTTCCCGTTTATCTTCCCGAAATCGTTCACCCTTTTGACGGAGAGGGGTGTTGTGTTGAAGAAACCCTCTGTTTCAGCCGACTGAAGGGCAATGTTGTAGCTGTTCAGATACGACAGCTTCAACGAAGTAACGCCCCTTATCACGACTTCATCATCATTCGCTATGCCCACTGTCGAACCACCTTTGTCTGTCAGGTTGAAAACGACGTCTTCTACCCTGAGCACCTTATTCACCTCGTTGAGGGCGAAATCACTGACCGCCTCGGTCCAGTGAATCAACCCGGTCACTTTTACCTGTTTCGGATTGAGGGTTGTCAGGCTTTCCACTGTCAGCGGGAATCCGTAAATCTTGTTTATTACGGCCTGGCTGTATGACTTCAGGTTCAGGTCAGCAACAGCTTTTCCCGCTTTTATGGATGCCGGCTGCCTGTCGCCTGCAACTGTAAAAGTCGTGTCGAGTGTTGCCCGGATAAAAATTTCCTGGTTATCTACAGGTACCCCCCGCAGGGTGTATTTCCCCTGGCTGTCGGTGTATGCTGCCACAAGGTTTGCGTCCTGTGTGACCTGGCCTTCAGGTTTATTGTACCCGGGGCCGTAGTATTTGGAGGAAGGCTGGGCAAAATTTCCTTGCTGCTGGTGGTTGTTCGGTTCAGAGACCACCTGTCCGGATGTCCCGGACGGCAGACTGTAATTCTTTGTGGCAACTGCCTGGGCTGATGATCCGGACTGCTGGCTGAAACTCAGGGCTGAAACCAGCTGGGTGGATGTATTTGATACATCTATATAAACCCTGGCATTTTTTACCGGTGTACCGTCCAGTTTCACTGTGCCACTGACTTCGCTCCCTTTTTCAAGCTGAACGCTTTTAGTTACATAGCCTTCAGTTTCATCACTTTCCACACTGACCGTTTTCGGGATATACCCGCTTCCGTCAGAACCCCTTACAATGAACGTGTAGTTGTTCACAGAAACGTTCTCGAAGTTGAACCTCGCTATTCCGTTTGCATCGGTGGTTTTTACCGAGTCGCCAAGCTGGATTGTCGCTCCGGCAATGCGCTTCTCCGGCCCTGCCATGTCATGCTTCTCAGATACAGAGAACTGTATCCGGTGACGCCGGCGATAAACCATTACATCCTTCAGATCCAGCTGATCCTTTGCGGCATCAGCGTCCGTAAACACGTATGATGAATTGAAATAGGCAACATCCTTTGGAATTATTTTCAATGAATCCTTTGCGACATATGGGGCCGGAACTTCGAAATACCCTGCATTGTCTGTCTCGAAATACTTTCCGTCCCTGACCTGTATGTAAGCAGGTACAGTTGCCAGGGTGTTACCGGCCAGCTTCTCATCCGGGCATCTGACGGTTCCTGTGACTGTATGTAAGGGTGAGAGACCGATATCCTTTACGAACTGAACACCTTTCCTGACAAATGAATAGCCTGCGCCGTTGAATGAGTCCCTGTATCCGTTCGCCCCGGCGAAGAAATAAACTGTAGTCGGATTCAGACCGTCAGCCACATACTCGTCCAGTGGCGTACCCCCGGTTGCAAGTATTTCGGCCTTGCCGTAATCATCAACCGGTACAGTACGGAAATCACTGGTTCCGGTTATTGACTGTTCTTTGGACACCATAACCCTGGCGCCATTATCTTTGGTTACCAGCGAGCCTGCCTTCACATCACGAACGGTTATCAGCGCCCTGCTCACCAGTGGCTGCAGTATCACATCAGCTTCCACCAACGGGATTTCCGGGTTTGCCCAGTCAGTCTCAGTAATTTGTGGAACCTGCGGTGATTCCCTGATTGTGGCCTGGTAGGTGAGGGTATTCTCCGCCACATAACTTGATGACTCGATGAAGTAATAAGGGAACTGTGACTGAAGAAGAGCCGTTAGGGAAGAATAGTTTGCCTGGCTGGCAGAGTTGTACACCGTGGGTCTGGCCGGCCATAACTGTTCAAACTTTTGGCTGAATAAGCTCCCGGCGTTCACCTTATCGGTTGCTGACGCCGCATCCTGTGAGTTGTACTGGGGGTTCAGCAGTTCTGCAAAAGTGTACTTGCCGTCTCCTTCGCCGTGAGGCAAATTCTTCTTTTTGTCTGCGAGGTTACGGAACAGTGTAACCTGCATTCCCGAGAGGGAGATCTTCTCTTTATCCTCATTAAGTGTCTTCGGATAGACCTTCATCTCGAATTCACGCACATAATGGGTGATATCCATGGGTGTTTCCATTTCCTCCAGGGGTTGCACAGTGATGATTTCGGCAGAAGGGTAATAATAGGAGGCGGCATCACCGTCAATTATAATGCGAAACACCCGTTTGAAGCCGCTGTATGATTTTGTTTCATAATCGTCATCGACGACATTGCCGGCAGAAGGGTTCAGGCTTGCTGCAGATTGTGCATCAAAAGAGGGATAAGGCCCGTGAGCCGGCACCTTCGGCTCCGGGAAGAACATTTCGGCACCGCCTGTGATGCTTTTGTTGTCTTTCATCTTGCCTCCGTTCAGCTTGCTCCCTGCCAGGTTGCTTCCGTTCAGCTCGAACGAGTTTGACCCCTCGTCGAAAGTGATACTGAAACCGGGATTGATTGCTGACTGGCTGCCAAGGGCTGCATTACCCGTCCCTAACCCGTTGCCGCCTGGTTTCAATCCTGCGACTGCAGGACCTGCCGGGAACGCAAAGCTGCTGCCGTCATTCCAGGGGTTTGTCACATACTGATCCAGCCCCTGCAGACCGGCGCCGAGTTCTTTCTTGAACTGGTCTCCGATGCCACCGCCGGCAGTGGTTTCCGGCACGGAATGACTGGTTTTGGAATGGGCTACAGTACCCGGGCCAAGGTTTCCCTTAAAATCCAGGTTCACGGTTTCAATCACAAAATTTCCGTTTGCATCGGTCATCCCGGCTGCCATCGTAGCATACTGGTCAGACAGTGATACATAGTCTTCCATGCTTCCGTCCGAATCGTCCGGGTAGAATGTGTAAGATTCGCTTCCGCCCGGCAGACCGGGAATGTTATTGTACTGGCTCTTGGTGGCGCCTATCGAGACATTATTTTCATCGACATAGTTTACAATAACCCGGAAGCGGGTATTTGCGAGGGGACGTTTAAGCCCGGCAAGGTCCGATTTCCAGGTGTAGAGCAATCTGCCGCGTATCACCGATGTGGGCGGTCTGCATGAGACCACCTCATAATCTGCAGTGACGGTCCGGTAAAAAGCATCGGGGTCAGCTGGTTCCGGCAGCTCCAGCCCGAACTCCATTGGCTCTGCTATGTAATCGTTCTCGTCAAGGAAGTTTGTTGTGCTTGCTCCTGCTGTAATAATATCTGCAATTACCGATTCAAGGGTAACCTTTTCCGATGAGGTGATGGGGGTTGCCGGGTTATACTTGTAGGCCGATGCCTTGACCGCACCGGTCCCGGTTGCACCTGACTGTGCGGTGCCGGTCCCTGCCGTACCTGATTTGACCGCAGCGGTTCCTGCCACACCTGATTTGATCATTCCGGCGCCTGCTGTGCCTGGCTTGACCGCACCGGTCCCCGCTGTGCCGGTCCCTGCTCCACCTGCATCAATACCGGGGACCTTCACACCTGACTTTACTGCTCCTGTCCCTGCCGCGCCTGTTATAACCAGGCCCTGGTTTTTCATTGCGACCCATTTATCGATGTCCTTAACGGCTATAATCTTGTATTTTTCAGAGTTGGATGCCAGCAGACGGTCAAAGACTGCATATGACTTGTCTCCCTGGATTACGGTTATTCCCTTCGCCACCACTGTGATCTTCCCGGTGGTGAGCGGAGTCTTCAAATCGATATTTCCTTCCCAGTCAGGGATATGCGGTTTTTTATTTTCCCTGTACATAATTACCGGAATGCCGGGAGCAACCGCAACCACTTCCGACTGGTAATAGCCAGCCTGCTGTGTGTCATTCAGGGTATTTTCGACCCCCTGGGTCTTCATCTTTTCCATCGCCTTCTGTGCCTCGGTCTTTTCCTCATGCTGAACCGTGACCTTTGTACCGTCTTGCGACAGGAAATAGGAGGTAAACCTTTTCCGGACATTCAGATTCAACCGGTAAGCATATGTTCCGGCTACAATTTCGCCGAAGTCGGCAAAAGAAGACCGTCCTTCCGCCCATTTGAAATACTCTCCTGAACCGGGGGCGTCACCCTGTGATGAAGAACCCGGAGAAACCGAATGATCTGTATGAGTGACAATCTTCAGATCAAAATCATCATCAACATAGTACTGATTACCAATAAGTAACCTGCAAAAGACAGTGTCATTTTCCATGAATTCAACCGCGACTGGCAACTGTGTGTCTATCTTTCCGAGGTCATCGGTAGTAACAGCAAGGGATGCCACTTTTTTCAGGGACCTGTTCCCGACGGTTATTACCGGGGAAGGGTCAGCGCTTCCGGTGCCGACGGGTACCAGCGCCTCGGCAATCACATCTGTGCCCGCCACCGGGTAAAGTTCCGGGAAGCCTTTAAAACTGTATTTCAAAACAGCCTGGACTGATATCTCCTGCATTTGTGGGCCTTTGAGTTCCCTGTAAACAAACTCAGGACTGGAATAAGGAGCTATCAGGTTGTTTGTTTTGCCAAATTGCCTAAGTGTGGCTTTGTAAACGTCACCGTCAGTGAAACCTTCTTCCCGGGCTTCCTCTTTGCTTATTTGGAGCTTGTTTTGGAGGTTTCCCTGGGCATCCTTGTCAAATGTCCGTGAGAAGCTGAATGTTGCAGGACTTGCGGCATTATTGCTTTTAAGGCGTTCAATATCGAGCACATATCTCTCTATTCCAAGGCTTTGAATCGATTCTGTATCGGTCATAGCCATGGAATCGGCAGTGACAGGTTTGACCCATGCCCAGTTTATAAGCAAATCCTGGTTCTCGTTTACATCAAGAGTGTCCGGCTTGCTCTGAGCCAGTTTGCGGGGAATGATGAATGTGAATTCTGAATCTGTGTTCCCTGAAGATTGTTCTGCCTGTGTGCAGGTAAATACCGACGGTTCACTGTTGCCCTTGTTCCTGAAAGCGGTCTGGTTTGACGGGTCAACAGCTGTAACCATGAAAGCGTATGATTTCCCTGGTGTAAGCGGGGGATTGGCAAATGAATAGAGATATGTATTTGTGAAGAGAGTTGTCTCGAAGAATACGGGATAGCCGGCCGAAAGCAGTTTATCCTGGTAGTTGCCGGCCGGGGTTGGCAGTTCGATGATTTTCAGCTTATACTGCGTATTTACCGGGGCGCTTGGGGGGCGGGTCCATTGAAAAGTGACATTCTTTGCTTCAGATTCGCTAAGCTGAGCCTGATTCACCGGAGAGATGATTATCGGGGCCTCAACCCATGAAACTGTGAAATGATTGCTGCATGCAGAGACTTCTGAAAGGAGTCTTGATGAATCAAAATCATAGATCGAGAAACAGATTGTGTAGGTGTTTTCAGGCAGTCCCTGCTGCATGACCTGTTCCCGGGTAATGCCGATATACTCCAGGCTTTGCCCGGCAAAGATCTGGAGAATGTCACTGTATGTAAGGGTATACGGGAGGAACATTATGGCTCCGGTAGGTCCCTGCGTTCCTTTGATCAGTATGGGTGCTGCCGGTTTGTATCCTTCCCTGGTGCGGATTATGACTGATTCGTCAGTACTGATTATTGCACCATGAATGAATACGGGGTATTCCAGCCTGTCAAAACCGGTCGCCACCGGGGTGATCACGCTGTAAATTTTTCCGGGTACGGCTGTGTAATCCGATAACCGGTTCGAATATGGAGGCATCACAGTTACCGTCTGCACAAACTGCGCACTGACAGTAGCCGAAAGCAATAAGCACAGCGCGACGAATACTCTTCGCCCTGAATGCAGACTCTTAGAAAGTGAAGGCATATCCTAAATCTCCTCTTGTTTCGTTATACGACGGTATGACGGAAGTATCAGCAAATGAATTTTTTATCCAGTTCAGATTGAATGTAACCGAATGCTTGGGAAGGAAACGGTAATTTGAATTCAACGCAGTGTTGAGTATGATGCCGTCCTCTCCGTTCAACCTGTTAATCATACAGGCATTGTTCCAGTTCAGGGTGAGCTTATCCTTCAGCAATGACGACGAAACTCCAAGTGTGCCGCCTGCAAGCTGATTTGTATAATTCTGGTTGACCATATTCGTATAATTGGCTCCCAGGCTGATATTTATTTTTTGCTTAAGCATGCCCATGGAGTACATCAGCATTGCAACCTTCGTATCCGTATCTGTCATCTCCGATGTCTGCTCGTTCTTGTCATTCAGCATCATCCAGTTCAGGTTGAGCATCACCATGTGGGAGAAGCTTTGGGAAGCCTTCATGAAGCGGGGAGAAAGGAGGAGGCTGTGATTGACCTGGTAGACCATCAGGGAATTGTCAGCGATGTTTTTAACCGCTTTCTGGTTGGTTGAAAAATTATTGTATGACAGATCCACCGCCCAGTTTTCATCAATTGTATAATTGCCTGATAAAGCACCAATCATTCTTCTTGAGGTGCTGTTTTTTGAACCGTCGAGGTTGTCACGCTGCATCCCTATCGAACCCCGTGCCCTGATTTTGTTTTCCAGGATGGAGAACGTCTGGTTGAAGGTTACCTGCTCCAGGTCATTGTTGAAGAAGTAGCTTCCCATGGACTGGTATCCGGGGTCGATACGCCGGTATTCGATCGCGGAGCTCACATTCCTTGAAAAACTGTATGAGAGGCTGGTTTTGACAGCCGAAAATCGCTGGCTTGTCTCGTTGATGCTGATCAGATTGCTTGCATAAAGCATCAGCCTGTCATTGATTGTATCCGAGGTGCCGAGTGTCGAGTTAGGTGTAAGGAAGCTCACCGAGCCGTCGACGCTGAATATCAGCTTAGAAGTGATGCTTATCCGGGAAGTCAGTCCCAGGGCAATGTTTTGGGCAGGAACAGGATACTCAGGATTATCCGAAGGAACGAAGTTCTTCTTATTGTCACCGATCCGGAGCATTGAAACATCTACGAATGTTTTCTCCGTGCCATAGCCAATTTTGCCGGCCCATCCCAGCCGTGTCAGTTTCGGGATCGAGTCAGCCATCAGGAGGTCATACTGTGATGTTTCGTTGAACTTTCCGTAAACAGCTGCCAGCCGGAATTTCCCCGGTCTTGCTTCCAGCCCGGCGCCAAGGAATGTATGGCCGTTGAGAGTAAACTCAGAGAATGACACGTTACGGTATCCGAGGTGAAGTGTAAGCCACTTGTAAGTGGGACTTATCCCAAATTGATTGAATGGTTGGTGGAAGCCTGCTTTCTCATTGCTGTACCATGTGAAGGAGAATGGCATGCTGATGCCGTAGACAGTGAGAGTGGCGTTTGCGTTCAACCCGAAGGCAAAGGGCGTCTGCCTGTCGGGAATGCCTGATGCATTGTAGAATGCGGTGTTCAGACCTAGGCTGCCGTTGACGGCGAACGGTTTCGTGTTCTTCAGGTCGGTTAAAGACTGTCCTTGTAGAACCACCGCAGTTATCAGGAACAGAATTGTGCATAAAGGTCTGTTTATGCTTCTGATCAACACTTTACCTGGTTGTTTCATTGGTTATGGAGGGGCTATTTAGAGCAATTGGATCAGCGGCAGAATGCACTCCGGGCACCTAAAGCGGGGAGGCTTTTTTTTCGGATTTGATTACCGTTTTCATAAACAGGAATCTCAATGGAGTATAATATGGGTAATAATACCTATAAACTCACAACCAGGTTATTATATTGCAGGTACTTTAAACAGTTTAAAGGATATGTCATTCCCCAATTATCTTAATTTTGCTCTTAGTGTAAAAAAAGGCCGACAAAAACTATGAAAAGGAACTATATGAATCCGTACCTGGCGGGAGTGCTGCTGGGACTGGTATTACTGCTGGCAATGTTGGTCTCCGGTCGCGGACTGGGAGCCAGCGGTGGAATTAAATACTGCGTTGTATCAATAGTAGGAGCTGTGAGTCCGGAACATGTGAACCAGACAGAGTACTACTCCGGGTATTTCGAGAACGGTAAAAAGCCTCTGGCCAACTGGCTGACGATTGAGATCTTCGGTGTACTTCTGGGCGGATTTATTTCCGGAGCCATCTCCGGCAGGCTGAAGCTCCGGGTCGAGAAATCGCCCCGGATAACAAATACACGAAGGCTTGTATTTGCTTTTCTGGGCGGGATGCTCTTTGTCTACGGCGGACAGCTTGCAAGGGGATGCACCAGCGGTGCCGCCCTCTCGGGAATGGCCGTGCTCTCTCTGGCCGGGTTCGTGACAATGGTCGCGATATTCGGCTCGGCATTCGCATTTGCATGGTTCTTCAGGAAAAACTGGATATGAAAGTCTGAAAGTCTGAAGGTCTGAAGGTCTGAGAGTCTTGCGGTCTTGCGGTCTTGCAGTCTTGCAGTCTGGGGCGGAGGCAGGGGTAATTCAGACATTAAGAAATGGAAATGAGTTGAAAACAAACATCACTAATTAAAGAATATGGCACCACTAACATCATTATATCAGTTTCCCGAATGGCTGAACCTGCTGGCGGCATTCGTAATAGGCACCGGGTTCGGGTTTGCCCTCGAGCAGGGCGGGTTCTCATCGAGCCGCAAGCTTGCCGGGATGTTCTACGGGTATGACACCACAGTTCTGAAGGTGTTCTTCACTGCGGCCATTGTAGCACTGATCGGTTCCCAGTTTCTGGGCTACTTCGGGCTGCTCAACCTGAACCAGGTATATGTAAATGAATTCTATGTGACTGCATCAATTGTGGGTGGGATCATTATGGGAGGGGGCTTCATAATGGGAGGCTTCTGCCCGGGAACCGGACTCTGTGCCCTTTCGATAGGCAAGATCGATGCCATGATGTATATCTTCGGAGGCCTGGCAGGTGCATTCCTTTTCGCCGAGACATGGCCGCTGATTGAAAAGGTGGCCATGGCGAATTACCGTGGACCGGTGAAGATCAACGAGGTTCTTGGCATTTCCGCCGGCCTGTTCACCCTTATCCTGGTTTCAGCCGCCGGGGTCATGTTCTGGCTTGCAGAACTTGCCGAGAAAAAATTTGCCAGACCTGATATTACAAGTGAAATAAAGTGAATTGCAATGGAAACCAGAAAACAAATTACTGTATTTCTACTGCTGCTGAGCCTCATCCTTGCCCTGCTGCCGCTGACTGCCAACAGGTCTTTTAAGGCACGGCCGGCAGAGCTGCTTGACGAGGTGCTTCAGGACACAGCTTCCTTTTCCGCCGATGAGGTTGCCGGATTCATTGTACGGGAAGCCGGCGATGTTCAGCTGTTCGATCTCAGGCCGGCAGAAGAGTATGCAAAAGAGTTCATCCCCGGAGCCGTAAGCGTTCCTTACGCCGGTTTCATCGGGACTGATCCTGACATCTGGCTGCGGGACAGGAATAAAAGGATGATCCTGTATTCATCGGATGACACGGAGGCAGCAGCAGCCATGGCATATGCCAGGGGCCTTGGATATTACAACACATATTTCCTCAAAGGAGGAATAGGCGAATGGGTCAAAACCGTATCTGCCACTGAGTTTGAAGGAGAGCGTATCACGGCAAAGGAAAACGCACTTCTCGAGACACGCAGAAGGGCAGCAGACATGTACAACGAACTGCGCAGCCTCCCTGACAGCCTGAAGGTAAAATATCTTGAGTCCAGAAAGTTCTCAGCACGCAAACTTGACGGCGGATGCCAGTAAAAAGCATTACGATGAAAACAGTCATTAAATATAAGTATGTACTGGCCGCAGTAGTTGTACTTGCAGTGCTGGTCTTAATCCGTGCCCTTAATCCCGGCATTTTCAGGTATGATGCTGTTAAGTGGGCAGAGCCGTCTGTCACGGGAGAGAACATTGTCACCCCTGAAAAGCTGCCGGCAAACGGAGACAACATTCTGTTTGTAATCCTTGACACTGACTGCCAGGTGCCTGATATAACCGGTGCAGTCAAGCTGACAGCTGCTCCCGGGGACCTGCTGTCAGGTGAAAATCTCCGTAAAATCAGGAAAAACAAGGGGCCCGTAGTGCTCTGTTCGGAAGACATATCAGTATCATCCAGAGTCTGGATGATCCTCAGTGAAACGGGGATCAGTAATCTCTTCATCCTAAAAAAAGATCCGGCCTGACAGGCAGGCCGGACCGGATTCGATTCAGAAGAGATGAACCACCGGGTTCTTCTTTCCTCAGGGAGAGATATAATGTCCGTCTCCCCTGAGAATTCAAAATTATTTCTTCACCACCGGGAAATCATTTGACTCGGCAACCGTGAACGGCAGCCATGAAAGAGTCTCCTTCTCCCTGGTCATCTTGTCATACATGAAGCTGTTGTTCCCGTATTTAAGGGTTCTTGCATCATAACCGAAGAGTCTCAGGAAAGCGGTTGCAAATGCCGAGTTATGACCTGTGCCACAATAGACAACAGTGATTTTGTCGGTGGGGATTGTCGCCATCATATCGGGGAAGCCGAGTGTCGCCTCTGGTTTGTAACGCACAGCTCCCGGGATGTGCCCGGCATCGTATTTATCCTTTCTCTCAAGGTTGATAACGAAGTACTTTGACGGGTCTGCAAACACCTCGTCAGCTGAGACAATGATGTTTTCGGCACCCTGTTCAAACAGTTTCCCGAACCTGGCGTCACTGATTTCGCTTCCTGTCTGAAGCCCCGTACCGAGTACCGGCATGCCGGCAGCGGCGGGGGTTTCATTGGTCGCAGTCTCAAGACGGTTCTCATGTTTTGAAGATATACCCTTCAGCCATCCGGCCTCTGCATACTGTTTGTTCCATCCTCCCATGCCCCAGCGCATGGCAAAGACATTACCGTATCCCATCATCCTGAGAAGGGCAGTTGTATAGCTCGACAGCTGTCCGTCTTCGCAGACAAGAATTATTTTATCAAATTCGAACGGTTTGATCCCTGTCTGAAGATACTCCGGGAGCTCTCCGAACTGCCTGTTAACAGCCCCTTTTATGTGCCCTTCTGCAAACTGATCAGCCTGCCGGAGGTCAATGACAAGGTTGTTTTTATCCAGCTCTTCAAACACGATCGATGCCTTGATAAGGCTCGGGAAGTACTGGCTGTTAACGTAATCACCGTTTTCAGCGAGGTCCTTAAGCAGAAGCGATGTCTCCCGGTCAATTACCGGCAATGCCTTTTCTGCCGGGGAGGTGCTCTCTTTATTCTTTTCGGTTGCCTTGCCCGCACATCCTGCAGTCATGAGTGCGACAAGCGCAACAGCTATGAACCCGAATGTTATCCTGTTTTTCATTTGTGAAGCCGTATGATTGCTACTGGGTGACAGCCACCCTGTCCTTGTCAAACCTCAGTGTCTCGGTGCGGTTCCCTGTCTCGTCATATTTATACTGGGTGATTGCCACTCCGTTGTCAGGATGGTTGATTATGTTCCTGTCCTTGTCCATATTCCTTACCTCGGTCACTGAACCATGTTTGTCATAGGTGTACTGGGTTACCGGGATCATCTTGCCGGCTACGTATTCGTTGTCCTGGTCAAACATGGCAGTCTCCAGTAAATAGCCGTTTTCATCGTAGGTACTTACCCTGCGTGACCATCCCCAGTAAAGGTTTGACATCTGTCCGGTAACATTATATACGGAAAAACTAAGCAGGTCACCGTGCTCGTTTGATTCGAACTGGAAGTACGATACTCCTATATCACCACAGTTTTCAGCGGTACAGTTATATAGCTTGTCATCCATGTAGTTTGCCATCTCGGTGACATAACCCTTGTCGTTGTAGGTGAACCTGAGCTCGTAGAACGGGCAGAAGGGGTTCATAACGGTCTCTTCCTTAGCCAGGTTATAGCGCTTTTCCTGCAGTTTGCCGTCAGGAAGGATTATCCAGACGTAATTATGGATCTTGTTCCTGTTTTCAACAGGGTTTCCGTCCTTGTCGAGAAACCTGAGTGCCGTGCGTGTCCCTTTTTCATCGAGGGTATATTCGTAGGTGAATGCACCACCCGACTCAATCTGCCCGCCGTTCTCATCGAAGAAGCGTTTTATCTGCTTATTGTCAGCGGTATATTCATATGTAATCTTCGCGGCTCCGCCGAGCGATCCGTAACCGAGCGGCTCGTCGCCTCTTACGAATTCTACTGATGTGAGACGGTGTGAATCGTCATAAGTGAATCTGTAGTTGTTTATTTCTTTTGCCTGCGCGGGGGTCAGTTCATGTGATCCCCGTTCGGTATCCCATGGTGTTTCGCTGAAAAGAAGGGTCCGGTAATGAGCGGTTCCTGTGTTCGCTTCCTTTTTTGCAGGAGCCTGGTTACATGCGGTGAAAACTGCAACTGTCAGGGCCACAAAGCCAATTGTTAATGTTGTAAGTCTTGATTTCATGCTGTTTTAAGTTTGATATCACTAGAACAATGTCAGATATAAAAGGTTTCCGCAATTTATAACTAAAATCACTGTGGAGCAAGCGGCTTTTTTTCATGTATAAACCTTCAAATTCCGAACATTTGCTTTAGATTCGTAAAAAAGCTTTTTTGTTGAGGGTTCTTATTGTATATGACATTGATCAGAAGTGGGGTGCGGCCGAGATCAGCGAGACACGCAGATCAAACCGTATTCTCTTTGATGCGCTCAGGAAGGAGGGTGTCGAGACCTCTATAGAAGAGCTGCATGACCATCATCTTGAAAAGATCCTCGAGAAGCATGATCCAAGGCAGACGATAGTCTTCAACCTCTGCGAAGGTCTGCCAGGCACCTCACACCCTGAAAGGAGAGTGACTGAAATATTTGAGAGCAGGGGATTCACATATACCGGGAACTCTCCGGAAGTCATCGACCTCAGCTATGACAAGCAAAAGACAAAAGAGCTTCTCATGACTATGGGAATCAGGGTTCCCGACGGAGCTGTAATAAGCGCTGAAGAAGCAGAGAGCTGGAATCTGTTTCCTGCAATAGTCAAACCGTCGCGTGAGCATTGCAGCCTTACAATTTCAGAGAGATCCGTTGTTTTTGACACGGCGTCGCTGAAGGAACAGATAATGCTAGTCAACAGTGAACTGAACCAGCCTGCCCTTGTTGAGGATTTTATCGACGGTCGCGAATTCCATGTATCGGTATGGAACAATGGTCCGCCTGAGATACTGCCTGTAGCTGAAATGGACTTCTCAGCCTTCACCCAGGCGAAGCAAAGGCTTTGTACATATGATTCAAAATTTCTACCCGGATCGGGCCATTATGAAAAAGTAGAAATAGTGATGCCTGCACCTCTCGATGAGCGGCTGTATAAAAAATTAGAGAAGAAGGCAATTGACACCTGGCACGGATTCGGATGCATGGATTACGCACGCTTTGATTTCCGGTTGCGTGATGACAAGTTTTACCTTCTCGACATAAATCCTAACAATGACATCAGTTTTGACACCAGCTTTGCCATGGCGGCGGAGATGATGAATTACTCGTACGGGCAGATGGTAAAGAGAATAGTGATGATGGCAGCCGGACGTCATCCTGTTTTTGGTAACGGCAACTGACCGGCCCGGTCACTGATGACAGGTTCTGGTTTTGGCAGCAAATTCAATTATCTGACAAAGCATTTCATTATTTCGACAATGTACATCTTGTGAATGCCTCCTTTGGCGCTGTAATGGGTTTTCAGTGGTTCGGCGTCAATGAATGCTTCTCCTGTGAGCTGACTGGCATACAGCTTACGGCACTCAAGTACTATCCTTGCTTCAGCAAATGCCGGCAGGCCTGATTCGGTGAAAAATGGGGTTAACCCTGCCTCTGCCACCTTGTCACAATCCCTGCCGCTCTTCGTGCCGCACAAATCAAGAGCATCCCGGTATCTTGCGTCGAAGAAGGTCAGGGTGAAACCCTCATTGCTTTCAATAAAACCGTAGGTATACCTTTCAGGCCTGACGAATATGAAAGTCACATTCCTGTTCCACAGGTAGCCCATCCCTCCCCAGTTGGCGGTCATTGTGTTAAACTTCGTTCTGTCGCCGGCAGTCACCAGCATCCAGTCAGAAGCTATCAGCCTGATCAGGTTATCAGTCAGATCTGACGGATTAAGTTCCTTTAGGTTCTCTTTCATGAAATTGATTATTTCCGGCTAATATAGCAAATGCCTGTAACCGTCGCAAAAGAGGCACCGGTATCTGCAAGGCAATCAACGTAACCCTTCAGGCCGGATATCTTTTCAAATGACGGAAGCAGTCACCTCGAACAGCGGCGAGTTGTTAATTGTCTTTTTCACCAGGCACAGCTCAGCAGCATTTACAACTGCTGCACGATACTTTTCCGGAAATCCTGCCGGAAGCTGAATATCAAGCCTGAAACGGGAAGGTACCCTCTTTTCAGAGTCAAATTCCACCGACTGAATTATCCTGATTCCTTCCGCAGTTATCCCGCGCTGGTCACAGAATGATTTGACGTAGATTCCCGCACAGGTACCAATCGATGCAAGGAACAGCTCAAACGGCTCAGGGGCAGTGCCGCCACCGCCGTTTCTGACCGACTGGTCCGTCATTATCGTTTTGCCGTTTAAGTGTGCAGTGACAACTTTGCCTCCGTCAAGTGTAATTTCAATATTCGCCATTCTTCTTCGTGAATTAAATCCCTGGTTTATGTCTTCTACTATTATTTATTCCTGACCGCAGTCATCAGAAACACGCCGAAATTTTTCCGGTCATTGCTATCGGTTATCTTTTCAATGCTAAACGCCTGGCTGTGTTTTATTTCCCCAAATCCGTGACTCTCAAGGGCAGTTGCAAGCAGTTCAGGGTCAAATCCCCTGTGGCCTGTGAATCCGTGCCCGTGAAATGAACCGTCCTCGGTGTAAAGATCTGCAATGGCAAGGTAACCGCCTGATCTGAGCATGGTACTGAACTTCTCCAGGATCTTTTCAACGTCAGTAACATGGTGAAGAACCATAAGAGAGTATATAAGGTCAAACTGTTCGCCATCATAGTCCTCTTTCTCGAGATCAATATTTACCACCCTGATCTCAGTCATATCTGATTTCGCCAGTTTCTCATTAAGGACTTTCACCATTCCCTCAGAACTGTCAACCAGGGTAACAGGGCCTAACTTATCAAGGAGCATGAAACTGAGCAGCCCTGTTCCTGCTCCGAATTCCATTGCGGACATCTTCCTGTTAAGGGGTATCTGGCTGGCGAGTGCACTGGCTACAGCTTCTGCACGTTTGCGGTGCATCTGGTTCTTGTCCCATTCCGCTGCCTTAAGGTCAAATTCGTTCATTAATTGGTCTATTGCTTATCTGTTCAGCTCTTCAACAGATGAATCCTGATTTTGTTTATATAATGCCGGATCAGGTGACGACAAGATAAAAGTTCAGCGGGAAAATAATCCCGTTTTCATAGATTATCTTGACTGAATTGCTGTCGGCCTACCTGAGCTCATTGTCTTTGGCTCTGACGGCTTCATAGCCAGCCGAAAGCTTTGCCTCACGTTTTGCAATAATCCTGTTCTCAAGCACAGAATAAAGAATTGATATTGCAAGGGTTGAAAGGATCACTGTCAAGGATACCCATGAGTGTCTTGCAAAGAACATGCTGACAGATCCGATGCCGCTGAGCAGCATTTTCGCTCCCACAAAGAATAGGATGAAACAGATTCCTGTCTTAAGATGTCTGAACAGCTTCATTATTCCCTTAAGGGCAAAGAACAATGATATAAGACCCATCAGGGCGAATGTATTTGAAGAAATTGCCAGGAAATTACTTTCATGGAGTGAAAGCGCCTGGTTGCCCTCGCGTATAACCCCTATGACAGCCGGAACGGAATCAACGGCAAACATGACATCGGTTGAACCTATGAGCAGGAAAGTCAGGGCAAATGGGGTGATTGCGAACCTTCCGTTCAAACGTGAATGGAATTTGGGGTTATTGTTGTTAACGTCTACCTGAAACACTCTCTTGGCTGCACGTATCAGCGTATTTTTCTCCGGGTCAATTGTCTCTTCCTCATCATTGTTCCTCATCATTTTGAAAGTCATGTAAATCAGGAATGCGCCGAACAGGTAGATCAGCCATTCAAACCGGTTTATGAGTCCCATTCCTACAAGGATAAAGAGGGTCCTGAAGAAAATCGAAAGCAAAATGCCGTACTTAAGGAGGATAGGTTGTATTTCTCCCGGCACCTTCATCATCGTGAAGATCATTATGAAGACGAAGAGGTTATCTATCGAAAGCATGTATTCGGTCAGGTAGGCAGAATAGAATTTCATGCCCATCATACTCCTGGTGCTTATTGTGCTGCCTTCATTCTGGGGATAGAACAGGGAAATTGCCAGCCCGAAAAGAAATGCAATACAGATCCAGAAGCCGGTCCATTTGAGTGCAGTGGCAACACTCTCTTCCGAATGCCTGTTCTTTGCTGCACGCATATCTGCGTAAAAACCTACGATGAAAATCAGGATGAAGGCAAACCAATAGTATAATCCGGGATTCATAATTATCATAATTCTGGTCAGTAAAATTAGACCGCGGTCACAAGAAAACTGATAACATTTGTCATGATTACTGTGGTGTTTTTCATACTACATTGTGATAATTTACGAACTTGCGTACCTGGCTGGCAGCTGTTTGCCAATAATCAGAATCAATTATGGACAAGACCATTCTTTCAACACTTCTCCTTTGTGCACCACTTATTGCCGGTGCACAGGCATTCAACACATTTCCGGTTACAACCCAGAAGCCACCGCTTCATGGCAGGCACTGGATGGCTATTACCGGCAAACCTCTTGCTGCCACGGCAGGAGCGATGATTTTTGACCGGGGCGGCAACGCGGTTGATGCCGCATGCGCGATGCTGGCAGCCACCTGCACCATGTGGGACGTACTCAGCTGGGGAGGAGAGACCCAGGCGTTGATCTATAATCCGAAGACAGGGAAGGTCATAGCTATCAATGCCCTTGGAGTAGCTCCGACAGGCGCCACGGCTGAATTCTACAGATCGAAAGGTTACAGGTATCCGCCTGAATATGGTCCGCTTGCTGCAGTTACTCCCGGTACGCCCGGAGGGTTGATCGTGATGCTGGCCGAGTACGGCACCATGAGCCTGAAGGAGGTGCTGGCCCCGGCCATGCAGATGGCCGAAGGATACCCGATGGAGGCTCAGACGGCTAATTCAATCGAGCGTGCCAGGAACAGGATAAAAGAGTGGCCGTATTCTGCAAAAATCTTCCTCCCGCATGCCGGAGAAGACCGGGAGGCTCCCTCTGCCGGAGAGATCTTCGTCCAGAAGGACCTTCTTGCCACCCTGACAAAGCTGGTCGAGGCAGAACAGCAGGCACTGAAAAAGAAGAAATCACGGCGTGATGCCATCTATGCTGCCTACGATCGTTTCTACAACGGAGATATTGCAGCCGAGTTTGCACGGGGATGCCAGGAACAGGGAGGACTGATAACAAAGGAGGATCTGGCCGGATGGCAGGTTAAGATAGAAGAACCGCTGATGACAGAGTATAAAGGCATAGAGGTGTACAAGCTTCAGCAGTGGACCCAGGGCCCGGTGATGCTCCAGACCCTGAACATACTGGAAAACTTCAACCTGAAGGAGATGGGTTATAACTCCACGAAGTACATCCATACCCTTTACCAGGCAATGAACCTGGCTTTTGCTGACAGGGATTTTTATTACGGTGATCCGGCTTTCCCGCCTGAAGAGCCTATGAAGGGACTGCTTTCGAAGGAGTATGCGAAGGAGCGAAGCAAGCTGATCAATCCTGACCGGAATGACCCCGCTGTCAGGCCTGGCGATCCGTATCCCTTCGAAGGAAATGTGAATCCTTTCGCAGCACTTTTAAATTCATGGCAGGCTGATGCCAGGAATATTTATCCCTCAGATGATCCTGAGCTGTATGACAGTTTCCTGAGGACTTTCCGCTCAGGGACTACCTCTGTGGAAGCTGCCGACGAGGAGGGATGGGTTGTTTCCCTGACTCCGAGCGGCGGATGGGTTCCGGCATGCATCGCAGGCAACACAGGCATCGGGATGAGCCAGAGGATGCAAAGCTTCGTACTTGACGAAAAGGAGAATCCGTTCAACGTTGTTGAGCCCGGCAAGAGACCCCGTGTTACCCTGACTCCGACACTTGTAATGAAGGACGGGAAACCACTGCTCTCCTTTGCCAAGCAGGGCGGTGACGAGCAGGACCAGTTGCTGCTTCAGTTCTTCCTGAATGTGGTGGAGTTCGGCATGACTGTTCAGGAAGCATGTGAAGCACCGTCATTCAAAACGCTGCAGATGTATTCCAGCTTCGGAGAACATGAGAAGGTTCCTGGCGGATTGGTGCTCAACAGTTCCATGCCTTCATGGGTAAGGAAGGAGCTGGCAGCCATGGGTTACAGGCTCTCGTTCCAGGAGAGGACCTCAGGTCCGGTCAATGCAATCGGGTTCGACCGGGTCCACGGAACCTTCTGGGGCGGATCAAGTAACCATGGGGAGGATTACGGCATCGGGTGGTAAGAGGAGGTCTGAGGGTCTGAAGGTCTGAAAGTCTGAAAGTCTGAGGGTCTGGAAATCTGATCGCTCGCCACGCTGCAGTCTGGCTGCTGCGCTAAATTGACCCACCGGGTCAATTTTTAACGCTCGCCCCTCTATTGCCTACTGCCTGTTGCCTTATTTCCAACATCATTGTTATCTTTGTGGCTTCTGTCAGATCATCAGATGGCAAAGAACGAAAAGAGAAAGGGTAAATGGAACGACAGGTTCCGGTTTGCAATATTCAATGACACAACCTTCGAAGAGCTGTGGCGCATCCGCCTTTCAAAGGCCAATGCACTGCTCGCGGCAGCACTGCTCCTGGTGGTTACCCTGGCCCTCAACACCTCATTGATTGCATTCACAAATCTCAGGGAATTTATCCCGGGATACCCCGATATTGAAATGCGGCGTAACATCCTGATGAATGCAATTATGCTTGACTCACTGGAACATGAGCTTGAGATCAGGGACAAGTACTTCCGTGACCTGAATGACGTCATCTCAGGCAGGCAGCCTGCCAGCTCGGTCATTCTGCGTGACAGCACTCGCGACTACAGCAACATAGAGTTCAGAAAATCCTCAGAAGATTCCCTGTTCAGGGCACGGGTTGAGCAGGAGGACAAATACAGCCTTTCTGCTTCGGCAATATCACCCGGGATCCCTTCTGCAGTTCAGGTCACCAGTCTTGCGAATATTCACTTCTTTCCCCCTGCCAAGGGGATAATCTCAAGTAACTTCGACACACGCACCCGTCATTATGCCACTGACATAGTTACCCAGCCAAAGGCGGTTGTCTCGTCAACGCTTGACGGAACCGTGATTATGACGGGATGGACCATGGAAACCGGTTTCGTAATTATGATTCAGCATGCCAACAACCTCGTGTCGGTCTACAAGCACAACGCAAGGCTTCTGAAGGAGATGGGTGACAGGGTCAGGGCAGGAGAACCGATTTCGATAGTTGGTGACTCAGGTGAACTTTACACATCGGGGCCCCATCTTCATTTTGAGCTATGGCATAACGGAGAGGCTCTGGATCCTGCTCAATACGTTTATTTCTGACAGAAGGCTTACGGATGCATAAACGACTGGCAATCATAGGCTCTACCGGATCTATCGGCACCCAGACCCTGGGGATAGTGGCCCGTTACCCTGACCTGTTTACTGTTTCAGCACTCACTGCAGGCAGCAATGCCGAGCTTCTCATGGCCCAGGCCAGGCTTTGCCGTCCTGAAAAGGTTGTGATTGGCAACGATGCCTTTTATGAAGTTGTGAAGACCGGACTTTCAGGGCTGGGTATTGAGGTGATGTCGGGTCAGAAGGCTGTAGAAGAGGTGGCCTCATCTGACGGTGTTGATACCGTTGTAGCTGCCATGGTGGGCTTTGCCGGACTGCGTCCTACTGCTGCGGCGGTTGCTGCAGGCAGGGAAGTGGCTCTTGCGAACAAGGAGACTCTCGTTGTTGCAGGTGAGATGATAACCCGTATGGCGGCAATGACCGGCACCAGGCTCCTTCCGGTAGATTCAGAGCACTCAGCCATCATGCAATGCCTTAACGGAGAGCCGGAGTCATCAGTTGAACGCATTATTTTAACAGCATCAGGCGGTCCGTTCCGTGACACCTCCGCCGAGCGGCTGGCAAAAGTCACTCCGCTGGAGGCACTGCGTCATCCGAACTGGACCATGGGAAGCAAGATCACAATTGATTCGGCCACCCTGATGAACAAAGGACTTGAGGTAATTGAGGCTCACTGGCTCTTCGGGACTCCCCAGGACCGTATTGATGTGCTGATACACCCGCAGTCGGTAATCCACTCAATGGTGCAGTTCACTGACGGATCTCTGAAGGCACAACTTGGGGTGCCTGACATGAGGCTGCCTATTATCTACGCACTTACCTATCCCGAAAGAGTGGTCACGGAGCTTCCCCGTCCTGACCTGGCGGAGATAGGATCACTCACCTTCGGGGAGCCTGATACTGCAAGGTTCAGATGCCTTGCCCTTGCGCGCAATGCCCTTAAGGCAGGAGGGAACATGCCATGTGCCCTCAACGCTGCCAACGAGATTGCCGTGGCAGCCTTCCTCCAGGAACAGATCGGATTCAATGATATAGCCGGCGCCGTTGAATATGTGCTGGGTAAGACAGAATACAACAACGGGGCTTCTCTTGATGCCTATGCTGAAACCGACAGCGCCAGCCGGCGCCTCACATACGAATACATTAACAAAGTACAGAAAAAATGACTGTTCTGATCAAAATACTGCAGCTGCTGCTCTCACTCTCGATACTGGTTATTGTACATGAATTTGGCCACTTCCTGTTCGCCCGCATCTTCAAGACCAGGGTCGAGAAATTTTATCTTTTCTTCGACTGGCCATGGGCGATTTTCAAAAAGAAGTTCGGGGAAACTGAATACGGGATCGGGATGATACCCCTTGGAGGGTACGTGAAGATCTCCGGGATGATAGATGAGAGCATGGACCGCGAGCAGATGAAACTGCCTCCCCAGCCTTACGAATTCAGATCTAAGAAGGCATGGCAGAGGCTCATGATAATGCTTGGCGGAGTCTTTTTCAATTTCATCTTCGCCCTGCTGATTTACGTCGGGGTTCTCAGTCTCTGGGGAGAAACGTATCTCTCCGCAAAGAACGTCAGATACGGAATACTTACGGATTCTACAGGCTATGCAATGGGACTGCGCAACGGTGATAAGATAATCTCCGTTGACGGCAAAGAGGTTGATAACTTTTATGCAATCATACCTGATATTCTTCTGAATGAGCGCCAGGTGATTACAGTTGACCGCAGCGGAGAAATGGTCAATATCCCCATCCTCCGTGAGTTCATCCCGGTGCTTCTCAAGAATCCGGATATAATTGATGCAAGGATACCTTTCGGTCCGTTCATAATCTCCGGCGTTGCAGGTGAATCGCCTGCCGCAGCGGCCGGATTGGTACCGGGTGACGAGATTGTCGCCCTGGACGGTAATCCTTTCATGTGGTATGATGAGTTCCAGACCTACCTGGCACAGCATAAATCCAGGTCTGTCACAGTATCTGTAAAGAGAGGAGAGGAACTCAGGGATATTACAGTTACAACAACGGAAGCCGGGCTCCTTGGCGTATTTCGCGAAGTTGCCAACATCCTCGAACTGAGTACAAAACACTATAATTTCTTCGAAGCCATACCGGCCGGCATTTCAAAGGGATGGAAGACGACAGGCGATTATCTCAAACAGTTCAAACTGATCTTTGCGAAGGATACCAAGGGATACGAATCACTCGGCGGATTTATAACAATAGGGAGTATTTTTCCCGGTAAATGGAACTGGCAGTCTTTCTGGAACCTGACAGCCTTCCTTTCCCTGATACTTGCGGTAATGAACATATTGCCAATCCCTGCTCTTGACGGAGGCCATGTTATGTTCCTGATCTTCGAGGTGGTAACCGGAAGAAAACCAAGTGACAAATTCATGGAATATGCTCAGATCACCGGGATGGTCATCCTGTTCGCCCTGCTAATATTTGCAAACGGAAATGACATCCTGAAACTGATCAGGAAATGATAATTGCAGTTAAGTGAACACCTAAGCGAAAGAATTTGTACATTTGCATAAATCAACTGAAAGAGAAATGGGAAAGATCGGACCTCTTGAAATAATCCTGATACTTGTGGTTGTTGTACTTATGTTCGGCGGACGGAAGATTCCCGAGCTGATGAAGGGAATAGGACAGGGGCTTAAGGAGTTTAAGAAAGCCAAGGACACCGGTGATGATGCCGATAAGGGCACAGCAAAGGAAAACTAGGATAGGAAAATCGTATATTCAAGCCTGCATGAAAGTGCAGGCTTTTTATTTCATAATTTCCAGACATGAGCAGAACTGTATTTCTCCTGTTTCTGATGATGGCGTTCATTGCTTCGTGCGGTGACTCGTCACTTACAAGGACCCTTCCGAATGTGACCGGAACTACAGGGGAGGTCCTGGTGGTTATGGACAAAATCATGTGGGACGGCAGCCCCGGCAAAGCTGTCAGGGAGCAGGTCAGCCCGCCTCTCTTCACCCTTCCCCAGCCTGAACCGGCATTCACTTTACTGCCGGTCAATCCTTCAGGCTTCCGTGATATCTACGTATCGCACCGGAATATCATTCAGGTTACCACTGACCCTGCAATTCAGCAGCCGGTTGTGACATATACCCGCAACAGGTGGGCCGAGACACAGCTTGTTGTTAATATTTCGGGTGCTGATACCGCTTCCCTTGCCTCCGCCGTGAGGGAGAACGGTGATGCAATACGCCGCAGCATAAATGACGCCGAAAGGGAGAGGCTTACATCATGGCTGACCAACTCTGCCGGGAAGGAAAGAAGCATCCTTAATGCCGGAGAAACAAGTTGGGAGATGGCTCTTCCCACAGGCTGGAAATCCGATTTCAACCGTGAGGGTATCATGATGATATCGCTTGAGACACCTTCCACAACCCAGTCGGTGATTGTATCAGTGACTGACCGTAATAATCCGAGGATAGGATGCATCGAGCTTGCTGATCTTACTCAGAAGCGGATGTCAGACGAAGTAAGGGGCCCTGACGGCGGGTCATTTATGGTTATAGAGCAGAAAATGCCTGTAAGCTGCCGCTCATTCCGGAGATATGAAACTGATTATATAGAAATGAGGGGGTTATGGACACTTGAGGGCGGCTTCATGGGCGGCCCGTTCATATCATATGCCTTTATTGATTCGGCTACCACAAGGGCTGTAGTGGTAACCGGATTTGTTTATGCGCCGAAGGAGGAGAAGCGGGAGCTTCTTCGGCAGGTTGAGGCGCTGATGTATACGGTACGGAAGCGGCAGGAATAAACATCAGGTTCCCGGCAGAACTGATACAATGCTTAATGGCCTACGGCCAAAATTCCTACATCGCAAATCGCACATCTACAATGCTTTAAGCTCTACGAGCTATCATTGAAACACTATTGCCTACTGCCTAATGCCTCTTGCCTAATCTACAGGAACATACCGCTGATCTCGCCTGACAGGAGTGAATCCCGCCTCGCGGATTATCTGCTTCATTGCCTCGGGGCTGACCCGGAACGGGTCACCTGCAGCACTGACAACATTCTCTTCAATCATCACTGATCCAAGGTCATTGGCGCCGCAATGAAGTGATAACATGGCCGTCTCTTTTCCAACAGTAAGTATAGATGCCTGGATGTTCCGGATATTGTCGAGCATCAGCCGGCTGATTGCGATCAGTCTCAGGTATTCCGGTGCGGTCACAGTACTCCGTATGCCATCCTTGTCTGCCAGCCTGGTGCCACGGTCCATGAAGGGCCAGGGGATAAAGGTTATGAATCCGTCATGCCCGGCAGGTCTGGCATCCTGGAGCTTGCGCAACATGTCGAGGTGCTCGAGCCGTTCCTGAACTGTTTCGGCATGGCCGAACATCATGGTTGCGGAGGTTGGCAGGTTCAGCCTGTGCGCTTCTCTCATCACTCCGAGCCATTCGGCGACGGTTGCCTTGACTGGTGAGACGAGTTTTCTGACCCTGTCAGAGAGTATCTCGGCTCCTGCCCCGGGCAGAGAATCAAGTCCTGCATCGCGCAGCGCTACAAGCACGTCGTGGTAGCTCATCTTCTCGGCCCGTGCAAGCCATGCCACCTCGGGAGGACCCAGCGCATGAAGCTTCACGCCGGGCCACCGGCTCTTGAGCCTCCTGAAAAGAGCTGTGTAAAAGTCGAGCCCCAGTGCCGGATTCATCCCTCCCTGCAACAGAAGCTGGTCACCTCCAAGAGCCAGCAACTCCTTTATCTTCAGATCATATTCCTCATCTGAGGTCACATATGCATCCTCATGCTTTTCCGTACGGCAGAAGTTGCAGAACCGGCATTGGGAGAAGCATATATTGGTTATATTGACGTTGCGGTCAATCATCCAGCCGACATGGTTGCCAGGATGGAGCCTGCGTCTTGCTAAGTCGGCAACGAACATTAGCTCTTCCAGGGG
>CAZOHL010000017.1:0-34801 GCA_964579645.1 uncultured Rikenella sp. | reverse complement strand
CTGATATGATCATCCGGACTTTTGCCCTGACTTTGATGGATTAAAAAAATGAATTTTTAAAATAAAATGATAGATTTACTAAAGGTTTTTTCCGTGGAAAAGCTTTCATTTGGACCGCCTTCAATGTTATCAATAGGTTCCTTGGAATGGGGTCAGATTAACAGGTGTATGTAAATCTTAAGTTAATAATAAAAAGTATGAACCTAACCACTCACAAAATCTCAGTGTTCGAAAAAATAGGGTATAGCCTGGGAGACTTTGCCGCGAACCTGGTTTTCCAAACACTAATCACTTATTTAGCTTATTTCTATACAGACATCTATGGCTTGAAAGGCACCGATGCCTCAATAATAATGCTGATTGTAGGCCTGGTTGCCGCATTTGGGTTTAATCCACTTATAGGCATATTGGCTGACAGAACCAATTCGAGATGGGGCAAATTCCGGCCCTGGATATTATTCACTGCTATTCCTCTTGGCGTTATTGCCATACTGGCCTTTTCAACGCCGGACTTTTCATACAAGGGGAAGTTAATCTATGCAACTACAACCTATACTCTGTTGTTGTTGATGTATGCTTCCAGCAACCTTCCGTATGCAGCATTGAGCGGTGTATTAACCGGTGATATGGGAGAAAGAAACAGTATCTCATCGTATCGTTTTGTTGCTGTGATGTTTGCACAGTTTTTTGTTCAGGTATTCATGCTGCCAATTATTGAATATGCCGGCCATGGAGATAAAGCCGCCGGGATTGAATCAGTAATGACCTGGATGGCTGGCATAGGCACTGTAATGTTACTTATAACATTTTTTTCAACCAGGGAGCGCATTATTCCGGCTGTGGAACAAAAATCATCGGTTAAGGATGACCTTACTGATCTTTCGAAAAACAGACCATGGCTGATAATGCTTGTCTTGACTATATTGGTGTTCGTCACCCTTGCGATGAAAGGAGGCTCTTATGTGTATTATTTTAATAATTATGTAGATGAAGCTGCCCTTGCCAACTTTATTCACCCGATTATTTCAGGTCTGTCAGGTATAGGTATTAATTTCTTCGGATCAGATCCGGTTTCTGCAGGGTTTGGTTTATTTAATGCAGGAGGTATAATCTTTATGATTGTCGGAATATCATTATCGAAGAAACTCGCAGATAAATATGGTAAACGTGATGTTTACAAGTATGGCTTACTTGCTGCTACCATTTTTGTTTTGATTTTTGTCTTTTTCAAACCAGAGAGTGTAATCTTAATGTTCACCTCGCAGATTCTGCACGGATTTACTTATGGGATTACCATCCCGATTCTTTGGGCCATGATTGCTGATGTTGCCGACTATTCAGAGTGGAAAACAAATCGCAGGGCAACGGCAATTATCTTTTCTGCCATGATGGTAGGCCTGAAAGCAGGGCTTTCAATCGGAGGTGCCCTGGTGGCATGGATCTTAAGTTTATACGGATATATCCCTATAGAAGGTGCGGTAGCCGGGACGGAAATTATTCAACCTGAAACTGTCGCTGCCGGAGCAAAAATGCTTGTCAGTGTATTTCCATCCATCCCATTCCTTATCGGAGTCGGATTATTGTTCTTCTATGTTATTGATAAAAAAATGGAGGTAAAGATTGAGTCAGAGCTGCATGCCCGCAGGGGACAGGCAGTTGCATAACCGATTATAATCAAACAAATAGAATATAATGAAAATCAAGACTATTACTGCAATAATTGCCATTATTTTTATGTCAAACATGTCCGCTATGGCGCAAAAGACAATAGCCAAGGCTACCAAAGGCAAATTCCTTTTTGGAGTAGCTGTTAACATGCAACAGGTTAACGGCAAAAACCCCATAGAATCTGAATTGATTGCAAGGG
Source organism: uncultured Rikenella sp. (assembly GCA_964579645.1). Classification (GTDB taxonomy): domain Bacteria; phylum Bacteroidota; class Bacteroidia; order Bacteroidales; family VadinHA17; genus SR-FBR-E99. Next base: position 32,934 of record CAZOHL010000017.1, on the reverse strand, counting down.
AGTTCAATTCCATTGTTGCAGAAAACTGCATGAAACCACAGCCGATTCATCCGCAGGAAGACAAATACAATTGGGAAGATGCAGACAAATTTGTGGCATTTGGAGAAAAAAACAAACAGGCCGTAATAGGGCATTGCCTTATGTGGCATTCCCAGATAGGGAGGTGGTTCTTTGTAGATGAAGAAGGTAAGGATGTTTCTCCGGAAGTTCTCAAGGAACGTATGCGTCAACACATTTATACAGTTGTGGGTCGCTATAAAGGCCGTGTTAAGGGCTGGGACGTTGTAAACGAGGCCTTTGAAGACGACGGCTCATACCGCAACAGCAAATTCTACCGGATACTGGGCAAGGACTTCATCAAATATGCTTTTCAGTTTGCCCATGAAGCCGACCCGGATGCGGAATTGTACTACAACGATTATAATGTAGAAACGCCGGCAAAATGCGATGCAATCACGGAACTTGTAAAAGAACTCAAGGCGGCCGGATGCAGAATTGATGCGGTTGGTTCCCAGGGACACATGCACATGGATGATCCTACACTTGAAGCAACAGAGACCAGCTTAATGAAACTCAAAGCTGCCGGTGTGAAAGTTCATATTACTGAATGGGATATTTCCATTCTTCCAAGTCCGTATTCCGGCGCAAACATTTCTACCCGCTTCACCTATTCAAAGGAAATGGATCCCTATCGTGAAGGTGTGCCCGACTCGGTTCAACAGGAATGGAACAAACGCGTACTTGATATGTTCGAACTCTTTCTGAAACACAATGATGTGGTTGATCGCGTCACACTGTGGGCATTGAACGATTCCACATCATGGCTGAACAACTTCCCGATCCGCGGAAGAAAGGATTATCCTGTGCTTTTCGACCGCAATAACCAGCCTAAGAGTGTGGTTGCAGATATGATCATGATGGCAAAAAAATACAAGAAAAAAGGATAAAGAAGCTTATCCGGATCGCATCCGGAGACCGTGATTAATACAAAAGAAAATAAACTATAAAGAGAAACACAATGTCAAAGGAAAGAGATGATTTTGTTGCAGCGAAAATCGCGAAAATGAGTCTGCTGGAGAAATGCGGCCAGCTGCTGACCTTCACCTGGAGAGGTGCTATCCCCACACCATCGGGGATCGAACAAATTACCAAACTGCATGCAGGCGGCATTTGCCTGGAACCGTATGCACTTGAAACATGTAAAAATCTATATTGGGGACGCTCACAGGTTGATCCGAATTTCAAGAAGCCCCAGGACTATTTCGACATTGCACACACATGGTTCAATTCCCGTGCCTTTGGCATAAGCGTGACGCCTGAAGAGCTTACCGAAGCACTGAACAATATGCAGAAAATTGCCATGAACAGGCCTTCGGGAATTCCACTGCATGTTACAATTGATATGGAGGGTGATTTCAAGAACGATTATACTGCAGGCGGTGTTCTTCAGTTTATTCCTCCGATGGGTATTACAGCCATTGGGGATGTAGATCTTGCTTACAAAATTGCAAATCTGATGGGCCGTCAAATGGCCGCAATTGGCGTAACCCAGTTCTATCATCCTGTATGCGACGTGAATATCAATCCGCTGAATCCTGAGATTGGTGTCCGTTCATTCGGTGATAATGTAAGCGTTATCTCAAAATTCATCGATGCTACTGTAAGGGGATATGAGGATGCAGGCATCACTGCAACAATTAAACACTTTGCCGGCCGTGGCGATTCGGCGACCGACGCGCATGATGTACTCGATGTGTGCCGCGGCGATAAAAAACGGATGAAGGAGGTAGAGCTGGCTGCCTTCCAGGCTGGTGTGGATGCCGGTGCATCTGCTCTTATGACTGCCCATACTATTTTTCCTGCCTATGATGAAGAATATCCGGCAACCCTTTCGAAAAAAATCCTTACCGATCTGCTGAGAGGTGAAATGGGATTTAAGGGAATTATTGTTTCCGACGCAATAGGTATGGCCGCTATTCTTAAAAAATGGCCACTCCCGCTCGCATGTGCCATGGCCATCAAAGCAGGAGTTGACACAATCCTGCTCAAAGCCGATGACGAATCCCGCTCGCAATGTCTGTTCGGCATAAAGAGCGCCGTCGAGAACGGAACTTTGCCCGAAGAGCGCGTGAACGATGCTGTACGCCGTCTGCTCTGCAGGAAATACGATCAGGGCCTGTTCGAAAAAGCCGGCAAGATGGATCCGAAGGAAACCACCAGGATTGTCAGAAGTAAGGAAAACAGGGACTTCTCCTGGGAAGTTGCGCACAAAGCCCTGCTGGTTGTCCGCGATGATAAAAAGCTGCTGCCCCTGAGCAAAGACAAGAAAATCTTGGTGATCGAGCAAACCATCCCATATGAATTTCTCGGAAAGGATTTGTACAGCCATGCCCATATGTTCTGCGAACAAATGGTCAAGCATTCCACTAACCTGATTCTCGACGATGCCCCGTTCCATGCTGAAGAGGAAGACATCGAAGAAGCACTGCGGCTTGCCAAAGAAGCTGATCTGGTGGTCATGACCAATTACTACGCACGTATTGAAAAGCGCGGCAATAATACCCATCTCGTCAAAGCGCTGAAGGCTGCAGGCCATACTGTGGTTGTCGTTACCAACTTCCCCTACAGGAAGGGAACCACCACGGTAGCCGATGCTGTCGTTTGCAACTTCTCCGGTACACCCGATTCAATAAGGGCCTCAGTTGATCTCCTTTTTGGAGCAATCAAACCGTACCCTACGACCAGGATGCCGATCGATCTGAGTGCTGAAAAAAATCTGCCGGAAGAACCAGATCCCGCTCCCAAAAAATCGCAGGAGAAAAAACCCGGTAATGTATGGGGAGGGAAGTGCTGAGACTTATAAAACAGGAAGATTAAATTAACATTCTGAGCGCCGGTGAAGATTATAAATTCAACACTGGCGTTCAGATTAATCCAAAGGGTGAAAGCGTCTGCAAATTGCCCTCATTTTATTATAATGAACACTAAGCGAAAATAAAATGACAAAATCAACATCCTTTAACATCCAGGATATCTACACAATCAATGGCACTGAAATCGCAAAGATTTACGAAGAGAACTTCATGTCAGTGCATTTCCAGGGAATGTCCAAATGTCTTCAGTTTCCGCATACTGTGGCTTTGCAGGGCGCGCCTACCTGTTCAATCGGTATTTCACCGTATGGTTTATATAACCGGTTTAACGAAGCCGGTCGCCTTATCCTTTTGAATCAGAAAGCGGTTCAGTTCGGCTCAGCACCTTATATCCGTATTGGTGATGATTGTATTATGCTGACGCAGAAATCACCGGGTGAAACAGAACTTCCCGATGATATCCCCGCAGTTAAAAATTATTATCCTGCTCCGGTTGAAAAAGAGAACATTTCGATGACAATTGCAACTCCCTCTTTGGAGATTGCTTATAAATTTGAAAATGTGAAGGTCACCAGAAGACTGATTTCCCCTTTACTGTCAGGTGGAGAACAGACGTTGATGCCGCTCGGAGTTGAAGAATATATTGTTGAAAATATTACCGGATATGATCAACAGGTCACACTCGTAATACCAAGGCCATCATTGGTCAATCTCCAGGAAAAAGAGCTTAAACCCACCGATCAGGACAGTGTTTTCGTAGCCACTGCGGCAGTAAAAGGACAGCAGCATGAAGAATTCCGGCTGGATGGTATCCGTGGTGTAATTATGGGCAGCAAGGATAGTCAGAACAGAATGGCTATTGCCGTTGCAGACGTCCAGGGCGTTGCCGTGGATACCCAGCCCTACTTCTGCCTCAATAAATACTCCGGTGATCTTCTGCTGAGCAGTGACGGCAGCTTTTATGAAAAGCGGCAACCAGTCATCCGCAGTGATTATGGAGCAGCTATCAGCCTGACATTTACGCTGGGCCCATTTGAATCAAAGACTGTTCCTTTTGCTGTGGCTCTTGATTTTCCCGTGCAGGATTATATTGACGGGAAGACGTTTGAACGGAAATATGTAAAAAACTTTGCGAACAAGGAAACCCGGATAACAGACCTTGTAAAAATTGCGTTGACCAGTTACCCGAAATGGTGGAAACGCACCCTTACAATTCAGGAACGGATCTTTGATCTGATCTCTTCCTCCTCATCTTACAGGGATGACCGCGAAGGAGCATTCCGGCTGACAAGGTTAATGCTGAATGAACTTCATTTTCCGTTGTCCAACGCTATTGTCTGGGTCGATGATGAAAACGGTGAACGGGCCCGGTTCCTGGAATGTTTTGATTATGCGTATATAGATCCTTCGGATGTTGATTGGTATTCGATGGTATTGCTGATGCTTTTCCCGAAGGTGGAAAAGGACCTGTGCCAGGCGTTTATCAATTCAATACAGGCAGTGGATCCTACGCCCCGATGGTATCATCATCATGCTTCTTTTGTGCAGGCACAGATGCATTTTAATGAACATCGCGAGGAATACGAAGGTGTATCACTTACGCAGATACGTGATGACTTCAAGACCAAGGGCAGTGTTGCCCATGATGTGGGGGCCATGCCTAAAGGCCATCCGCTGCGCAACGTAAGTGATTATGCATGGTACAATAATAATTATTGGGTTGATCTGTACCCCAAACTGATGATGCGTGTGTTACGCAATGTAAAATTCACGGGTGACATGGAATTCCTCAGATCGAACTGGCAGACGATGAAGTTCGGACTTGAATCATTGCTGAAGCTTGATTTTGACAACGATGGGATTCCTGAAGGTCACCCCGACGATGTGAAGAACACTTTTGACAACCTTGTACTGTTTGGAGCTGATGCCTATGATGCAACCCAATTCCTTGGAGGATGCCAGGCACTGATCAAAATGGCCCAGATGCTTGGTGAAAAGGGCGATGAGGAATACATCCAGGGAAAGTACGATAAAGCATGGAGCAGTTTTGAGAAATTATGGCGCGAGGATGTAAATACAAAAGGAGAGAAACTCGAATATTACGTTACCTGCTTTGATCCTGAATCAGGAAATACAAATACGGATGTATGGACAAATCAGCTCGACGCTTTATGGTATCTGACAGCCATTGGCGAACCTCCCGCAATTCCGGAAGACCGGGTCAAAAAGATTCTCAAAGCTATTTATAACACAAATCGCTCGTTTATGGGCTGGGCCATGTGCAAAACGAAGGATGGAGAGCCGGTTGAATCTGAACAGGGGCAGGATGTGTATACCACAACGAATTATGTTTTTGCCCAGTTGCTGGATTATTACGGTATGGTCGAGGAAAGCAAGGAGGTATACAAACATATGGATCGCGTAGTATTTAAGTATGCAAATACCCTGACAACTCCGGATAATCTCCGGGCAGAGCTGGAACTGGAAGCCGGTGAAAAAGAACCCTGTCCGCATTATATTGTGGCAGCATATCCCCGGCCGGGTGCTGTATGGTCACACCTGGTGATGAATCACATCAGGGATCTGCAGGCGAAAAACAAGACCACGACCATCGGGCCGGAAGACCTGATGCCTTTCTATCCCTGGTTGCTGGGTGATTCAGAAGAATAAAGTAAACAAACACGAATTAATTTATAGTACAAAAAATCAGAAGTCGATTGGTATGACTAAAAAATATGATATAACATTTGTCGGGCACATGTGCTATGATGAGATCGTTCCCTTCGGGGGAAAACCACGTGTAGCTCCGGGAAGTGCTGTTCTATGCGGAGCCATGGTGGCCGCAAGGGTTGGCAAAAAGGTTGCTGTCGTTGCTAAAATGGCCGGAAAGGACGAAGATATCCTTCAGCCAATGAAAGATCTGGGCATTGATTGTTATCTTATTCCCAGCGCCGAAACATCGTACAACAGGGTGGTACACTTTTCCGCCAATGTCGATGAACGTGAAATGACCCTTATCAAATCGGCAGGAATAATCGATATCAAAGATGTTCCTGAACTGGATTCTACATGTGTTCACCTGGCCGGAATTTCGGATACTGAATTTGATATGCCACTCATGAAGGGATTGAAGGCCAGAAATTTCCCAAGCCTGTCTGTTGATATGCAGAGCTTTGTGCGCCATATAAATCCTGTGACAAAAAACCACGAGTTCAGCGACGTGGCAGATAAAAAGGAAATTGCTGCAATGATGGACAAACTGAAACTGGATATTGTAGAGGCCAAACTTCTTACCGGGACAGATGATCTTGAAAAGGCTGCAATAATAGTTGAATCATGGGGTTGCCCCGAAATTTTAATTACACATTCCGAGGGAGTGCTTGCGAGAGTTAACGGGGAAACATACTATGAAAAATTCTCCAACAAAAGTGTAGCTGGCAGAACCGGCAGGGGTGATACAACATTTGCTGCATATCTCTCACACAGACTCGATCACGAAGTTCGGGAGTCGTTAAAGTTTGCTGCTGCTCTTGTTTCAATCAAAATGGAAACACCCGGCCCATTCAGCGGGACACTTGATGATGTTAATAAAAGACTGAAGGAGAAACATTCCTGAAAAGATCAGATATAACCTGGTCGGTAACGGCTATTGCCAACCGGCCTGCAAGGAACAGCACCGCAATTGCACCGGGTCCTGTCCCGAAAGTATTGGTGCAGAAACTTAAATGAAGAAGCACTTTCGCCTGAAAGATGAAATGGGCCGCACCTTCATCGGGTATGTTTTAACAATGCAACCGATTGCAAAAAATACTTCAAAAAATTTCAATTATAGCAGTTTTCTTGCTTATTTTGAAGAATTATGACCGGAATGAAGAAAAAAAGCGAGGTCACCATTTATGACATCTCCAGGGCTCTGAATATCTCTGCCTCAACTGTCTCCCGCGGCCTGAACAACAGCCCACAGGTCAGGAAGGAACTGCGTAAAAAGATAATGCAGACGGCCCAGGAGATGGGCTACCAGCACAACAAGTTTGCAGCAAACCTGAGACAAAAGAGGACAAGGACACTGGGGGTGGTCATACCAAGAATTGACAGTCACTTCATGTCTACCGTCATTTCCGGCATGGAGAAGGTGGCCAATAATGCAGGCTACCAGCTGCTTATAAGTCAGAGCGAGGAATCTGCATCCCTCGAAGAGGCAAACGTACAGGCTCTCTTCAGCAGCCGCGTTGACGGAATGCTGGTCTCTCTCTCCTATGAAACAAAGACAAAGGATTCTTTTTCAAATGTTCTCCGAAAAGACATTCCTCTTGTATTCTTTGACAGGGTATTTGATTGCGGCAACTGCGTAAGCGTAGTGATTGACAACTACAGGGCAGGGTATCAGGCCACACAACACCTGATTGAACAGGGTTGCAGAAAAATTGTACATGTTGCAGGCAGCCTGAACAGAAATGTTTACAATGACAGGTACCGAGGATACCGACAGGCCCTGGCTGACAACTCAATTGAGTTTGATGACAGGATGCTGATTGTAACTGACCTGGGAGATGGTTCAGGGGTGTCAATAATCAATCATCTGCTGAATAACGGCACCATGCCTGACGGTATCTTTACAGCCAATGACAACTCCGCTGTATCACTTATCTGCGAACTTAAGCGCAAAGGATTCCGGGTGCCTGATGACATTGCCGTGGTGGGATTCAATGATGATCCGGTGTCACGGATTGTGGAACCCAACCTGACCACGGTGCGTTACCCGGGCAGGGCAATGGGAGAGGTGGCTGCATCAACAATGATCAGGATCCTCGAAGGCACACAATACGAAAAGGTCAATTCCATAACACTGAGTCATGAACTGATTGTCAGGCAGTCGTCGCTCAGGAAGGGTCAACCGTGATTGCAATGCATAAAACATTTACCGCTCTCCTGTTTGTATGTCTTTTAGTGCCGGTGGCACCGGTGCAGGCTGATGACGGCTATAAACTATGGCTCAGGAATGAACCCCTGACTGACAGGGCATACCTGCAGGAGTGCGAAAGACGGTTTGAAAATGTTATGATAACGGGAGACTCCCCGGTAATGAGTACTGCCCATGACGAGTTCCTTTCCGGGCTGTCAGAACTCACCGGCCTGAAGGCAAGAGAGGTAATCTCTCCGGAGGGCAGGGGGCTTGTCGTTGCAGGAACATTCAGCTCATCGCCCTATATTGCCTCACTTCTTCCCGACGTCACGCCCGGTACAACCGGTGAGGAGGGTTACATAATAAGGAGTATAAGGCAGGGACGCAGAAATATAACAGTTATTGCATCCGGGGGCGATCGCGGGGTGCTCTATGGTCTCTTTCATCTTCTGAGGATCATAAGCACCGAAGCTCCGCTTGACAACCTTGAAATTACAGAAAAGCCGGCGACGGCTCTGAGGTTGCTTAATCACTGGGACAACCTTGATGGGACGGTTGAGCGCGGTTATGCGGGAGGATCAATCTGGAACTGGCATCTTCTGCCTGGTTACATCTCTCCCCGCTACCGCGATTATGCCCGTGCCAATGCCTCCGTCGGAATCAACGGTACTGTCATCACAAATGTCAATGCAAATGCACTGGTACTTACCCCGCAATACCTTGTGAAGGTTGCAGCCCTGGCAAACGTGATGAGACCATACGGAATAAAGGTTTATCTGACTGCACGATTCAGTGCCCCGCAGGAGACTGGGAACCTGCCAACCTCCGATCCGCTTGACCCTGCCGTGGCTGCGTGGTGGAAATCGAAAGCAGCTGAGATATATTCACTTATACCCGATTTCGGAGGGTTTCTCGTCAAAGCCAACTCCGAGGGGCAGCCCGGGCCACAGAACTACGGCCGCTCTCATGCTGACGGTGCCAACATGCTGGCGGATGCAGTGGCTCCTTACGGAGGTGTGATTATGTGGAGAGCCTTTGTGTATGATAACAATGTGCCCGTTGACAGGGCTAAACAGGCTTATAATGAATTCGTGCCGCTCGACGGTAAATTCAGGAAGAACGTACTTGTGCAGGTCAAAAACGGTCCCATTGATTTTCAGCCCCGGGAACCATTCCATCCTCTCTTCGGGGCAATGCCTGCAACGCCTCTGATGATGGAATTTCAGATTACCCAGGAGTATCTCGGCTGTGCCACCCACCTGGTTTACCTCGCACCCCTCTTCAGCGAGGTGCTCAACAGTGACACTTATGCTGCAGGAAAGGGTTGGGAGGTTTCGAAGGTGATTGACGGCACTCTCCATAACAATACACTGACAGGCATGGCCGGGGTGTCCAACATTGGCAATGAAAGGAACTGGACAGGGCATCTCTTCGGACAGGCCAACTGGTACGCCTTTGGGAGGCTGGCATGGAATCCCGGGTTGTCACCACGGGAGATGGCATCAGAGTGGATCAGGATGACAATAACCCGTGATCAGGAAATAGCCGGCGGGATAGAGGAGATGATGCTCAGCTCGCGCGAAGCAGCAGTGAATTACATGACCCCACTCGGACTGCACCATATAATGGCCGAAGGGCATCACTGGGGGCCGGGCCCGTGGGTGGACCGCGGACGCCCCGACTGGACATCGGTTTATTACCACAGGGCTGACTCTGCCGGCATCGGGTTTGACCGGACAACGGCAGGCAGCAATGCAGTTGGCCAGTATTTCCCGCCCAACAGTGAAATATTCAATGACCCCCAAACCTGCCCTGAAATCCTGTTGCTGTGGTTCCACCACCTTCCGTGGTTTTATAAGATGAAATCAGACAGGACCCTCTGGGACGAAATGTGTCTGAAATATCAGGAAGGGGTAAACACCGTGGAGGGCTACAGTGAATTCTGGGAGACCCTCAGGGGACGGATTGATGACACACAGTTTGAACATGTGAGACAGATGCTTGCCATACAGGCAAATGAGGCACGGTGGTGGAAGGATGCATGTCTTCTTTATTTTCAGACATTTTCACGGATGCCCTTCCCCGAGGGGGTGGAGCAGCCACAGCATAGCCTGGAATATTACCGGGGATTGAAATTTTATTATGTTCCGGGCATTTGAATATTTTAAAACGAAGTACGACCTGACCTTATGAATGACAAACACTGGGATATCCTCCTGAAAGTTGTAAAAGGGGAAGAGATGCCGGAACGGCCCGTGGGTTTCATAATTGACAGCCCATGGCTTCCCGGCTGGTACGGAACCACGATACTCGAATACTTCATTGACCCGGTTACATGGTTTGAGGCCAATCTGCGTGCACAGAAGCTTTTCCCCGATGTAATGTTTCTCCCCGGCTTCTGGTCGGAATACGGTATGTGCACCGAACCCTCTGCCTTCGGCACGAAACTGGTATGGACCGAGAACGACTTTCCGCATCCGGTAAAGCTGAATTGCACTACGGACATGATAGGTTCACTGCCTAAACCATGCGTGAAGACTGATGGTCTTCTTCCGTTCATAATCAGCCGAATGGCGAAATACCAGGACAGGGTGAAGGAGAGCGGTTGTCACTACCGGTTTGCCTCAAGCCGGGGCCCCCTTAACATCGCTTCTTTTCTCTTCGGCACAACCGACTTCATGATGGCGCTGGCCCTCACTCCCGATGAGGCGCATAAAGCTCTGACGGTTATTACTGATTTCGTCATAGACTGGCTCGAACTGCAGTATGAGAAGTTTCCTGACATTGAAGGAGTACTTCTGCTCGATGACATTGTCGGTTTCCTGGGCCAGCCTGATTTTGAGACCTTCGTATTGCCGCACCTGAAGCGCATCTACAGCACTTTTAATCCGAAGGTAGGTTTCTTCCATAATGATGCCGCAGGGCTGATAACAGCTCAATACCTGAAAGAGATAGGCATCAATCTATTCAACTTCAGTTTCAACCACTCAATCACCGATATGAGAAAGCTCTCCGGTGAGGGGGTTATCCTGCTGGGTAACCTTCCTCCGAGGGATGTGCTTGCCATGGGCACTCCGGCCGATGTGGAGGCGGGCGTCATCAGCATGATGCGCGAGGCTGGTGACACCAAAGGTATCATCTGGTCCTGCGGGGGGGGAATGCCCCCTGATGCTTCAACGGAAAATATCCGTACATTTATCACGACAGTTAAAAATTATTCATAAAACAATTCCCGTATGTTGTTACTTGGTATTGATCTCGGCAGCTCATCGATAAAAGTCTCTGTTTTAGACGGAGAAACCGGCAGGGCAGTCTCCTCTGCTTCCTATCCTCCGACCGAAATGGAGATATCCGCACCTGTTTCCGGCTGGGCTGAACAGGATCCGGAATTGTGGTGGAAGAACTTCACAATGGCGCTTGCCGCCTGCCTAAAACAGGTCGGAACCAGACGGAAGGACATAGGTGCGATCGGCATTTCATACCAGATGCATGGCCTGGTGACAGTTGACAAAAACAAAAAGGTGCTTCGCCCTTCAATAATATGGTGCGACAGCAGGGCCGTCGAGATCGGGGAAAGAGCCTTTGACCGTTTGGGGAAGGATTTCTGCCTGCACCACCTGCTGAACTCCCCCGGAAATTTTACTGCATCGAAGCTGGCTTGGGTAAAGGAGAACGAACCTGATATTTACAGGCAGATTCACAAGGTCATGCTTCCTGGCGATTATCTCGCCATGCGCCTTACAAATGAGATAAAGACTTCCATCTCAGGACTTTCTGAAGGAATTTTCTGGGATTTCATGAGAGATGAGATATCAGAAGAACTGCTAGATCATTACGGGATATCACCTGATTTACTGGCTGATGCCGTACCTTCATTCTCCCTCCAGGGAGAGCTGACGGCTGCCGTGGCTGCTGAGCTGGGGCTTGCTCCCGGCATTCCGGTATCATACAGGGCAGGTGACCAGCCAAACAATGCGCTGTCACTCAACGTGCTGAAGCCAGGAGAGGTAGCTACAACTGCCGGCACTTCCGGGGTAATATACGGCGTCACTGACAAGACCCAGTTTGACCCCATGTCACGCATAAACACCTTCCTCCATGTAAACCATACAGAGAGGCTGACCCGACTGGGAGTACTGCTCTGCATCAACGGAACAGGCATTCTGAATTCATGGCTGAAGAAGAACACAGGCGCCGGACTCAGTTATCCTGAGATGAATGATCTGGCTGCTGCAGTAGAACCCGGAAGTGACGGACTGTTCATCCTGCCCTTCGGCAACGGCGCCGAGAGGATGTTCCGGAACAGGGACATAGGGGCTTCGGTATATGGTCTCAATTTCAACATCCACCGGCAGGGACACCTCTACCGCGCAGCTCAGGAGGCAATAGCTTATTCATTCCGCTTCGGCCTTGAGATAATGAAGGAAACAGGAATAAATCCGACTGTAATTCGTGCCGGGGAATCAAACATGTTCCTGAGCAAGGTATTCAGGGATGTTCTTTCAAGCCTGACCTCCACTGTGATCACCCTGTACAACACTGACGGATCCGTCGGGGCTGCCCGCGGTGCCGGCATAGGGTGTGGTTTCTACAAATCTGAGGAGGAGGCATTCAGCGGCCTCGAGGTGACCGGATCAAGCGAGCCTGACCCGCACCTTGCAATGATCTATGAGGCGAGGTACAGCGAGTGGCTCGATATCCTTGAAAATCATATTTACGAATAATTTCAGACACGGGGTAAACTGATACTCCACTAATATTCTCATAAGATTAATTTAAGACAAATGGCAAAAAAGAGTAAAAGCGAAATTTTCCCCGGAATTGGGAAGATTCAGTATGAAGGAAGGGACTCAAAGAATCCCATGGCGTTCAAATGGTATGATCCCGAGGCAAAGGTGGGCGGAAAGAAGATGAAGGACATCCTTCGTTTCGCGATAGCTTACTGGCATTCCTTCTGCGGGGACGGCACTGATACATTCGGTGCGAAAACAAGAGATTTCCCGTATGATGGCATGGAAGGCGATGACAGGATAAAGGTAAAACTGGATATGGCCTTCGAGTTCTTCGAAAAAATCGGAGCTCCCTATTATTGCTTCCATGACACCGACCTGGTTGGCGACGGATCTGTCTTCGATATTGAGAAACGGCTCGAAAAATGGGTGCCGGTCATAAAGGCCAGGCAGAAGGAGACCGGAATGAAGCTCCTGTGGGGAACAGCAAACGTATTCGGCAATCCCCGTTATATGAACGGTGCAGCCACCAATCCGGATTTCAACGTTCTCACCAATGTTGCCGTACAGCTGAAGAATGCAATAGACGCAACAATTGCGCTGGGCGGACAGGGATACGTCTTCTGGGGCGGCCGGGAGGGTTACCTCTCACTTCACAACACCAACATGAAACGTGAGCTGGAGCACCTTGCAATGATGCTCACCCTTGCCCGTGACTATGCACGCAAGAAAGGGTTCAAGGGCATGTTCTACATCGAGCCCAAGCCCATGGAACCCACCAAGCACCAGTATGACTATGATGCTGCAACTGTGATCGGATTCCTTCGCCACTACGGCCTTGACAAGGATTTCCAGCTTAATGTGGAGGTCAACCATGCAACACTTGCCGGCCATTCTTTCCAGCATGATCTGCAGACCGCAGCCGATGCCGGAATGCTTGGCAGCATTGACGCCAACAGGGGAGATTACCAGAACGGCTGGGATACCGACGAGTTCCCGACAAATATCAACGAGATCACTGAGGCAATGCTTGTCATCATGATGGCAGGAGGCTTCAAAACAGGCGGTATAAATTTCGATGCTCACGTTCGCCGCAACTCCACCGATCCGGAGGATCTCTTCATAGCCCATATCAACGGGATGGACACCTTCGCCCGTGGCCTGGTGATTGCTGACCGCATCCTGAAGGACTCAGACTATCTCAAAATGCGCAAGGCAAGGTATGCATCGTTTGACAAGGGTGACGGCGCTCTTTACGAGAAGGGCAAGCTGACCCTGGAAGACCTGCATAAGCTTGCGAAGAAAGTGGGTGAGCCCAGGAAGATAAGCGGCAGGCAGGAGCTTTATGAGCAACTGATTAACATGTACATCATCTGACAGGCCGATGGCTGTCTTCACGCCACTCCGGCGCTGGCAGCCTGCATTCCGTCCTTTTGGCAGGCAGCCGGCCGGGAAGCGTATACTGGCCCTGACCGAGAGGGTGGTCAAAGGGCCGTTGTTCGGCTGCAGGATGTGCGGCAACTGCCTCCTGCAGGAGACGGCATTCATCTGCCACATGGCCTGCCCCAAGGGACTCCGCAACGGACCCTGCGGCGGGGTGAATGAAGGCTGGTGTTATGTGGATCCGGCACGACGCTGCGCATGGCACCTGATTTACGAACGGTCAAGGAGGATGCACCGCGAGCATAAGCTGCTCGAGGTGCTTCCTCCGGTTGACTGGGACAGGGCAGGAACAGAGACATGGGGTGAGGTGTTTCGCACAGCACGCAAGACAGGGCTGCGCAAGATATTCATCCCCTCCTCAAGAAGAGGCCAGACAATGGGAAACGCATTGGAAACCAATGTCTTCAGACCCATCCGTCAGCCGGACTGGTGGAGGGGTGACTCTGAGTATCATCCTCCTGCCGTCACTGAACCACAATCAGCCCTGGAGAGTGAACTGCGCAGCGGCAGATTCGTTGTGACTGCAGAGGTAACGCCTCCTCTGACGGCCGCCACGGCACGGCTCCGTGAAAAGATTCTGACTGTATTACCTTACGTCTCGGCAATCAACTTCACTGACGGATCATCAGCTGTACCGCGTATGTCAAGCGCAGCATGCTCCGCCGTGGCGGCCTCACTCGGGGCCGACCCGGTGATGCAGATATCCGCACGCGACAATAACCGAAACAGCCTGCAGTCACTGGCTATAGGTGCCAATGCCATAGGGGTGAATAATATACTCTGCCTCTCGGGCGACAGCCCCCGGGTCGGCCCCGCACCAAGGAGCAACATGAACATAATTGATGTCGATTCGGTGCAGATGCTCTGGATATTGAGAAGGATGCGCGATGAGGGTATATATCTTGACGGCCGGGAGATAAAAAACAGACCAAAACTCTTCCTTGGAGCAGCTGCATCGCCGTTTACACTCGCTCCGGAAATGCAGGCCATCCGGATCCGGAAAAAAATCAATGCCGGGGCACAGTTTCTCCAGACGAACCTGGTTTTTGACCCTGACCGTCTCGATCCGTGGCTTGAACAGCTGGATAAACTGCAACTGCTTGACAAGGTTTTCATACTTGTGGGAATCAGTCCGCTTAAGTCACTTTCCCTGGCCCGCTACCTGAATGAAAAGATACCCGGAGTGACTGTGCCGGACAGGGTGATGAAGAGGCTTGCTGATGCCGGAGACCGCTTTGCCGATGAGAGCATCGCAATCACCGCCGAGACCCTTGCACGGCTCAGGACCAAAAAGGGAATAAGTGGTGTCCATATCATGCCATTGGGGTGGGAAAATGCCCTTCCACTGATTCTGGAAAAAGCAGCACATGAAACTACTGACCTCTAGGGAGCTGGCCAGGGCAGCCAATCTTGACATACCCGGCGGGGTGATTATGGCCCGGGCCCTGATGCAGATCTTTCGCTACAACAAGCTGAACAGGATCTATACAAATACCTATGACAATGACCCGTCAGTCTTTATCAACTCGGTCCTTGACCATCTCGACATAAGGTATGAACTGCCGGATAAGGATCTTGAAAACATTCCGCTGACGGGCCCCTTCATTACAGTTTCAAACCATCCCTTCGGCGGAATAGACGCATTGATACTTATGAAGATCATTGCTCCCCGGCGCAGTGATGTCAGGGTGATGGCCAACTTCCTCCTGCAGAAGATCGATCCCCTGAAGCATCTCATAGTTCCCGCTGATGCCGAGAGTGAAGGCCATGAAGGAAAGATATCCCGCAAGGGTATTGAGGAGGCGATGAAATATGTCAGGGAGGGCCACGGACTGGCGCTTTTCCCTGCAGGGGAGGTCTCAACATATCAGTCTGATTCAGGACTGATAACTGACATGGAGTGGCAGGAACAGATACTTCGTGAGATCAGGATGGCTGAGGTGCCGGTTATACCGGTTTATTTTCACGGGACCAACTCAAGGTGGTATCATATACTGGGGCGGATCCACCCGTTGCTGAGTACTGCGAAGCTTGGCTCCGAGTTTATCAACAAGCGGCATAAGATAATCAGGATACGCATCGGGCGTTCCCTGTCGGTCAGTGAGCAGGCAGGTTTCGGTGACATCGCACGTTTCGGGCGATACCTCAGAGCCCGCACTTATTCTCTCGGATCATCACTTGAAGCCAAACCATTCTTCTCCGGCTTCATGCCACGCCGCAACAGGCGGGTGGAGCCGGTAGCCCCTCCGGCCGACAGGGCGACACTTATCGCTGAAATACAGAATATAAGGCACTCATACGAATTGTTCAAAGTCAGCAACTTCTCTGTCCTTTTTGCACCCACGCGGGCTATTCCGCACCTTATTAAGGAGATTGGCAGGTTGCGCGAAGTGACATTCAGAGCCGTTGGCGAGGGGACCAACCGGGCAACAGACCTGGATGAATATGATTTTTACTATCATCATCTTGTAATCTGGGATGAGGCAGCCGGCACTCTTGTCGGGGCGTACCGCATCGGAAAAGGAAGGGAAATCATCAGCCAGTATGGCATTAAGGGGTTCTATATCAATTCACTCTTCAGGATTCGCAAGTCATTTGAACCTGTACTGGCCGAGTCTCTTGAACTTGGACGGTCATTCATAGTGCAGGATTACCAGAAAAAGGCCATGCCGCTATTCCTCCTCTGGAAGGGTCTTCTCACTGTATTGCTGCAGAATACAGGGTATCGTTATCTGATAGGCCCGGTAAGTATCAGCAACGAATTCTCCGATTTCTCCAAGTCACTTATTGTTGAGTTTGTCAGGAACAACTTCTTTGACCGTGAGATGGCCAGGTACATCAGGCCCCGGAAGAAGTTCAGTCCCCAGATAGACAAGCGTATTGACAGTGAGATAATCATCTCATCGGCAGAGAGGGATATCAGCAAGGTGGAGAAGGTTGTCAGTGACGTGGATAAAGGTTACCGGATTCCGGTGCTGCTGAAAAAGTACCTGGAAGTCAACGCCCGTATCATTGGCTTCAACGTTGACCCTGATTTCAATAATTGTCTTGACGGACTGATAATGCTGGATGTTTACAATATTCCTGCTGAGTTTGTAAATGCCCTGTCACGCGAAAAGGACTGATAATAAATTTATATAATACACGAAGCGGCAGGTCTGAAACCTGCCGCTTCGTGTATATTACAAACAATTTCTCCTAATAGAATTTGTATCTCATGTCCTTGACCTCCTTCTTGTCGCGAAGGGCCTGGTAGGCTTCGTATGAAGCCCGTATCTGGTATCCCGAGTTCATTCTCTCCTTCACCATTGCAAGGTCCTCGGCCACCACAGGAGTGGCGTCGCTGACCATGAAGAGATAAACACCGTTGTTGCCTTCAACAGGTTTCGAAAGCTTGCCGGCCTCGGAGGCCGCTGCAGCTGATATCAGTGCGGGCTCTATACCGGCTCCGGGAATCGAATATGACCTGAAGTTGATACCGCTGGCATCCTGCACAGTGGTGTTGTAATGAGCTGCAATATCATTGAGGTTCTTTCCCTCCGCTTCAAGTTTCTTCATCTCGGCAGCAATGATCTCCGCCTTTTTCTTCTTTGCCAGGATGAACCTGATGTCAGAAGCCACATCCTCCACGGGGGCGATTCCCTCTTCCTGTGCTTTGCTGCAGTAGGCAACCACATACTGGTCAGGAAGCTCGAACACTGCCTGGCTGCTGTTGTCAAGGACAATGCTGCCAGCCTTGCTGTTCTGGAAGAGCGCCATGACGAGCCCTCTTGATTGTTCCAGTCCCGGAAGCTCCTTCTGGTCCGGAGTAACGTTCATTGCAAGTTTCTTGTTAAGGTTGCCTTCAGCCACGGCTTTGTTGAACTTCTCGTAGGTATCATTGGTGCCGGCAAACTGTGATGCCTCAGAATAGATACGCTGGGTTGTCATACTGCTGGGGATGACCTGACGGTCTACGATGCCTATGTCATATTTTCTTACCCTGCGGCTCTGGTCAAGTATTTTGATTATATGAATACCATAGGTTGTCTCTGCAGTCACAATGTCACCTTTGTTGTTACTGAAGCAGGCATTATTGAAGGGGATGATCATCATCCCTTCACTGAACCATCCGAGATCGCCTCCCACCTGAGCCGAACCCTGGTCATCAGAGTTGGCCATGGCCAGTACGTTGAAGTCAATCCCCGACCTGACAAGGGCAATAAGGCTGTCAGCCTCTTTTCTTGCCTGGACAAGCGTTCTGGTTGCATTGGGCGAGAGCAGTATATGAGCTGCCCTGACAGAATCAGGTCGCTCGGCAATGTCAATTATCCGTGCAAGCTTATAGCTGCCGTCTTCGAGGTAGGGCCCGGCAACTGCAGATCTGTCACCGGCTTCGGCCAGTGGCCGGAGGCTTTCGGGAAGATCATCAAGTGAAAGGTAGAAGCCAGTGTGCCGGCTGTCTGCCGTCAGGTTGATGTACTGAACGATGTCAGTAGCGGCAGCAAAGTTTTCCTTTTCATTGATTGCCCATGTCTCGGTCTCTTTCATGTCTGACTCAGAGGGAGCAATTTCAAAGGTGAGATACTCAATGTCTCTTGTTGCTCCACGCTTGAAGTTATCCTCATGCTTGTCATAATATTCTCTGATCTCGTCTGAGGTAACTTTCACCACGCTATCAGGAATAGCCGCATAGTTACGCACCATGTAGCTGAAATTGACTGTGTTGGAGTTGAGGCTATTCTCATACTCCGACTGTTTGCCGGTGACATACAGACCCTTAGACATCAGGTTGACCAGCTTGGTATTGAGTCTGTCATTGATTATCTGATCCTCAAAAAAGAGCCAGTACTTTTTGGTTGCATCATCAGTCTCCGTGGCTTTCAGAAAATTTACAAGAAATGATTCATTGAAGGCTCCGGTGCCGGGATCAGTAAAAAGCTGCTTCACAATAGGATGGGGGTCGTCACCGAACACAAGCATTTCCACTTCGTCAGGACTGACACCAAGGCCGACCTGCCTGTAGGTCTTGCCCATCAGTTTCTCTGAGAGCATCTGCTGCCAGACCTGTTCCCTGAGGCTCTGCATCATCTCATCATTGACTTCTGATGACCCTGACATCTTGTATATATCAACAAGATCCTGAACTCGGGCCTCGAAATCCTGGTATGATACAGACTCCCCGTCAATAGTGGCAAGCTGATAATATTTATCAGCCTTGCGGCGCTGGGAAGTGTTGCTGCCAAAAAAATCACTTACGACAAAGAGAAGCAGGGAAAACCCTATCACAATCGCCAGCAGCGGTCCTGCTTTCTCTCTCAAACTCTGAAGTATTGCCATCTGAAAACTAATTAAATAATGAATTTTACCTCTTGAAAAATACAGGCGACAAATATAACAAAATTCAGTTAAACAAAAGGAGAGGCCCTCTTCACATTTTATTTAACTTCCGGGAAATATGATAATTCTCATGTTTCCGTCATATCGCACAGTAAGTAAATATCTTGGAAGAGTAAAAATATAATAGCTATGTCTAGGAACCTGAGGGGACTCTCTGCCAGGAGAGACCTTACTGACAGCCTGTACGAGCGTGTTGCCGGAATTTCAGGCAATGATGAAAACTTCCGCAGGGAGATACTTGGAGCCATTGCCGGTGAGTTCATGACCGGAGATGCAGCTGTTCTGAGTGCTGGCTCTTTCTATGATTTTCTGCAACCGGCACACTCCGGGAAAAAGGTGTACATGTGTGACGGTACGGCATGCCTTACATCAGGCAGGGGAGAGGCCGTCCGCCGGAGCCTGCTTGAAATTTACAGCAAAGACGAAATAGGCACCATGACATGCCTGGGTCACTGTCACTCAAACGACGCATTCCTTGTAAACGGGGAGATAAGGAAGTGTGGCAACGGCTCTGATCAGTCACCGATGAAAATTGGCTCGAATGCTGATATGCCGGCCTTGCTTACGCCAACAGGCGAAATCACCGGGTACTATTCCCTGGCAGAAAAGTGGATCACCAGGACTGATGATGCACTCAGGGAAATAGAGGCTTCGGGGCTCCGGGGACGCGGAGGTGCCGGATTCCCGTTTCATGTCAAAGTGCGCTCATCACGCGATGCTCCCGCTGACAGAAAGTATGTGGTCTGTAACGGCGATGAAGGTGACCCGGGAGCATTTTCAGACAAGTGGCTGCTTGAGGAAAGGCCACACACAGTTCTTTTCGGTATGATGATGACAGCTTTCATAACGGGCGCTGATACCGGAGTAATCTACATCAGGGGAGAATACCCGCTTGCAGTGAACAGGGTCAGGAAGGCTGTGAAAGAGATTGAAAAGGCTGGGATAGCAACAGGTACTGAAGGCAATCCATTCACCCGTTTCCGTTTCCATGTGGTTGAAGGATCGGGTGCCTATATATGCGGTGAGGAGACATCACTGCTGAACTCAATCGAGGGACTCAGGCCGGAGGTACGGACACGACCACCTTTTCCGGCTGTCTACGGCCTCTTTGGCAAGCCAACTGTCCTTAGCAATGTAGAGACCTTTGCAAATATCCATTACATACTGGAGGAGGGCGGTTCCGCCTGGGCAGCAATGGGAACCGCGAAATCACCCGGAACCAAGCTTGTCTCGCTCGACGGGGCGTTCAACAAACCAGGGCTTCTTGAGGTGAGAATGGGAACTCCCATGAGAACCGTGATAGATGAAATGGGAGGCGGAACACGTTACCCGGTCAAGGCCTTCCAGGTGGGAGGGCCGTTGGGCGGACTGGTCCCTGCCTCACGGATCGGTGACCTGACGCTCGACTTCGAGTCTTTCGCCAGCGAGGGCTTCCTTCTCGGTCATGCGGGAATAGTTTCGGTACCGGCAGACTTCCCGGTAATAAGACTGCTGGAACACCTCTTTGAGTTCACCAGGAAAGAGTCATGCGGAAAGTGCTTTCCATGCAGACTGGGTTCGGCACGGGGTTATGAGCTGCTTGCAGGTGCAGCAGAAAGAAATGAAATTATTGACCGGCAGCTTTTTGACGATCTTCTCGAGACTATGCAGCTCGGATCACTCTGCGCCCTGGGAGGCGGTCTGCCACTGCCGGTGAAAAATGCGTTACAGTATTTTGGCGAAGAGCTTAAGGATTATTTCACTGCAAAAGAGGCATGATCATGGATAAGATTGCATACATAGACAACAAGCCCTTCGCAATAGAAGCAGGTGAGACAATACTGCAGTTCGTACGCAGGAACAGCGGACGTGATGTTATCCCCACTCTTTGCCAGGCTGATAACCTTGAGAATTACGGTTCGTGCCGGATCTGTTCGGTGGAGGTAGCCCTGAAGGAGGATGGCCCCTCCAGGGTGATGGCCTCATGTCACACTCCTGTCGCTCCGGGTTATTATGTCTACCCCTCGACAGACAGAATCAGGCGGCTTCGCAGGAATATCCTCGAACTCGTACTCTCGGAATACCCGCCGGATAGGCTCATTCCCGGTCCCGGAATGCTGCCCACCGAGTTCCAGGCCGTGGTAGCTGCAGCCGGTTCGCCGGAAGTGCGTTACCACCGTCATATAACCCATCATGAGACAGACAGGAGCCGCCCGTATGTCTGGTCTGACCTTACAGAGTGCATCAGATGCTACCGTTGCGTGAGAGCCTGCGACGAGCTGCAGGCTGAACATGTACTGGGCATTCATGGCAGGGGTGACAGCAGCCGGATCATAAAGGGATCGGACCAGAATTTCCGTGACTCTCCGTGTGTGTCATGCGGGGCATGTGTGCAGACCTGCCCCACAAACGCTATTCATGACCGTTATTCCGTAAAGACCCTGAAAGCAGACATGACGGTGCGTACAACATGCACATACTGCGGTGTTGGATGTAACCTCGACGTAAAGGTGATCGACGGGCAGGTCAGGGGTATACAGGCACCCCTCGACTCAGCCACCAACAGGGGTCATACCTGTGTCAAGGGACGATATGCATTTGAGTTCTACAATCATCCCGAGAGGCTTCGTTCACCCATGGTGAGGAAAAACGGTGAGCTGCAGGAGGTTTCATGGGATGAAGCCTATGATTATACTGCAAGAAGATTCCGCGAAATAAAGGAAAAATACGGACCTGACGCACTGGCCGGCATCTCTTCCGCGAGGTGCACCAACGAGGAAAACTACCTGATGCAGAAATTCTTCAGGATTGTAATAGGGACGAACAACATTGACGGCTGTGCCAGGGTCTGCCATGCCCCGACCGCAATGGGAATGCAGTGGGCATACGGCACCGGCGCTGCAACAAATTCAGTGGAAGAGGTTTACAAGACAGGATGCATCCTTCTGATAGGTGCCAATCCGTCATCAGCCCACCCTGTGACAGGAGCACGCCTCAGGTCGGTCGTCGAGTCGGGAACTCCCCTCATCGTAATTGATCCGCTCAGGATTGAGATAGCGAGGCTTGCAAAGCATCACCTCCAGATAAACCCCGGAACAAATGTGGCGGTACTGAATCTGTTCGCCCGGTACCTGATGACCGAAGGATTGATTGACAAAGACTTCATAGCGAACAGAACAGAAGGATGGGACGAGTTCAGGCAATATCTTGAAAAGCTTGATGTGGATGAACTCGAGAGGGTTTGCGGCGTTGACCGTGAAAAGGTGAGGGCAGCAGCAATCGAATACGGTTCGGCGAAGTCAGCAATGGAGTTTCACGGGCTCGGGGTTACCGAACACTGGCAGGCTACAAAAGCCATCACCCTGATCTCGGACATTGCGATGATGACAGGCAATATTGGAAGGGAAGGTACGGGTGTCAATCCGCTGCGCGGACAGAATAACGTTCAGGGTGCGGCAGACATGGGTATTCAGCCCCACCAGGGTGCAGGATACCTTGATGTAACAAACCCGGATAACATTGCCCTGTACAACTCCTATTACGGAACGAAGCATCCTGCGGTGCCGGGCTACCGCATCCCGGAGATGTTCACGGCAGCTGCAAGGGGTGAACTGAAGGCTCTATGGATTATGGGGGAGGACATTCTCCAGACTGACCCCAACACCTGTCATGTGAAGAGCTCGCTTCAGGGACTCGACCTGCTGGTGGTACAGGAGCTCTTCATGACTGAAACCGCCCGTATCGCCGATGTAATCTTCCCGGCTTCATCCTTCCTGGAGAAAGAGGGCACCTTCACAAACGGTGAGAGAAGGATACAAAAGGTTCAGAGAGCTGTGGAGCCGCTCAGCGGAACAAAACCCGACGGGCAGATAGTGGTTGACATGATGAACAGGATGGGTTACCCGCAGAAAGGCTACTCGGCTGATATAATACTTAAGGAGATAGCCGGCATTGTGCCGTTCTTTAAAGGTGTAAGGTGGGAAGAGCTCGGTAACAGCGGCAAGCAATGGCCGGTCAGGGAAGACGGTACTGACACAAGAATATTGCATACCGAGACATTCAAACGGGGGAAGGGCAGGTTCCATTCATGGGATTATGATATCTCGCCGGAGCTGAGTGAGAATGCCTCGAGGTTTCCCTATATCCTGACTACCGGGCGCCTGCTCGAGCATTATAACAGCGGTACCATGACGCGGCGAACGCCCAACAGCGAGCTGGTAACGGAGGATATACTGTTCGTCCACCCCCATGACGCCGCAATCAAAGGCCTGGTGAGCGGTGATTATGCAAGGATCTTCTCCGCACGCGGTGTAACCACGATGA
This sequence comes from uncultured Rikenella sp., assembly GCA_964579645.1. Taxonomy (GTDB): domain Bacteria; phylum Bacteroidota; class Bacteroidia; order Bacteroidales; family VadinHA17; genus SR-FBR-E99. The sequence goes on along the minus strand of CAZOHL010000017.1, from coordinate 9,304 downwards.
AGGTGAAGGTGACCGATGTTGTGAAGCCCGGAGTGATCTATACCACTTTTCATTTCCCGGAGGCAGCAATCAATTTCCTCACAAGCGGTATCGGTGACGAGTTCACCCTTACCCCGGAGTATAAGGTGGTGGCTGTCGATTTTGAAAAATCACAGTACGGTATTTTTGCCAGGGCAGAATGCCGAACGATAATAAAAACTGATTAAAATCCGGAAACAACCCCCTAAAAATAGGGGGTTCGCAGAAAAAAATATACAAATTATCAAAAAATACCCTCAAAAATGAGGGGTCTATTCTGAAATGATCTATTTTTGAGAAAAAATCAGATTATGGCAGAATTACGTTTCAGTGCATTGAAGGAACTGTTCAACAGGGAGCCTGTTGAGGTCAGCATCCCGGCAGCCCCGGTATCCACCTATTTCTCAGACAATGTCTTTGACAAGCGCAAGATGGAGCGCTATCTCAGCCGCGAGGCTTACAAGGCAGTTATAACCGCCATTGATGAGGGCACTCAGATCAACCGGCAGATTGCTGACCAGGTTGCAACAGGAATGCAGGCATGGGCTATGGAGCAAGGGGTGACTCATTTCACACACTGGTTTCATCCCCTAACTGACGCAACTGCTGAGAAACATGATGCTTTTGTCGGAAGGGGGGAGATGGGATCAATAATCGAGATATTCTCAGGAGAGGTGCTTGTGCAGCAGGAACCGGACGCTTCAAGTTTTCCCAGCGGGGGCATCAGGAACACTTTCGAGGCGAGAGGTTACACTGCATGGGACGTCTCCTCACCGGCGTTCATAGTCGGCAATACTCTCTGCATCCCCACAGTCTTTATTTCATACACCGGGGAGGCGCTCGACTATAAGACTCCGCTTCTCAGGTCCCTTTCGGCACTTGACAAAGCCGCCGTGGAGGTCTGCCGCCTGTTTGACAAGGATGTCAAAAAAGTGATAGCCACCCTCGGATGGGAACAGGAGTATTTCCTTATCGATGAGGCGCTTTACTATGCACGTCCTGACCTGATGCTTGCTGACCGGACTCTTATGGGTCACCCGTCGTCAAAGGATCAGCAGCTATCTGACCATTATTTCGGGTCAATTCCTGACAGGGTGAAGGCATTCATGAAGGAGTTCGAATATGAAGCGTACAAGCTTGGCATCCCTGTGAAAACACGCCACAACGAGGTAGCTCCCAATCAGTTCGAATGTGCGCCCGTTTTCGAGGAGGCCAACCTTGCAGTGGATCATAACCAGCTTATAATGGACGTAATGCGCCGGGTGGCAAGGAAACACAAGTTCCGCGTCCTCTTCCATGAGAAGCCCTTTGCCGAGGTTAACGGCTCAGGCAAGCACAACAACTGGTCGATGATGACCGACACCGGTGTCAACCTTCTTTCGCCCGGCAAGAATCCCAAGACAAACATGCAGTTCCTGACATTCCTTGTCAACGTCGTCAAGGCGGTAAACGACAACCAGGATCTGCTTCGCGCCAGCGTGACAAATGAGAACAATTCCTACAGGCTCGGCGGCCATGAGGCTCCTCCGTCAATCATCTCAGTTTTCCTCGGAAGCTATATCTCGGATATACTTGACGGCATAGCCAGCAAAGTCAAGGACAAGAAGATGACCCCGCAGGAGAAGACGGAGATCAAGCTCGGCATAGGGAAAATCCCGGGAATATTTCTTGACAATACAGACCGCAACCGCACCTCTCCTTTTGCATTCACAGGCAATAGGTTCGAATTCAGAGCCGTAGGCTCCTCGGCCAACTGCAGCTCTGCAATGATAGTGCTCAATGCTGCGGTGGCACGCCAGTTGAAGGCATTTGCCGCCGAAGTGAATGCAATTGCTGACCACGGAGGCAAAAGGGACGAGGCAATCTTCCAGGTACTGAAAAAATGCATAATCGACTCAAAGAGGATCCGTTTCGAGGGAGACGGTTACAGTGCTGAGTGGCATAAAGAGGCAATCCGCAGGGGACTCTCTGCTGAACAAAGTGTCCCGAGGACACTCAAGGCATACGAAAATTCTTCTTCGCGCGAAACGCTGGTGGGCACCGGGGTTCTTTCAGCACGGGAGCTGGAGAGCAGGGTGGAGGTTGAACTTGAGAAATTTACCAAGAAGCTGCAGATCGAGGCACGCGTACTGGGTGACCTTGCTGTTAATCATATAGTGCCTACCGCAGTGAACTATATGACTACCCTGGTTGAGAACGTACGGGGGTTGCGCGAAATATTTGATGATAATGATTTCCTGCGACTTGCCGGCGCACGCAAGGAACTTATAGTCAATATATCAGATCATATATCCATGATAAAGAAGCTGGTCTCTGACATGATAGATGAACGCCGGAAGGCCAATGTGATCGAGGATCCGTACAAGAAGGCACTTGCCTATGAGTCGAAGGTAAAACCTTACCTTCAGGAGATCAGAACACACATCGACAAGCTTGAGCTTGTTGTAGACAATGAGCTGTGGCCGCTTCCGAAATACCGTGAACTTCTTTTTACAAGGTAATTGGTTGTTTTTTTTCAGAGTTTGTTTTGATTGGTGCCCTCGTCAAAGAGGGCATTATTTTTGCTGCACGGATGGGGTGCCGGTAATTAATGAAACGGCTGAACGTTAACATTAATAACAATCATTACTTTTGTACAAAACACTATCGTGTCCGGAATGAACAGATTAATAATAATAGTAGTTGCTGTTGCTCTTCTGTGCCCCTCTTTGCTTATGGCACAGAAGCAGAAGACGGAACGGGCATATGCTGCTTACAACGCCGGCAGCTATTACGAGGCAATAGACTATTTCAAGGATGTCTACTCGAAGACACGCGATAAACAGCTGAAGGCTGACATGGTATTCATGGTGTCAGAGTGCTACCGACTTATCAATGACCCCAAGAATGCCGAGCTTTGGTACAAAAGGGCTGTCAGGTCGCCTTTCCCGAAACCTGAAGCTCAATACTGGCTGGCAGAAAGCAACAAGAAGCTTGGCCGGTATCCCCAGGCCATTGAGGAGTTCCGCGAATACCGTAAACTTGTGCCGGGAGATCCCCGCACCGAGCAGCAGATCCGGTCATGCGAACTTGCCATGCAATGGCAGTCGGCGCCGGATTCCTACAACGTCGAAGAACTGAAGGAGGCGAATACGGGGGACTCCGATTTCAGTCCGGCATTTGGCCGCGATGACCACGGCCTTGTATGGTTCACCTCCTCCCGTGATGATGCAAGGGGCAACAAGGAACACGGTGCCACCGGCCAGAGCTTCACTGATATTTTTGAGACCAGGCTTGACAAGAAAGGCAAGTGGAGCACACCGGTGCCGGTCGATTTTCTGAACAGCGAGTTCGAGGACGGAGCTCCTTCATTCTCGGCTGACTACTCTGAAGTCTGGTTCACCCGCTGTGAAGCCGGCAAGCGCGAGAGCAAAGGCTGTGTCATTATGTATTCCACACGTGAGGGAACCCGCTGGAGTGACCCTGTCAAGGTTGAACTGCTGGCTGATTCCCTGGTAGCAGCCCATCCGTCAATCTCCCTTGACGGGCAGACTCTGTATTTTGTTTCCGATATGCCCGGAGGCCTGGGAGGAAAGGATATTTACCGTACAACCCGCACATCACCTGGAAGCGCTTGGTCGCGCCCTGAAAACATGGGCTCAGATATAAATACCCGTGGTAATGAATTATTCCCTTTCGCCCGCGAAAACGGAGCCCTGTATTTCGCATCTGACGGACATATAGGAATGGGCGGACTCGATATCTTCAAGGCTACACCGCAGGGAGGCGAAAACTGGAGCGTGGAGAATATGAAACCGCCGATAAACAGCCCGGCAGACGACTTCGGCATCACTTTCGAAAGGGATGCCGAGAAGGGCATCTTCAGCTCGGCACGAAAAGGGAGGGGCGATGATGACCTGTTTACATTCGAAATGCCGCCGCTGCTCTTCAGCATCACCGGCCTCGTAAAGGATGAAAAAACAGGCCTTCCCGTGCAGGGAGCCACAGTGCAGCTCATAGCAAGCGACGGGGCCAACATGCAAACTGAAACAGGAAACGCCGGTGACTTCAAATTCAGCCTCAGACCTGAAGTTGATTATATATTCTTAGCTTCCAGGAAGGGCTATCTTAACGGGAAGGAAAAAGAGACCACCAGGGGGCAGGACAAGAGCCGCGAATTCATGGCCACAATACAGATGACACCCATCGACAGGCCGATAGAACTACCCAATATTTTCTATGATTTCGGCAAGTGGGACCTCAGGCCTGAGTCAATGGTATCACTTGACAAGCTGGTGGAGACACTCATCGACAACCCGACGGTCACAATTGAGCTTATGTCACATACCGACTCCCGTGACACCGAGGTGTTTAACCTCGATCTCTCACAGAAGAGGGCACAGTCAGTTGTTGACTACCTGATTGGCAAGGGAATTGCTGCTGACAGGCTTACCGCGAGGGGGTACGGCGAGACCAGCCCGAAATTGGTTGATGATGTAATCATGAAAGATGCTCCGTTCCTGCGGCAGGGTTCGCCCCTCACCGAGCAGTACATCAACAGCCTCACCAGCGACGAGCAGAAGGAGATAGCCCATCAGATCAACCGCCGCACCGAGTTCAGGGTGCTGCGGACAGACTATGAGCCTGCGAAATAAAACCAGAACACTCCTGCAGCCCTGAATTGAGATGAATGACAGATCACGCTACGCCAAAAGAGGTGTCTCCTCCGGCAAGGAGGAGGTGCATGCTGCAATCAGCAAGGTTGACAGGGGCCTCTATCCCCGGGCGTTCTGCAAGATTATTCCTGACATACTTGGTGGTGAGCCTTCATGGTGCAATGTAATGCATGCCGACGGCGCCGGAACCAAATCGTCACTGGCATATATTTACTGGAAGGAGACAGGCGACCTGTCCGTATGGAAAGGAATTGCCCAGGACGCGGTGGTTATGAATCTCGATGACCTGCTCTGTGTGGGGGTGACTGAAAACATACTTCTTTCATCAACTATTGGCCGGAACAAGAACCTGATTCCCGGTGAGGTGATAAAGGCAATTATCGAAGGTACGGAGGAGTTCCTTTCACTGATGCGGGACGCCGGAATCGGAATATGGTCAACGGGAGGCGAGACTGCCGATGTGGGTGACCTGGTCAGGACTGTAATCGTTGACTCTACTGTGACGGCCCGCCTGCCAAGGGCAGATGTAATTGACAATGCAAACATCAGGGCGGGTGATGTGATAGTGGGCCTGGCCTCAAGCGGTCAGACGACGTATGAGAGTGAGTATAACGGCGGCATGGGCAGCAACGGTCTTACCTCGGCACGGCATGACGTTTTCGGGAATTATCTAGCCGGGCTGTATCCTGAGAGTTTTGACGGAGGCATTCCCGGAGAGTTGGTTTACAGCGGGCCGATGAGGCTCACTGATACTACAGCGGTACCGGGCGTCAATGCGGGCAGGCTGGTGCTGTCACCCACACGGACATATGCTCCTGTGATCAGGAAGGTTTTTGATACGATGCGGCCTGCAATACACGGAATGGTGCATTGTTCAGGCGGGGGACAGACGAAGATTATGCATTTCATTGAAAACCTTCACGTTATAAAGGACAATCTCTTTCCTGTTCCGCCCCTGTTCGAGCTGATACAGAGGAGCTCCGGTACGCCATGGGAGGAGATGTACCGTGTGTTCAACATGGGTCATCGGATGGAGCTGTATGTTGCTGAGAGAGATGCTGCTGCGATAATTGAAATCGCTTCCGGTTTCAACCTTGATGCCCGCATCATTGGCCACTGTGAACCTGCCACATCGCGCAGGTTGACTATCAGGGCGGCGCAGGGGGAATTTGTGTACTGACGGGTGCTACAATGCTTAATGCCCTACGGGCAAAATCGCAAATCGCAAATCTGCAATTCTTCATGTCTTACATGCAAATAGTAATAGCCTCTCTTCACTGCTGACTGGTACTGCCAGCTGCCGACTTCACTAATGGCTAATGACTCTTGCCTTCTGCCTTATTATTATTACCTTTGCACCCTGAAATTTGGCATCTGATGGCAAACAATCTTATTCTTGACAGGCTGGTTGGCGTAAAGAAACGTTTCGTGGAGGTGGGTGAGCTCCTGACCTCTCCCGACGTGATGTCGGACATGAAGCGATATATAAAGCTGAACAAGGAATACAAGGAGCTCAAACCGGTGGTTGAAGCCTACGAAAAATACAAATCTGCCATCGACAACCTGGAAAGTGCCAGGGAACTCCTTTCCGCCGAAAAGGACGAGGAGATGAGGGAGATGGCAAAGGCTGAGATAGACTCCCTGCTGCAGTCACTTCCTGAGATGGAGGAGGATATCAGATTCCTTCTGCTTCCTGCTGATCCTGAGGATGAGAAGAATGCAGTCATGGAGATCCGGGCCGGAACCGGTGGGGACGAAGCAAGCATCTTCGCAGGAGACCTTTTCCGCATGTACTCGAAGTATATCGAGGCACAGGGGTGGAAGATAGATATGAACTATTATACCGAAGGCACTGCAGGAGGATACAAGGAGATAGTCTTTAACGTCATCGGTGACGGTGTTTACGGCATCATGAAATATGAGTCAGGGGTCCACCGGGTTCAGCGGGTGCCGCAGACGGAAACACAGGGCAGGATCCACACTTCAGCTGCCACTGTGGCGGTACTTCCGGAAGCAGGCGAATTTGACATTGAAATCCGCAACGAGGATATCCGCAAGGACACATACTGCTCCTCAGGTCCCGGAGGACAGAGCGTCAACACAACATATTCGGCCATCAGGCTGACTCATGTTCCCACCGGGGTGGTTGTTACATGCCAGGACGAAAAATCGCAGATCAAGAACCTTGAAAAGGCTATGCGTGAACTGCGCACACGGCTCTATAACCTCGAGTACCAGAAGTATCTCGACGAGATTTCACATAAGCGCAAAACTATGGTATCAACAGGCGACAGGTCGGCCAAGATACGCACTTATAACTACCCGCAGGGCAGGGTGACAGACCACCGCATAAACACAACCCTTTACAACCTGCCGTCAGTACTTGACGGTAATATCCAGGAGCTGCTTGACAAACTGCAGATGGCAGAGAATGCCGAGCGTCTGAAAGAGAGCAACTATTAATAAATGTTATCATGACTTCGAGGGAATTATTCCAGCATATTCTTAAGAAAAAATCTTTCCTGTGCGTGGGGCTTGACCCTGAAATCTCAAAGCTGCCGGCAAGTGTAGCCAATGCAGGGGATCCTATATTCGAGTTCAACAGGCGGATAATCGATGCCACCCACATGTATACGGTGGCCTATAAGCCCAACTTCGCCTTTTACGAGTCATACGGTGCAAGAGGTATGGCTGCCCTTGACAAGACTGTGAGATATATCAACAAGCTTGATACGAACATTTTCATTATTGCCGACGCCAAGCGTGGTGATATCGGCAACACCTCCAAGATGTACGCCAGGGCTGTTTTCGGTGAGATGCCTTTCGATGCCGTTACTGTTGCCCCCTACATGGGCGAAGATTCAGTGACGCCGTTCCTTACATACGGTGGAAAGTGGGCAATCATTCTTGCGCTTACCTCAAACAGGGGTGCTGATGACTTCCAGTATCACACTGAAAAGGGTCAGCGGCTTTTTGAACGGGTTCTTACCGTGTCACAGCGTTGGGGCACAACTGACAACCTGATGTATGTCGTCGGAGCCACCAGGGCGGAGATGCTTGCGGATATAAGGAAGATTGTGCCTGACCATTTCCTGCTTGTACCGGGTGTGGGTGCACAGGGTGGCAGCCTCGAGGAGGTAGCCCGTTACGGGATGAACAGCCACTGCGGCCTCCTTGTCAACTCTTCCCGCGGAATAATCTATGCTGATTCAACTGACAGGTTCGACGTTGTTGCCGGCGAAAAGGCCCGCGAAATGCAGGAGGAGATGGCAGTCTACCTGGCAGGCAGGTTTAAGGTCTGAGGGTCTGAGGGTCTGAGAGTCTGAGGGTTTTGCGGTCTTGCAGTCTTGCGGTCTTGCATAAAATAACCCGCTTTCACTATTGCCTATTGCCTGTTGCCTCTTGCCTCAATTCCGTCTTCACCATCTTCCTGATCGGAGGAATCATAAAGGCAGAAATCCCCATTAATGCAATACCGGTACCTGAGATCAGGAAGGCATTGGCTATGCCGATGGAGTCAGCGATGAATCCTGTTGCCAGAAGCCCTATCATTGAAGGGAGAAGGGTTATGCTCCCGTAAAGTGAAAAGACCCTTCCCAGCGCTGCCGGTTCAACCATTGTCTGTACTATCACTGTAAAGGACCCCGAATACATTGTCATGGTAATGCCGCCGATGACAGTCACTGCGGCAAAGTACACAAATCCGGTTGGCGGCAGAATCCCTGAAAAGACGAAGGTGAGCCCGAGGACAAGGTAAGTCAGGTTGATCAGGACGACCTTGAAGTTGTTAAGCCTCTTGTATCCGATTATGGCGCCGCCGATCAGCATGCCGATACCCCACGCAATCTCAACGATGCTCATCATGTAGGTTGTGCCGCCGAAGTGTTCAAGGGTCATCAGCGGGAACAGGGCCGCCACCGGCATGATGAAGAACATGGCTGTCAGCGCCAGGATGAACAGCCATAGCAATCCCGGCTTGCTGTACACCTCCTTCAGTCCCTCGAGCAGTTCCCTCCCAAGGTGTGGCTTGTGCTGCTCCTTTTTCTCAGGGTTGGGAATCTGGACCATCAGCAGGGTTGCAACAGCTATGATAGCCCCTGCCACATCGATAAGGAGTATCCACTGCAGTTCGAAAAGGCTTATCAGCAGGGCGGCCAGGGCAGGGCTTGCGATGGTGCTGATGGAATGGATCATGTTGTTGATTCCGGCTATTTTCATGAGCTTGTCCTGGGGTGCGAGCAGGGGTACTGATGCCTGCATGGCCGGGACATGAAAGGCCATCCCTGCTGAACGCATCATCAGGAGGAGATAAACATAAAAGACCTTAGGTTCTGTAATCCAGAACAGTGATGCCAGTGCCAGCGTGCAGACTGCAATAAAAAGGTCTGCAAAAATCATTGTCCGCTTCCGGTTCCAACGGTCGACGAAGACACCGGTGAAGAGTCCCAGAACCATCTGGGGCAGGAGTGAAGCAATGGTGGCATATGCCAGCACCTCTGCCGAGCGTGTCTCAACGCTTAGCCAGAAGATAACAGCATAGGCAACCACATAGCTGCTCAGTGTTGAGAACAGCTGTCCGGTAAAAATGATTGCAAAGACTCTTTTCCAGTGCTCCATAGGTTATTTTAAAC
>CAZOHL010000016.1:0-34888 GCA_964579645.1 uncultured Rikenella sp. | reverse complement strand
TCTTCTCATCATTGAAACCTCCGGTGAACTGATTACTGTATACAAGGACATTGACCCCCTGCGTCTCGAAATACCCGAGATCATTGATTTTCAGTGCCTGACCGAATGCATGAGTGAAGACTGCTGCCAGGAGCACGAAGAGGGATGTGATTGATATTCTTTTCATGTTATAAAATCAGGCAATGGTTATAAAAAAGACTTCATTTCAGTGATCCCTGAAATTCCATTTGGAATTGTCACTGTTCATGTCAAATTTGCCAAGTGAAGGTGTGCTGTCACCCACAGACACCAGGACCAGCTTCTCACCTGAACCGGGTACCAGTTTGGGCATGATCCTGTATGTTCCGTCGGTTAACTGATCGATTCTCCACAACTGTTCCGGTGCACCGGTAAACTCCGGTACGGTTATCACCTCGGCACCGGCTGTGGCTGCAAGTGCACGGTCAGTTCCCGCTATTACTATTTTATAATACGGCCCTCCCAGATATCCGCTTGAATCGGGAGCCGCTGTTATTGTCCATTTCTGATGCGGGCGTGTCATGTAGTCACCTATTCTTACGGCAATATTTCCGGCCGGCCAGGTGTGGATTACATCTGCCAGTTCCTGTGACGGAACCGGTTTTACCGGTTCATTCTGGTTACGCCCGAATCCGCGCATTCCTCCTGCCATTCTTACAAAATCAACAGCCAGTTCCAGGGCATATCCTCTTCTCACGGACTCGATTTCATAGGTTCCTTCCCTGAAATTGTCTCCTGCAACAGGCCATCCGTCTTTCCAGAGCAACGGACGGATGCCCAGAACGCTGCGGCCGCTCTGATCAAGGTCTGCTTCATAGTGGCATGACATTTTTTCACCCCCCTCTTCGAGAATTACCCGTCCGAAATGGCCGGGACCTATCAGTCTTCCGCCGGCTGCCAGTACCATTTTGCCGCCGCCTTTCAGCATATCCCTGCCCATATTGTCGAGGTACGGACCGGTCACGCTCCTGGAACGGCCGACAACAATATTGTATGTTGAGTTTGCACCGTCACAGCATGTGCCGTGGGTACCAAGCAGGTAATACCAACCGTCACGGTACACCAGGTCAGTTGCTTCACAGTCGATTGCAATATCGATCGGTTTATTGCCTTCCACCCGTTTCCCTGTCTGCGGATCCAGCTCAATAAGCCTGATGAAACCGAAGTAGGTTCCGTATGAACACCACAGCCGGCCGTCATTCGGATCCAGGAGAAGCCCGGGGTCTATCGCATCATTGTCTTCTATTCCGTCTGACTGTGCAACAAGGATGGCTTCCGTAAATTTGAAATCAGGAGATTGCGGGTCAAGCGTCTTGTTCCACATGGTCAGTATTCTTCCGTTATGTCCGCCACCCAGACCGCCGCCTGTTGCTCCGTAGACAATAAGATAACGGTCACCAATTTTCAATGCATCCGGTGCGGCTCCGCCGCCGGGTCTTACAGCACCGCCGTTCCATGTCCATCCGTCTTCCGAAATCAATCCGCCTCCGCCCGTTCCAAACGTATAGTACTTTCCGTCACATTCCATGATCGTAGACGGATCATGTATGAAAGGTTTACCGATCTGCGCAGTGAGCGTAGCGGTCAAACAAACTGAGAGCAGGGCTGTTGCTCCTATTTTAATAATATTGGTTTTCATTATTGGTCCCATAATTATGCAATTGAAATCCTGATGGTATGAATTACTCTATTTGAAGGTAACAGAAAGATTCTTTACCGGTTCTCCCTTCTCATTGATGAAGCGGACACAGAAATCACTCATCCCCGGGCCGTTTATTACTGCTCCCCGGATTATGTTCTTACCCTTGTTGAGTGTCAGGCGGCCTGAAACACAGTCATCCATTACCATGCGCCTGTCGCCTGAAAGCAACACTGCTTCATTCCCGTTCAACCACCACATGGAAGCAGAATTGGATCCTACAGCCATTCTGATGTTTTTCATTTCTTCCGGACTGTCAACCACAGTCACTGCCCAGAACAGTACTCCGTATATCGGTTTGTTCAGCCCATAGGCAAACCGGAATAATTTAACATTGTAATTCCTGCTGTCCAGTGCATGCCAGGTAAGTTCATTGTCTCCCACTTTTACCTTCTCACCGTCCTTCGGAAGAATTGTAAACTGGTTGGGGAACCATAGTGTATCAAAGGTTTTCCTCAGGTAGCTGTCAGTAAAAACAGTGTTGGTCCGGTTAGGCTTGCTTATTGGTTCCAGCAGCAGCCAGCGCCTGATAAATCCCTCATCATCCGGTGTCATCTTCGATTTTGCTGCCGGTGTGAAGTATTGTGCGATACTTCTTACGGTATCACGTGCAGTAGGGTCATCCGTCTGGCGACCTGATCTGACAGACTGTGCCAGCAAACAGGTTCCGGCCAGTAGCATAAATCCTGTTGCCAGCAGCAATGTTTTGAATTTAGTTTTCATAACAAAGGTTAACATTATTAATGATTGAGGAGCTTGAAGTATAAATACTTACCCGTTGATTCTTAATGCATATCATGTAATTTCAGAGTTAATTCATTGATAATATGCTGTCTGAAACCCAGTCTGAATACTGGTGACTCTCCTGGATACTGGCGAATTTAACTAAAATTTATTTCTTCACAATTTACCGGGAAAGTTAAGCCGAACTGTATCAGGGATCTTTTACTAACTTTCGGACAGCTTAATCTTAACGAAACAATTTTCACTGGTGAAGAGATTATTCCTGACATTGCTGGTAATCGCATCATCTCACTTTCAGGCTGGTGCAAGGCCGTACTACTTCAGGCATTATACAAATGACAACGGCCTTTCAAACAATACGGTCATGGCCGGTATACAGGACCGCAGAGGCTTCATGTGGTTTGCAACCAAGGAAGGCCTGAACCGGTTTGACGGCTCCAGGTTCAGGATTTTCAGCCATAACCAGACAGCATCAAACAGTCTGCCGAATAACTATATCCTCGCTTTATGCGAAGACAACCAGGGTTGGATCTGGATCGGGACAGCCAGGGGCGTTTGCTATTATTTGCCTGACAATGATTACTTCGGAACCATCGAAGATGAGAGTTTCAATATCGACAGGGCTGTTGTGGACATTGTTGCTGACAACAATAATAATATCTGGCTCGCCACATTCACCGGAACCTATAAGTACAGCAAACAAACCGGAAAATTAACCTACTACCCCGGAAGTGACTTCTTCCTGCCTGTCAGGTTCACTTTGACAAATGCCGGCGATGTCTGGATTTCGGCAGGTGATGGGAAAATTTATAAGTATAATCCCAGGACCGATGACTTCACCGGCTTCAGAATCCTCACTGACAGAGAAGTATCTGCCTCAGTCTCCCTGGGGGAAATTGTGGATGCCGGCAGTTACGGATTTGTGGTATCCACAAAGACTGCCGGACTCAGACTTTTTGATCCAAACTCCGGCAGGGTAAACGGAATATTCACAGATGACCCTCATCTGCGTAACGGACTTACAATAAACACTATACAACTGTTTGAAAATAACGAGCTCTGGATAGGATCAGAATCGGGTATTCATATCTTCAATCTTGAAACGGGATTCGTTAAAGCCCTTCAGATGGTTCCCACGGATCCGTTCTCCCTGTCTAACAATGCAATCCGCTTTCTCTACCACGACAGGGAAGGAGGCGTCTGGGCAGGGACTTTTTATGGCGGAGTCAATTACCTTCCCCAGGAAAACAAACCATTTGAAAAGTTCTATCCGACAGGATTGCCCGGCTCACTTGGCGGAAATGTGGTAAGAGAGATCAGGGCTGACCCGTACGGATATATCTGGTTAGGTACGGAGGATGCCGGGCTGATGAGAATGGATCCCCGGACCGGCACCTTTTCCTCCTATTACGGGAAAAGTCCTACCCTGGTCAACAGCAGAAACACCCAGGGGCTGCTGGTTGATAATGATGAGCTGTGGGTGGGGACTTATGACAACGGTATCTATGTGCTGAACCTGAAGACTGGAAAGGTCAATCATCACTTCACTTCCATGGATCCCGGAAAAGGGCTGAAAACAAACTCTTTCATCACTTTCCTCAGGACTGCCGGCGGGACTGTTTTTGCCGGGAGCGTCCTGGGCCTTTACAGGTACAGCCGTGAGACTTCATCATTCAGCCTTCTTGACAATGTGGCACCAAACTCCTTCATACATGCACTCTATGAGGATAGCAAGGGTATTGTCTGGATAGGAACTTACGGAAGAGGATTGTACAGGTATGACACAGGATCGCAGATTTGCGAACAGGTATTATCAGACAACGGCGATTACGGCAACATTGACTATGAGTATATTACCTCGATATATGAGGACAGGGATCACAATATCTGGTTTACCACGGAAGGAAACGGCTTCAGCTATATCGATGCAGCAACAGGAGCGATAACAAGGTTTATCCCGGGCAGGGACGTTGAATTCGCAATTTATTGCGCCATCCTCCAGGACAGCCATGGTCAGATATGGATTACTTCTACAAGGGGATTGCTGAGGTATGATCCTGCAGCAGGCAAATTTGCCGTGTACACAGGGAACGAGGGACTGCTCGGAAACAATTTCAGTTATAATTCCGCCCTCCTTGATAAAAACGGCAGGATCTATTTTGGAATGGTCAACGGTCTGTTAGCGTTCAACCCTGCAGAGATCAAAGAAAACACACACAACCCCTCACCCTATATCACTGATTTACTGGTAAATGGAAAATCTTACCGGGACAATAAGGCCGGCACGCCCGAATCAAAATCAATTCTTGCTACTGGCATGATCACACTGAAACATAATCAGTCATCGCTGAGTATCGATTTTGTATCACCGGGTTTTACGAGTCCCAATCTTACAAAATACAGGTACATGATGGAGGGTGCTGACCCTGACTGGGTAGAGATTTCAGGAGACCATAGGGTGAACTATGCAAATCTGACTCCTGGCGAATACAAATTCAGGGTCATTTCATCAACCTCCGGCAACATATGGAGCGATTCGGAAGCCGGTATGAGGATCAGGATCTCTCCCCCATGGTGGCTCTCTGTGCCTGCTTACATATTGTACCTGATGACAATGATTGCTGTCGGCTATTTGCTGATTTCATCCTACCTGAAAAGCAAATCCGTTGAACATCAGAGGAAGATAGAGGCTATTGAAGCCGGCAAGGAAAGGGAAATACTCAACGCAAAGATCAATTTCTTCACAAGCATAACCCATGAGGTAAGGACCCCGTTAACTCTCATTAAGGGTCCCCTCGACAGAATTCTGAAGTCTGATTCCAAAAACCTTGATGATCATGAGGAGAATCTGCTGATCATGAGGAAAAATACTGACAGGCTGCTGAACCTTACAAACCAGCTGCTTGACTTCAGGAAGACAGAAAAGGAAATGCTGAGGCTCAATTACATCAGGACAGACCTTTACGAACTGGTAGAATCAACATATAACCTGTTTCTTCCCTACGGTGAGGAGAAGCAAATTTCTGTCAGGCTGCATTCCCAGGTGAATCATTATATCATTGCAATTGACAGGGAGGCGATAATTAAGATACTGAGCAATCTGCTCTCAAACGCGATCAAGTTTGCAGAATCGAATGTTGACATCTTCCTGGAAACAGGTTCTGACCGGGATGCTCCCCTGAGAATCCGCGTAAACAATGACGGCAACCTGATACCAAAGGAATCAGCCGAAAGAATATTCGAACCTTTTTACCAGCTTGACTCCAACAAGCCGGGCGAAAAGGGAACAGGCCTGGGATTGTCTCTCGCCCGCTCGATAGCCGAGCTTCACCAGGGGAGGCTGTTCCTTGACACTTCGGTGAGCCTGAGCAACTCGTTTGTCCTCGAATTGCCGAAGTACCAGGAAGAGACAATAAGCATTACAGAACCAGCAGATGGGGAAGCAAGCCTGGGTGAAAACGACGAATTCGAGGTTTTCAGCTCTTCAGAAAACAACATTCACAGCCTGCTCCTGGTGGAAGACGAGGTTGAAATGGGCAGATTCATAGCAAGGGAAATTTCAGGCGAATACAATGTAATTCTGACTCATAACGGTGAAGAGGCACTCAGGGCCCTGAAAAAATTCAATATCATCCTGGTTGTAAGTGATGTGATTATGCCGGTCATGAACGGATATGAACTGTGCCGTCAGATCAAATCTACAATGGAATTCAGCCACATTCCCGTCATCCTGCTCACGGCTTCGGTACACGTTAACGCAAAGATTGAGGGCCTTGACTCCGGAGCTGATGCTTATATAGAAAAGCCATTTGCCACTGAACATCTTATGGCTCAGATCATTAACCTTATCAGGAGCAAAAGGCGGGAGCAGCAGAACTTCATCAATTCCCCCCTGGCTCATTTCAGGTCAGTTGCACTCAACAAAACCGATGAAGATTTTCTCAGGAAGCTGAACTCCACTCTTATTGACAATCTCTCCGAGACTGATCTAAGTGTTGAGAAGGTGTCAGAGATAATGGGAATAAGCGTTTCAACCCTTTACCGGAAAGTGAAGGCTCTTACTGACCTTAACTCTGTTGAATACATCAGGCTGACAAGGCTGAAGAAAGCAGCAGAACTCCTGGCAGAGGGGAACTTCAGGATAAACGAAATATCATACCTGGTAGGGTTTTCCTCTCCTTCCTATTTTGCCACCAGCTTCCAGAAGCAGTTCGGGATTTCTCCCTCCCAGTTTGTAAGAAAAATAAAATAACCCGCACTCTTCAGGAGCGGCCAGATTACAGCATCCACGACCGGAATGCTCCGCATCTGCATAAAACTGTCCCGTTGTATGATTTTTCGGCCATTTGAGGGTCAACTTTAAATTTTCAGTCAGCATTTGCATAAAAAATTAACTCGTCTTAGACTTTTTATTAGGAGTTTTACAACGTTCCGGGCTATTAATCTAACAGGAGAAAATAAAATGAAAAAATCATTCGTCGTTTGCCTGCTGATTCTCTTTTCAGCAGGCCAGGTCTGCATTGCGCAGTCAGGTCAGGCATCGAACGTTTTCAGTGCTGACACGGCACATGCGTCACCCTACAATCTTTACGGGGCTCAGTATCCCCGGATAGAAGCCGATTCACGGGTCACATTCCGGTTTAATGCCCCGGATGCACAGAAAGTACAGGTATCAATCGTCAATGTTCCATTCGATATGGTTAAGGGCCCTGACGGTGTATGGACATATACGAGTGAACCCCAGGACAAGGGATATCACAACTACTGGATGATAGTTGACGGGGCTCTTGTTGTAGATCCTGCCACAGAAGCCTTCATCGGTTACGGCCATATGTGCAACGGGTTTGAGATTCCCGATCCTGAAGGCGGTTTCTACCAGTTGAAAGATGTACCGCACGGAAACGTCCTGATCAGTAATTACTATTCAAAGGTGGCCGGATCATGGCGTCACATCTTTGTCTATACCCCTCCTATGTATGATAACACTTCAGCCCGCTATCCTGTTCTTTATCTTCAGCATGGCGGCGGTGAGGATGAGAGGGTCTGGATTGAGATGGGGCGTACCAACCTGATTCTCGACAATCTGATTGCAGAAGGAAAGATCAGGCCGTTTATTGTTGTCATGGAAACCAGCACCGTGGGGCCTGATTTCCCCATACCACCTCGTACCGCCGCTCCTGCAGCAGTCACTGCTGCGACCGGAGCCGTGCGGAATGCAACCCAGGCTCCCGGTGCTCCTGGCACAACTGCCCGCCCCCGGTTTTCGTTCGACAAATACGCCGAACTGATGATCAGGGACCTGATTCCGTGGGTTGACAGCAATTTCCGGACAATTCCTGACAGCGATCACAGGGCAATGTCAGGATTGTCAATGGGTGCCATGTGCACCAAGTCTGTAACCCTGGCTCATCCTGAAGCATTTTCGTACATCGGACTCTTCAGTGGCGGTACCATTGCCCCCGATGAAATCAGGAACAGGTCAAATGTCAGACATGTGTTCATGAGTTACGGCAGCCGTGAAAGGGGTTCCGAAGGGGTTATGGCTGCGGCAGAGGCGTTGAACCAGGCAGGGATAAAAAGCACTTCCTATGTTTCACCTCTTACTGCCCATGAATGGCAGTCATGGAGGAGAAGCCTTTACCAGTTCGCACAATTACTTTTCAGGTAATGAACAATACCTTTTCTTGCCGCTAAACAAGCAAATCTATCCGGAAATGAAAAAATTAATAACACTCCTGGCACTCCTTGCCGGGTTTACCTTCTCAGTAAATTCGCAGGGTGTTGAGAAACATGCTCCTGCAGGGTTTGACTCCGTAAGAGCCGGAATCCCCCATGGTAAAATTGATACCATTAAATATTACTCACAGACAGTCGGTACTGCGCGAAAGGCTTTGATTTATACTCCTCCCTCCTACTCCAGGAGGAACAGATACCCGGTTCTCTATCTGCTTCACGGCATCGGCGGTGATGAGAAGGAATGGCTTAACGGAGGGCAGCCACAGGTAATCCTGGATAACCTGTATGCAAACGGCAAGATTGAGCCGATGATTGTTGTCATGCCAAACGGCCGGGCCATGAAGGACGACCGTCCCGGTGAAAACATCATGGCGCCTGACAAGGTGGAGGCATTTGCAACTTTCGAAAAGGATCTGCTTAATGATCTCATTCCCTTCATTGAAAAGAAGTATCCGGTGATCAGGGACCGGGAGCACCGTGCCATCGCAGGTTTATCGATGGGTGGCGGGCAGGCGCTGAACTTCGGTCTCGGCAATCCTGACATTTTTGCATGGGTCGGCGGTTTCTCATCTGCTCCGAATACAAAGCCTCCCGAACAGCTCGTACCTGACCCTGAGAAGGCAAGACAGGCGTTGAAGGTCTTATGGATATCATGCGGTGACAATGACGGTCTGATAGCTTTCAGCCGGAGAACACATGATTATCTGACAGCAATTGGTGTTCCGCACATATATTATATAGAACCCGGCGTGCACGACTTCAAGGTCTGGAAAAACGGTCTCTACATGTTTTCGCAGCTTCTGTTCAAGCCTGTGGATGCAACGAAGTTCAATAAATACAGTCCGCTTGGCACGCCTGCCCCGTCGAATGTCAGGGGATCAAGGTATCCGCAGATTATGCCTGACGGCAGCGCGATGTTTCGCCTTAAGGCGCCGGATGCACAGAAGGTTCAGCTTGACCTGGCAAGGAAATATGACATGGCCAGGAACAGTGACGGCACATGGGAAGTAACCACCGATTCACTGACCGAAGGATTTCATTATTACTCCCTGGTAGTTGATGGTCTGGTGGTGGCTGATCCGGCGAGTGAAACATTTTACGGCATGGGCCGGATGGCAAGCGGGATTGAAATCCCGTTCAGCGGTGACGGCTACTATGCTGCAAGGGATGTCCCTCACGGCGAATTAGCAATTAAAAGATACTATTCCACCGTATTCAATACCTGGCGCCAGTTTTATATTTACAAGCCTGCCGGTTATGATGCCGTCACTGACAGGAAATATCCGGTCCTTTACATACTGCACGGCGGAGGTGAAGACGAGAGAGGCTGGGCAATGCAGGGCAAGACCGACCTCATCCTTGATAATCTCATTGCCGCCGACAAGGCAGTACCAATGCTGATTGTAATGCCTGACGGTAATGTTGCCGGGCAGATGGGATTCGGAGAAATGACACTCAGAATGTTTGAGAGGGAACTCACACAATGCATTATCCCGTTCGTCGAAAAAAATTACCGTGCTGAGACAGGCCCCGGCAACCGTGCCCTCGCAGGGCTTTCAATGGGGGGATTACAGACTCTGTATGTCGGAATCAACAATGCTGAATTGTTTCCTTACCTTGGGGTATTCAGCTCCGGGTGGATGATCCCTGCCCATAATGATCTGGCCGCAAAGCAGTATGAATTCATAAAGAACAATCCCGGGAAGACCGGCTCACTCAGGCTGCTATGGATCTCCATGGGTGGGAAAGAGGATATTGCCTGGAACAATTGCCAGTCAATGATGAAAAAACTTGACGAGCTGAATGTGAAGTACACATACAGTGAATATCCGGGAGGACATACATGGCCCGTCTGGAGGAATAACCTGTACAATTTTGCGCAATTGCTGTTCAGGCAGCCATAGTGACATACAGTTATCAGCACTTGTCCGTGTGATGTACATATAAATTAAACTATGTAATTGTAAACCGCTAAATATGAAAAGATCAGCAATCCTTATCCTCAGCCTGATGATGGTCACAGCCCTGAGCGGGCAGCAATACCCTTTCCAGGACCCGGGCCTTTCTTCAGAGGAGCGTGCTAAGGACCTTATATCAAGGCTTACCCTTGACGAGAAGGCACTGCTTTTATGTGATAAGTCAGAGGCAATTCCCCGGCTCGGGATAAAGAAATTCAACTGGTGGAGCGAAGCGCTTCACGGTCTTGCCAACAATGACAGTGTGACTGTATTTCCTCAGCCTGTCGGTATGGCTGCCTCGTTTGACGATGAACTTGTCTTCAGGATCTTCACCGCCGTGTCTGACGAAACAAGAGCCAAATACAACCAGGCCGTTCAGCGTGGCCAGGAGAACAGGCGTTTCCTGAGCCTTTCTGTCTGGACACCAAACATCAATATATTTCGCGATCCCAGGTGGGGACGAGGCCAGGAAACATACGGTGAAGATCCGTACCTGATGTCACGCATGGGTGTCTCCGTGGTAAAAGGGCTACAGGGCCCCCCGGAGGAGAAATACAGGAAACTGCTTGCCTGTGCCAAGCATTATGCAGTTCATTCAGGACCGGAATGGAGCCGGCATTCACTCAACGTTACCAATGTTGATCCGCGTGATCTTTATGATACATATCTTCCGGCATTCAGGGCCCTGGTGCAGGAAGCTGATGTAAGGGAGGTGATGTGTGCCTACCAGCGGCTGGAGGATGAACCCTGCTGCAGCAATACAAGACTTTTGCAAAGAATCCTGCGGGATGACTGGGGTTATAAATACCTGGTGGTTTCCGATTGCGATGCCATTGCCGATTTCTATCACGGTCACAGGTTCTCGTCAGATGCAACTCATGCCACTGCACAGGCCATACCGGCCGGGACAGACCTGGAATGCGCATGGAGCAGCTATAATTATTTGAAATCCATCGATGCAATTTCATTGGATCTGATCCGTGAAGAGGATATGAACAGGAGCCTTATAAGGGTGCTGACCGGCCGGTTTGACCTGGGCGAGATGGATGATGATGCCATCGTTCCGTGGACGAAAATCCCTGCTTCGGTGATCAACAACGAGGAACACAGGAAACTTGCACTAGAGATGGCTCATGAAACAATGACCCTTCTGCAGAACAGGAACAACATTCTTCCTCTGAAAAAATCAGCCGGGAAAATTGCGGTTGTTGGGCCAAATGCTGATAATGCCAGGATGCTTTGGGGAAACTACAACGGTACTCCGATCCGTACGGTGACGGTTCTTGACGGCATAATGTCAAAACTTCCGGCTAAGAAAGTTATCTATGACAAGGCATGTGATATTGTTGACAGCAAGGTACTGGTGAGTTATGCAACAGATTGCTCGTACGATGGCAGGCAGGGTTTCAAGGCTACTCTGTGGAATAACAGCAACATGGACGGTGATCCTGTGGCCGGTCAGCAGTTTGCAGCTCCCCTTAAGCTGGCCACAGAAGGAAAACACGGACTGGCTACCGGAGTCAGTATCGAAGGGTTTTCAGCAAAGCTGGAATCGGAATTCACAGCTGGCAAAACAGAAGAAATTGTATTCAGATGCGGTGCTGTCGGCTCCTTTGAGCTGACAGTGAACGGTGAAAAGCTTGCCAGGTTCGAAGACTGGAGGGGACTCGCTTCAAAGATCCCTTTCAAAGTTGAAGAAGGGGGAAAATACAAGATTGAAATCCACTTTAAACAGCTTTACAACTGGCAGGCAGCCATTGATTTTGACTTCGGAATTCTGACTGATCAGAACTTTGGCCCATTGCTGGCCAGACTTAAGGGAGTTGATATTGTAGTGTTTGTCAGTGGCCTTTCAAATGAACTCGAAGGAGAGCAGATGCCTGTCAACCTGCCGGGATTCAAAGGAGGAGACCGCACAGACATCGAACTGCCCGCCATACAGCGTAAATGCATAAAAACACTCAAAGAGGCAGGGAAGAAAGTAATTCTTGTGAATTGCTCAGGCTCGGCTATTGGCCTTGTACCGGAAACAGAAAACTGCGAAGCCATTCTTCAGGCATGGTACCCGGGTGAATCAGGCGGACAGGCAGTTGCAGACGTCCTCTTCGGTGATTATAATCCTTCCGGAAAACTGCCTGTAACCTTCTACAGGGACATCAGCCAGGTTCCTGATTTTGAAGATTACTCCATGGCAGGGCGCACTTACCGCTTTATGTCTGATCCCCTGTTCCCGTTTGGCTTCGGTCTGAGCTATACTTCATTCCTTATCGGTGAAGCAGGTATCAGCAGCAATGAAGCTGGAAACGGTGAAAGCCTGAAACTGTCAGTTCCTGTATCAAACACAGGTAAACGTGACGGAACGGAGATAGTACAGGTTTATATCCGCAGGGCCAATGACACCGACGGACCGCTTAAAACACTGAGAGCGTTTCAGAGGGTTGACGTGGCTGCCGGTAAAACAGTGGTGGCAACCGTAGACCTTCCCTGGACTACATTTGAGTTTTATGACAGGGAAAGCGGTAAAATGGCTGTAAAATCAGGTGATTACGAGGTCTATTACGGCAACAGTTCAGCCCCGAAGGACCTGAAGACGATAAGTGTTAAGATTCAGTAAATATTTAATCCAATACAATTTAAGCTATGAAAAAAGTTATTCTCTTTCTCTCGGTAATGTTGATTTGCGGTATCGCCTCAGCACAGTTTGCAGGTGGTATGCGCGGCCAGCAGCAGGAACCGCTTCCTGATGGTTACAAACCTTCTTCAATCAATACTTTTCTTGCGCAATACCCCGCTGTCAATGCACAGACACGGCAGGCAATCTTCAAGGTTGTAGCACCTCACGCAGACAATGTGGCACTTGATCTTGCCGGGAAAAAATACAGCATGACCAGGGATGAAAAAGGAATATGGACCTGCACCTCTGATCCGCAGGTTGTCGGCTTCCACTACTATGCCATCCTTA
Source organism: uncultured Rikenella sp. (assembly GCA_964579645.1). GTDB lineage: Bacteria > Bacteroidota > Bacteroidia > Bacteroidales > VadinHA17 > SR-FBR-E99. The sequence continues at coordinate 21,771 of CAZOHL010000016.1, read as the reverse complement.
TTGACAGCGTTCCGGTCATGGACAGGAACACGGAAGCATTCTTCGGCAGCAACTGGGAATCATCAGGGATAGAGATCCCCGAAGGACCCGAAGGTGATTATTACAGGTTCAACAAAAATATCCCTCACGGACAGGTCCGTTCGCTTTACTACTGGTCAGAAATAAACGGCATGGAGCGTCACTGCAATGTTTACGTACCTGCTGAATACGAAAGCAATACTGAAAAGAAGTATCCCGTACTGTACCTGCTTCATGGATGGGGTGAGGATGAGAACGGCTGGTCAAACCAGGGACACATGGCAAATATTATGGACGGGTTGATCCATGCCGGCAAAGCTGTTCCGATGATCGTGGTTATGGACTGCGGCGATATTAAGACTAACTCCGATGTCCGCAAAGCCTCGACGAATGATGTGACCCAGATTTATATCAAGGACCTGATGCCGTTCATCGAACAAACTTTCCGGACAAAAAATGACAGGCAGAACCGGGCTATGGCCGGACTGTCGAGAGGCGGTTTCCAGACCACGATGACTGTGTTTGCCAATCTCGACAAATTTGCATGGATGGGCACATTCAGCGGTTTCTTTTCACGTCCTGGCCAGGACGTTACTGAAGGCTTCAACGGTGTTTTCAAAGACCCCGCTGCCTTCAACAAACAGATCAATCTCCTCTTCATCAGCACCGGCACCGAAGAACGCACCCCAAAGGAAGCAGTTGACGCACTTAAGGCCCATGGAATTAAAAACATCGTTTATCACGAATCGCAGGGCACAGCTCACGAATGGCTTACCTGGCGCCGTGCACTGAATGAATTTGCTCCAAGGTTATTCAAATAGTGTGACGGATTGATTATCAACTTTTGCTGCAACGCTAATTATCAAAAAGAAATGAAAACAAAACTATTGTTTATAGTTATTGTAACTCTCTTCCTGTCAGGTGCCAGGGTCATTGCCCAGGATCAGGATTTCCACATCTACCTGTGCTTCGGACAGTCAAACATGGAAGGAGCTGCCAGGATTGAGCCTCAGGACACAACTGTTGACGGCAGGTTCATGGTGATGGAAACCATTGACTGCCCGAACCTCGGAAGAGTAAAGGGAGGCTGGTATCCGGCAATTCCGCCTCTATGCAGATGCAGGACCGGGCTGTCACCTGCCGATTATTTTGGCAGGACCATGGTTGAACACCTCCCTAAGAATATCAGGGTAGGGGTCATAAATGTTTCTATAGGGGGCTGCAAAATACAGCTGTTTGACAAGGATAATTACAAGGAATATGTCTCAACTGCACCGGGATGGATGATCCCTATGATCAATTCCTACGAGGGTAATCCCTATGCACGTCTGGTGGAGATGGCAAAACTGGCCCAGAAGGATGGTGTGATCAAGGGAATATTGATGCATCAGGGTGAGTCAGATAATGGCGACACCACATGGCCCGGCAAAGTCCGCATCGTCTATGACAACCTGTTGAAGGACCTTGATCTGCAACCTGAAAAGGTGCCTTTTCTTGCCGGTGAAATGGTAAGTGCTGCCGAAGGTGGCATATGTGCGGATATGAACGCCATTATTGCCACACTGCCGCAGACAATACCAAACTCCTGGGTGATATCCTCGGAGGGTTGCCCCGGAACACCCGATCATCTTCATTTCACCCCTGAAGGATATCGTATACTCGGTAGAAGGTACGCTTCCAGGATGCTTTCCCTGCTGGGATACAATATCAATGTGCCTTAATCCGGACTGAAACATCCTTAGTGACTGCACCGGTTTAACCGGCATATAAAACTGATCATGAAGAGATTCTGCTTAAGCCTCGTATTATTTATCAATGCCCTTCTCTGTCTGACAGTCGCTGGGCAGAAAGACCATGCCCGGAATCCGGTAATCTGGGCTGACGTTCCCGACATGTCAATAATACGTGTCGGGAACATCTGGTATATGACCAGCACCACCATGCACATGTCTCCCGGCGTGCCGGTAATGAAGTCTGAGGATCTTATCAACTGGAAAATAGTCAATTATGCCTGCAACACGCTTGGGGATAATGACGAATTGAACCTCATTGACGGTAAAAATGCCTATGGAAGAGGCTCATGGGCCAGCTGCATAAGGTATCATAACGGGACTTACTATGTTTCAACCTTCTCGTCAACGACCAATAAAACATATATCTGGTCAGCGAAGGATATAGAAAAGGGACCCTGGAAGGAGATTTCATTCAGCCCCAGTTTTCATGATCATACACTTGTATTTGATGATGTGGGCCGTGTTTACCTGATATACGGAAACAAAAAGCTAACCCTGGTGGAACTTAATACTGACCTGTCAGGAGTCAGGCCCGGAGGCATCAACCAGGTTATAATTGAAGATGCCAGTGCACCGTCGGGAACTGACAGCGGACTGGGAGAGGGTTCACAGTTGTTCAGGAAGGATGGCAGGTATTACCTTTTCAATATAACCTGGCCACGCGGGGGGATGCGGACCGTCGTCGTCCACAGGGCCGACAGGCTGACCGGACCGTGGGAAGGAAAGGTTGTCTTTCAGGATCTCGGAGTCGCCCAGGGAGGAATGACCGATACCCCTGACGGCAGATGGTTTGCATACCTTTTCAGGGACTACGGATCTGTCGGACGGATACCCTATCTTGTTCCCATGACATGGGAGAACGGATGGCCTGTCATCGGCACTGACGGCAAGGTTCCGGAAATGCTTGATCTTCCTCCAGGCAAAGGACTCATCCCGGGAATAGTTGCACCGGATGAATTCAAAAGAAAAAGGGGTGATCCCTCTCTCCCGCTTGTATGGCAATGGAATCACAATCCCGACAACACTCTTTGGTCAGTGACTCAGAGAAAAGGATTTCTCAGGCTGACTGCCGGACGAACTGATACACTGTTCACGCAGGCAAGAAATACCCTGACCCAGCGCACCATCGGTCCGGAGTGTTCCGGATCAACTTACATTAATGTTTCGGGAATGAAGGACGGGGATTTTGCAGGACTGGCTCTCCTGCAGAAAAAATACGGGATCGTCGGCATCCGATACAGCAACGGGGTCAGATCGGTTGTCATGGTCAATGCGCAGTCAGGCAGACCTGAAGAAATTGAAAGCATACCGCTGACGCAAAATAAGGTCTACCTGAAGGCAGAATGTGATTTCAATGACCGCAGGGATATAGCTTACTTTTATTACAGCCTTGACGGGAATACCTGGAGGCCGATAGGCAATCAACTGAAGATGGAGTATTCGATGCCTCATTTCATGGGATACCGATACGGGCTGTTCAATTATGCCACCCGGGAGCCTGGCGGATTCGTCGATTTCGACTGGTTTCGCATAACCAATTATAGAACTGATAATAAATAAACCCACTCCGATACAATAGCAAAAAATAAATTCCCTGGCAGGGAGTCTGATAACTGACTTAAAAAGAAATACGATGAGAAACTTAAGAACAATTATGCTAACCACTGTGGTACTGGCAGGCACATTAGCCTGGTCGCAAAACCCGGTCATCCGGGACCAGTTCACCGCTGATCCGACGGCCAGGGTCTTCAACGGGAAGATGTACCTCTTTCCGTCTCATGACATTCCTGCTCCGGAAAGTTTTCCGCGAAAAGACTGGTTCTGCATGGCAGATTACCATGTATTCTCATCATCAAACCTTACTGACTGGACAGACCATGGAGTCATTGTAAGCCAGGAAAAAGTCGACTGGGTCAATCCAACATCGTTCAGCATGTGGGCTCCGGACTGCATAGAGAGAAACGGAAAGTACTATTTCTACTTCCCTGCCAATGTGAAGACCGGCCGGGGATTCGGGATCGGCGTAGCAATAGCGGATAAGCCTGAAGGGCCCTACACTCCAATGCCTGAACCGATTGCAAAGGCAAGGGGCATTGACCCGAGCGTGTTTATCGACAAGGATGGCCAGGCGTATCTCTATTATTCTATGGGGAGAATCTTTGTCGCCAAACTGAAAGAAAACATGACCGAGCTCGCTTCTGATCCGGTTGTTGTTGGGGATCTGCCTGCCAAAGGACTGGTTGAAGGACCTTTCTTCTTCGGGAGGAATGGCATTTATTATATGACCTATCCACACGTCGAAAACACAGTTGAACGGCTTGAATATGCCATAGGTGATAATCCGCTCGGACCGTTTAAGGTGACCGGGGTCATTATGGACGAAACCCCGATGGGCACCTGGACAAACCACCACTCACTGGTGGAGTATGGCGGCCAGTGGTATCTGTTCTATCACAACAGCACCTACTCACCAAAATTTGACAAGAACAGGTCGGTGTGCATTGACAGCCTTTTCTTCAATGAGGACGGAACTATCAGGAAAGTAATACCCACAAACCGCGGGGTGGGAATTACAGACGCTACAGCCAGGATTGAGATCGATCGCTTCAGCCAGACAAGCCCTGCGGGTGTCTCTTTGGCATTGATTGATTCGACCGATACATTCCGTGGATGGACGGCCGGATTAAGTTTACAAAACAGCTGGATCTCATACAATGCAGTTGATTTCAAGAACATCAAGCTCAAATCAGTGCGTGTCAATGCTTCATCGCCGACAGGAGGAATCATTCAGATCAGGCTCGATAATCCTGAAGGCCCACTCGTGGCAGAAGTAAAAATTCCGGCAAACGCGGCTCTGGGCACCGTTGATGCAAAACTCTCAAAGTATAAGAAAGGCATCCATAACCTCTTCGTTGTACTCAAAGATGACAACCCGGTGAACATTGACTGGATTCAGTTCATGAAAAAATCACCGGATGCCCTGTAAATCATCAGGCACAACTGCTTTACCTTTTGTAATTCCCGATTCGTTGAAGGCATCAACGCTGAAGTAGTATGTCACATCACTGTTAAGGCCGGTAAGCATCAGGGAAGCGGCACCGTAAACCATTACGGAGGTATAGAGCTTTCCGGGATCCGTGCCATAGTTTACGATATATCCTGTTGCCCGCTCATCTGCGGGCCACTCCACGAGGGCTTTCCTGGTGTCAGTTTCAGTGCGGCTGACTGAAAATTCGTGAACCTCGGCAGGAGTGTTTCCCTCCCTGGTGCCAAAGATCCTGAAATCATAAAGTGAGAAAAAGCCATCAGGTACACTGATATTTTCAATCTTAACAAACCTGGCCTGAACCGGTTTCTCCAGCTGAATATAATCATGGCATGCATCAGCAGTGTTTTTGCTCATATCTGCAATCACATCCCATGATTTTCCGTCATTTGATGCCAGGACTTTATAACGGTAAAAGATCTCGTTGCCGCCAGGTTTGAGTTTTGACCCGTTGTCAGCAAAGTTGATCTGAACGGCATGCACCGAGGATGTGTCATCCAGTTCCACGCTGAGCCATTCCCCGCTCTCTCCGCTGCCGGCTGACCACCAGGTCCTTATATCCTCATCTAAGGCATTGCTGACAGGGAAACCATCCATTGCCGATGAAGCTTCAGCCTTCTTTTTATATGACAGGAGCATCCATCCCATAAAAGTGCTTTCCTTTTCAAAATCAACCTTTCTGTCAGGAATGATGGCCGGATAATCACCGAAGGCAGTAAAGGTTCTCAGTACGCCGTCTTTGTCGAAAGCTGCCGGGAACAACCCGAGGCGCCGTTCGAACATATGACGAACTGATATGGACATTGTTGCTATATGCCAGTAATTGCCGTATTTGTCCCGGAATGTCGAACCGTGTCCCGCCCCGCCGGCAAATCCTCCCGGCTTGTATGAAAAGGGGCTGTATGTTTCATATTCGAAGGGCCCCAGCGGTGAACCGGAAGTATAAACACCGTCGGCGTATGTCCTGTATTCAGTTCCCGGTGCAGCATACTGGAGGTAATAGCGGTTATTGTATTTTGTCATCCAGGCTCCTTCATTCCATCCGCTCCCTGTCAGCTCATTCCTTTCCCCGGGTACCTCCCATCCGTGGATGTCTGCATTGTGCTCTATCAGGACCACAGGTTCAGTGACAGCCTGCATTCGCGGGTTGAGTTTCACCCCATAAATTGGTAGTTGATTTGAGCAACCCCAGTAAAGATATTTCTGGCCGTCATCATCCGCGAAAAAATGAGGATCCCACACAGGAAACGGGAGAGTGTCAGCAAGGGATTTCCAGTTATCAGTGAACGGGTCAGTAGTATAATAGAACGGCTTTCTTTCGGTTGATGATGCGGTAAACCAGACTGTATCATTGATTACGATGGCATCAGGCGCGTAGTCTTCCACGGGCAGTGTGCTGACCGGCAGGAAGGTCCACCCGTGCAGATCATCAGAATACCAGTACCCGCCGCTGTGCGAAACGAACAGAATGTATTTGTCCCTGTGAAGTATCACTGTCGGATCGGCAGCTTCACGGTATGAAAGGCTGTCAGTGTACTGAAAGCGGTAGTTCAGGTTCAGGGGATTGCAGAAGGTCTTTTCAGTCTCTGTAGTTTTTCCCGAACATGATGCAAGAATCAGGGTGATTATTATCAGTGCATTTTTCATGGTTGGATGTGTTGGGAAGTCTTTCTTCAGCCAGGTTTGATGACTTTTGATAAAATATATTGAAAGATAGGTAAACATGCTGTATAATCATATCACGCAGTCATAAAAACAGGCCTCCCGGGATGGTTTTGATTTCCCCGGGTCCTGCATGAAGGAATTTTAAAATCTATGACCTAAAAGTGAAAGCAATATACCGCGGTTCTATATCCGTGTGGACAGGAATTTACCTAAATTCACAAGCATTCAGGGAAGGAAAACAATAAAAAAACCTATATGAAAAAGCTTACAATGATAATTGGTTGCCTGATTCTTTCAGTCCTCCTGTCAGTGAACCTGATGTCACAGGGTAACGCCGTGATTAAGATAGATTTTGACCGTATGATTGGCACGGTTGACCGGAACATCTACGGAGCCTTTGTTGAACCTATCCGGAATGTTGTGTACGGCAGCATCTATGATCCGGCTTCTCCCTTTGCTGATGAAAACGGATTCAGGAAAGACTTTATACAGCTTGTCCGTGAACTGAAGATCCCTGTTGTCAGGTGGCCCGGGGGCAACTACGTATCAGGATATAACTGGGAGGATGGCATCGGCCCGAAGGAACAGCGTCCGGCACGACTCGACCTCGCATGGCACCAGGTTGAAACAAACCACATGGGAACTGACGAGTATGTGCAGCTCTGCAGGCTCATTGGAGCGGAGAACTTCATATGCATCAACGGGGGGACGGGAACACTCGATCAGGCAAGACACTGGGTGGAATACTGCAACTTTGAAAAGGGTACTTATTATTCTGACCTCAGGAGAAAGTATGGCAACGAGGAACCTTTTAAGGTAAAATACTGGGCTCTTGGAAATGAAATCGACGGACCGTGGCAGATGGGTCAGAAAAATGCGGAGGACTATGTAAAGTTCGCCCTTGAAGCAGCAAAGCTTATGAGACTGGTTGACAAGGATATAATGCTGATTGCCAGCGGTGCTTCATATTACAGGCCGGACAACGGGTGGATAGACTGGAATGACTACGTACTGACCCATATGACGGGCACCGTTGATTACATCTCCGTGCACCGGTATGCAACCGAGGCACTGGGTGATGACAGAAGCTTCGGGGGAATGATGTGCCTTGGTCTTGACCTTGATCAGAAGATTGAGATGGTGAAAGCCCTGATCCTGAAAGCCGGGACAAAGACAGGATCGACACGTCCGGTCTATATTTCATTTGACGAGTGGGCTGCAGGCTGGGGAAACAACATAACAGTTTCATTAATGGTTGCACAGCACCTGAACTCCTTTATACGGCATGCAGATATTGTGAAGATGGCCAACATGACAATGCTTTCAAATTTTGTAGGATATTCTCCTGAAGGAGCTTACAAAAACGCAACGTATGGGGCATTCCGGCTGTACACCCACAACTGCTCCGGCACATCACTCGATGTCAGTACTTCGTGTAATAAATACAGCAATGAAATTTTTGGGGAAATACCTTACCTCGACGTTACGGCAGTGCTGAACAGCGAAGGACGTAACCTGGTGATCAATGTCGTAAACAGGCATGAGACAAATGACATCGAAACGGACATCGTAATGCAGACCGGAGAGTTCACCGGTACTGCCATGGTGAGCGAGGTTAACGGGAAGATAGCTGATCCGGCCAACCCAAGGGCTGAGGAGCCTGTAAAAACCAGATCGTCTGACATCAGATTCAGGGGTAATACAATCAGGTATTCCTTCCCGGCTCATTCATTCACACAGATCAATGTTCCCCTAAAGTGAGCAATAAACCACTTTCATGTGATTTGAATGATTTTTAAATCTCTTTGACTAAAAATCAAAAGCACTTTTTACAACTTTTTCCTTGCTTTGATAGTGTTAGACCTACACTTACTAGTTATCGTATGCTTTTGAGTCCGGAAATCAAAATCTTATTGCCTATGAAACACCAAGAAAACCTGACCTGATCCAGTGGATCTGGTATATCCATTAAGTTGATTATAATATTTCTTAATCCTGATAAACGGAAACTCCTAATTAACTAAACAACCAAGTTATGGAAAAAAAACTAACCAAGCCTATTCCTTTATTGAGACAGGGAATACAGAAACATTTACTGACTGCAAAATTAGTTCTGCTCACGTTTGCCCTCAGTATTTTTGAAAGCAATGCCTATTGCCTGGTGGCGGATGATCTGAATCCGGAATCAGATATTACACTTCAGCAAATAAAGGTTACCGGGGTTGTAAAAGATGCAGACGGACAGCCGATGCCTGGTGTTGCCGTAAAAGTTGAAGGTACAACACTGGGGGCTTTGACTGACATCAACGGCCGGTATGCTCTTGAAGTACCGGGAGCCAATGCAGTACTGGTATTTTCTTTTGTCGGCTACGCCGAATTGACAATGCCTGTAAGTGGCAGGACAGTTATTGATGTCACCATGGAAGAGACCACGGCGGCACTTGACGAGGTCGTTGTCGTGGGTTATGGCACCGTGAGAAAGAGCGATGTTACAGGGGCTGTTGCATCAGTACGGGCAGATGCAATTAAAAACGTAGCTACCACTGACGCAGCAGCAGCACTGCAGGGCAAGGCTCCCGGGGTCCAGGTTCTTACAAATTCCGGTGCTCCCGGTCAGGCTGCAACAATACGTGTACGCGGTTACTCTTCAAACTCCGGCAACATCGGTCCCCTTCTGATAGTTGACGGCCTCAAGGTTGATAACATTCAATATCTTGACCCTTCAATGATTGAATCCATCGAGATATTGAAGGATGCTGCTTCTGCTGCCATTTACGGGGCCCAGGCAGGTAACGGCGTCGTTCTGATAACGACAAAAACCGGAACAAAAGGCTTAGCAACCATCTCATATGATGCAAAGTACACGGTCCAGAGCCTTGCCAGGAAACCGCAAATCTTCGGAGCCGAGGATTGGATTAACTACAAGAGAATGTCAGGAGTAGATATTGATGCTGCATTGGAATCAAATAATTATGACGGTACCGACACTGACTGGTTCGATGTAGTATTCGCTCCTTCATGGAGCCCGCAGCATACTCTCACTTTCCAGGGCGGAAATAACGTGGGACATTTTTTCACATCCATCAACTATGTGAACAATGACGGTATGGTAAGGGGTGACAGGGATGTTTACAAACGCCTCACTGCACAGATCAATGCTGACTATAACATCAAAGAATGGTTACAGATAGGGACTAACAACTCTATAGAGAACTGGAATACCAAATCGGTTTCCCAGATGTCACAGTATGGTTCAGTTATGAACTCAGTTGTAACGCTCGACCCACTGACACCTGTATACTATGCTTCTCCGGATCAGTTCGCCTCATCAATGAAGCAGGCTTACGATGCCGGCAGGCCGATACTCAAAGATCCTACCAATGACATGTACTATGCCACATCGAAGTATATTACAGACGACAGCGGCAACCCCCTGCTCCAGAGAGACCGTGTTGACCGTCAGAACGGAGGGATCAACCTTCGCGGTGTCATCTACGGAAACCTGAAGCCGTTGAAAGGACTTGTAATTACCTCCCGTTTTGGTTACAGGGTGGGTCAGAACACCGTTCACAGCTATAATACCCCGTATTTTGCAACACCGCAGGCTTCGACATATGATTACAGCATTTCTGCTGATGCAAATACCAACTACTATTATCAGTGGGAAAACTTCGCCAACTATAATCTCGTCCTCAACAAGCATAACGTCACGGCGATGGCGGGTATGTCCTACACCGAGAACAATGTTGACAACGTCAGTGCCAGTGCCACCGGACCCAATATTCTTTCAGGATATCAGGCTAACTTCCGGTATCTCAATTACGTTATAAGCAACGTGGTTGACGGAACTGAAAAGACAATCAAGACTTTCAGCAATGCACCCAGCCAGGCTACCCAGATTTCATACTTTGGACGTCTCATATACACCTTTGCCAACAAGTATTCAGTCCAGGGGAACTTCCGTGCTGATGCATTCGACTCTTCCAAATTGTCGGAAAAGACCCGATGGGGCTACTTCCCGTCATTCTCGGCCGGCTGGATCGTCAGCAACGAAGATTTCTTTGCAGGTATAGCTGAGCGGATTCCGGTAACTTACCTGAAACTCCGCGGTTCATGGGGGCTTAACGGTAATATCAATGTGCTGAATAACTATATGTACAACACCACAATCTCCTACAACAGTTCCTGGTATCAGTACATGGTTGATGACGGCGCTCCGGACTATGGTTCTGCACCTTCAGGCCTGGCTAACCCGGATCTCAGATGGGAAACCTCAGAACAGCTGGACTTTGGTATTGACCTGAGATTCCTGAATGACAGGCTGTCTGTTTCAGCAGGTTATTATGACAAGAAGACCAGAGACCTTCTCGTAACGATCAACCCTGTTCCTGAAATTGGTGTTGCAAGCACCGTTGTCAACGCAGGTTCCGTTCAAAACCGCGGTTTTGAATTCGAAGCCGGATGGAAGGACAGGATTGGTGATTTCACCTATGCCGTAAACGCCAACTTCGCCACACTTCACAATGAGGTTACCTACCTTGATCCTGCCATATCACGCCTGACTGACAACAAAGGCGGTGTAAGTGGTACCAACAACGAGGTAGAGTCAGCCTTTGAGGTTGGCTACCCGATATGGTATTTCAGAGGTTATAAATTCAACGGAGTTAACCCTGAAACAGGTGCCGCCATAATCGAGGATATCAGCGGAGACGGTACAATCAGCGATGCTGATATGACCTATCTCGGGAAAGCAATTCCTGATTACACATATGGCATCAATATCGTCCTCGGTTATAAGGGGTTGGACCTGAACGTATTCGGTAACGGTGTTGGCGGAAATGATATCTTCACCGTATTCTACCGTGCTGATACCCCGATGCGTAACTCGCTCAGGTATTATTATGATAATGCCTGGACACCGGAAAACAAAGGCGGCTCGATGCCTGATCCGGCCAGTGTCAGACAAGACTGGAAATTCTGGAGCTCATCAGCTGCCATGTTCAACGGAGCATACTTCAAGGTCAAGCAGATCCAGCTGGGTTACACGCTTCCTTCAGCTCTTACCCAGAAGATCCTCATAAGCAGACTGAGATGTTATGTTTCATTGGATGACTACATCACCTTCTCAAACTATCCCGGAGCTGATCCTGAAACAGCTACTGCTTCCAACAACAGTGCTTCGGCTGCAGGTTATGACAACGGGACATATCCTCAATCCAAAAAGGTTATTTTCGGTTTGAATATTACATTCTAATTTAATACTGAAACATTATGAAAAAGAATAAATACATAATAACCTTGCTATTAGTGCTGCTTTTCACTGCATGTAGTGAGGACAGGCTTGATATTCCACAGAAGGGTGTAATCAGTATAGATTCTTTCTATAAGACTGATGCAGATGCTGAATCTGCAGTAGTCGCAATGTATGCTCAGTTTGCCACACAAATCGCGAGCTGGGAAGGTGCCTATATCTACGTTCCCCTGAACATCCTTTTCAACTACCCCGCAGATAACATCCTGGCAGCAGGAGAATTCTACGGAGACAATGACATGGTTGCCGCCATCAATGAATTCCGTTTTGATTCACAGAGCCCGGTTATCAGGCTGGCTTATAACCATTTCTACTATGTTATCTATCGATGCAACCTTGTTATAGACAATTTTAAATACGGTGAAAGCGCTGTAAAAGACCGCTGTATTTCTGAAGCAAGAGTAATGCGCGCATGGTGTCATATGATGGCTGCAATGGCCTGGGGTAACCCTCCTCTTGTTGATCACGTCCTTCAGGGATCAGACAAACCCACAAATTTTGAGGGCGGTCATGAGGCTCTTCTCCAGTGGTGTGCAGATGAGTGTGCAGATGCTGTCGGGTACCTTGACGAACGCGCCAGCAAAGCAGATAAGGACGGTGCAGTGAAAATTACCAAGGGCTTTGCCTGGACAGTTCAGGGAAAGGCTCTCATATACAAGGGTGACTACGCAAACGCAAAAATTGCTCTCAAGAATGTGATTACTTCAGGTAAATATGACCTTGTTCCCGGTGAGGAATGGGCCGATATTTTCCATATTGGCGGTGACGGTTCCGAAGAGAAGATATTCGAGTCGAATATTGCAGCCAATTCGGCTATCGGTGACTGGGGTGGAAAAATCCAGCGCTCTACCTGGATGGAAATGAATATCTGGGGATGGAGGACTTCCCGTATGGCAGCCCAGCCGAAATACATGGCTGCACAGGGATGGGGCGGTCTTGCAATTGAAGACTCCTTCGCCGATGAGTTCTTTGCAAATGACGGAAATTCATTTCGCCGCAAAGCCACTATGATAAATTACAAGGAGTTCCTTACAGAACTTGAATGGCCAAGCGATGGCGGAAACATTAATAATCTGACCGAAGCACAAAAACTCGCGGATCCTCTGAGGGGTATCAACAATGTAGCCGGCCTTTACGGACAGTGCAGTTACCTTCAGAAAAAGCATATCGCAACTCCTGCAGACGTACTGACAACTTTCTCATACAGGTATAATAACTTCATTGTTGCAAGATATGCAGACGTTCTTCTGCTGTACGCCGAGGCTTGCGCCCAGACAAGTGATGCCGACGGTCTTCAGTATCTCCAGAAGGTTCAGCAACGTGCAGGATCAGCACATGTGAGTACTTCACTGACTATGGATGAAGTCAAGAAGGAAAGAAACTATGAGTTGTGGTGTGAAGGTTCACGCTGGATAGACATGAAACGTTGGGGTGAACTTGATAAAGCAAAGAATGCAGGAAAGCATATTCCTTCACTCAAAGATGCCTTCTTCGTTGACGGAGAAGCTGCCCACAGAGGATATGTCACTTATTCGGAACCTAATGAAGGTAAACAATGTGGCTTCGTGGCAAATAAACACGAATGGTTCCCCTATCCGTACAGCGTGACTTCTATAAATCCCGCACTGCAACAAAATCCGGGATGGTAATTGATTGAAGATCTTTTATGCCGGAAAGGAGTCCGGATCATGTAGTATTAAAACCCGGCCGGAACGTAAGTCAGTCATTGACACTTCCCGTCCCGATGCCCGGAGTTGACAGAAATCCGGATTTTTGACCGGCAAATGGGGTTGGTTTGAGAAAGGGTGCCTTGAATGTCACCCTTTCTCTTTTATTGTGACTTCAGATAAACCTGGCAAAAAGACGGAGAGCTTCTCTCCCTCCCAGGGACAATGTTATGCTGACCCTGAAGCCCGGTTTCCGATTTTATTTTACATTTGCGGGCTCAATACTGTTTGATCTGCTCATCTGAATAATTATGGAGACCATCCGAAATCTTTACCGCATTGGTCGCGGGCCCTCAGCCAGCCATACTATCGGCCCTGTGAGGGCCGCCCAGCGTTTCCTTGCCGCGAATGAAGGTGCCGCATCATACAGGGTGCAGCTTTACGGCAGCCTGGCAGCCACCGGCAGGGGCCACCTTACAGACGTAGCTCTTGAAAAGACCTTCGGTTCCAGGAAACTTGCAATTGAATGGTATCCGGGAACAGTGCAACCGCGCCATACAAATGCAATGAAGTTCGGGGCATTTGACGGGACAGGCAGGCTCACAGCCGAATGGATGGCCTACAGCGTCGGCGGCGGTGCAATTGTTGACGACAGCGGGAGGAACGAAACAAATGACATCTATCCTCATGAAAACATGAGCGATATTCTCGACTACTGCGACAGGAAAGGCATCACTCTCTGGCAGTATGTCGTGGAGGTGGAGGGGAATGAGATCCTTGACTACCTGGGAGAGATCTGGTCGGTCATGGAGGCCGCAATAAAGAGAGGACTGGCGGCCGAGGGTGTTATCCCCGGCGGACTCAATCTTCAGAGGAAGGCCAAATCCTACATGCTCAAGGCACAGCAGTTCAGGGATATATTCCGCACCCGTGCCACCCTTTATGCATTCGCACTGGCCGTCAGCGAGGAGAATGCATGCGGGGGAGTCATCGTCACGGCACCCACCTGTGGGGCATGCGGTGTACTCCCCGCCGTTCTTAAATATTCGAAACAGTTCAACAGTCACAAGAACAGTGACATAATCAAGGCGCTTGCCACCGCGGGCCTCATCGGCACGCTCGTAAAACGAAATGCTTCAATCTCAGGAGCTGAGGTTGGCTGCCAGGGAGAGGTAGGAACAGCTTGCGCCATGGCGTCAGGTGCCCTCACCCATCTGTACGGAGGCACCAACCGCCAGATAGAATACTCTGCGGAAATGGGTATCGAACATCATCTCGGCCTCACCTGCGACCCGATAGCAGGCCTTGTACAGATCCCATGCATCGAGCGTAATGTGTTTGCTGCATCAAGGGCCCTGGCACACAACACCTTCGCCATGCTCTCCGACGGCCGCCATATGGTCAGCTTTGACAGGGTGGTTCAGACAATGAAACAAACCGGCAAGGATCTCCCAAGCCTGTATAAGGAAACCGGGGAAGGAGGCCTTGCATTCTTCAGTGCTGACCTCCACATTGATGAATGAATAAGGACAGCGGTAGTCAGATTTACCTTTTAACCCTCGCGTTTCCTTCCCAGACGTTCCAGATCATCTCCTCGTCAGCAGGCTGGGCATAATCGGTCATGAATGTGGTTGCAAGCGCACCGCTGGCCCACCCGAACTCAATCCAGCGGGCAGGATCCCACCCCTTCAGGATGCCGTAAAGCAAACCGCCAACGAAGCCGTCGCCGCCGCCGATACGGTCCAGGACATGTATCTCACGGGGTTCGATTACATGCCAGTTGCCTCCCTCCCACATTATGGCGCCCCACAGGTGTGTATCGACACTGACCACCTGCCTCAGGGTTGTGGCAAATACCGAAGCTCCCGGGTATTCCTTCCTGACCATGTCAATCATCCCCTTGAAGCTTTCCATTTTGGAGGCAATATCCTTCCCTCCTGCTTCCGGGCCTTCGATGCCCAGGCAGAGCTGGAAGTCCTCCTCGTTGCCAACTATTATATCGGATACCGAGGCTATCTCACGGAAGACACCTGACAGCTCCTTTTCGCGCCCTTTCCAGAAGGAAGCCCGGTAGTTAAGGTCGAATGAGATCCGGGTGCCGTGCTTTTTCGCTTCACGCGCAAGTTCAAGGCAGAATGTGCTCGTTTCGGGAGAGAGCGCCCCTATCAATCCTGACAGATGAACTATCTGAACACCCTCCTTCCCGAAGATGCGGTCAAGGTCAAAGTCCTTAACGTTCAGTGTCCGGCCCACTTCGCCGGCGCGGTCATTATGGACACGCGGACCACGTGAGCCATAGCCCATGTCTGCTATATTGAACTGGTGACGGTATCCCCAGGGATCGCCCTGCGGAACCTCCTTCCCCTCATAGCTCATATGGCGGCTGGCAAGATTATTTTTTATGAACTGGGCCACAGGGCTGTCTTTCACAAAAGTTGTAAGGACCTTTACCGGCATACCCAGGTAGCCTGGGATGCTTGCCACATTGGTCTCTGCACTGGTGGCCTGCATGAAAAAGGTGTCGCTCGTGTGGACAGGCTGATGGTTTACAGGTGTTATCCTTACTCCCATACTTGTTGGCACAAGCAGTGAATATGCATAATCATTTCTCAGTTCTATACTCATGGTCTCTTTGTTTTTCAGGTCTGTGCGTAGTCATGCCGGACATAATTCCATCCGCCGGCGGTATAAAATTATCACTTTTTAGTGAGCGGAAGGTGGAAAATCCGGTCAATTGGATGCACTGAACCGTCGGAGGGAGCTGTTTTATTCGAACCAAAATTCATAACTTCATCCGCAAATTTGAAAGACATGCGGAATATTTCAATAAGTTTGACAGCACTGCTGATTATTGACTTTTTAATTCTTCCTGATATGCTAAAAGCCCAGGATATTCAGCTTCCGCTTCCGGCAAGGAAGGGTGGCAAACCGCTCATGGAAGCCCTGAACAACAGGGGCTCATCCAGGGAATTCTCAGAAGAAGAACTGACTCCTCAGCAGTTGTCAGACCTTCTCTGGGCAGCGTGGGGCATCAACCGTGAGGCAGACGGCAAACGTACCGCACCGTCATCACATAACAACCAGGAAATGGATGTATATGTAACACTGAAGAGCGGACTTTATCTGTATGATGCGAAGGGTAATGTACTGATACAGATCCATGACAGGGATATAAGGGCTCTTACCGGCACACAGCCTTTCCCGGCTGCGGCACCCGTCAATCTTGTATATGTTGCTGACCTGGCGAAGAGAGGACTTCAGGAAGGGCAGATGATAACTGATACGGATCTGTTATCATCATGGGCCAACACCGGGTTCATGGCACAGAATGTTTACCTCTGGTGCGCCTCGGAGGGGCTCGCTTGTGTGGTCAGGGCAATGGTACTCCGTGATAAACTGGCACAGGAAATGGAACTGATGCCGTTGCAAAGGATCGTGCTGGCGCAATCCGTTGGTTTCCCCCTGCGCAACTATACTAATATTTATACCGAAATTTTTTATCAAGATCATTAATCTTTTCACTGTCAATCGGATGGATTCTGCCGAGTGGCCCCGCAGTAACAAGTGACATCGCAGTCATCTCTGCTACTTCAAGCCTGTCAAACGCCTGCAGGAGGCTGTCACCTGTTGCCAGGACCGAATCATTGCAAATGATCACGGCCGGTGAGCCTGAAGTGAGCTTTTCGAAGATCTCCCCTCTTCCGGGATACAACGCCCCTGGTGACACCAAGGGAACCTCTTTCAGCAGCAGCCAGCTCTCCGGGATGGTTCTTGAATCAAACTCTTTTCCTGTTACAGCGAAAGCCATCAGGTATGGGGGAAGGGCAGTTATAACTGCGTTGACATAGGGAAACCTCCGGTAAATCTCCCTGTGCAGCCATGACTCCGTTCCGGTACCAGGGGCGCCTGATCTTACAATGCCGGATTTCCCGAAATCATATCTTAAGATACGTTCTCTGGTAATCAGGAAGTCATCTCCGTTACTCCTTGACGATATAGTCCCGCAAAATCCGTAAAAAAGACCCCTGTTGCATGCACGGGCTGTAATCCGGCTGATTTCTTCTGCGAGTAGCTCCTCTCTGGAGCTCAGCTCCGTGACTCCTTCCCGGGCCTCAGGCTCGAGGCCAATAATACCTGACTGCGCTCCGGACAGCAGTTCAGGGGCATCGGACTGAGCAACCTCGTTTACCCTGATTTCTCCAAACGATCCTGCGGCATGAATGGTTCGGGCACAGTTTTCCAGGGCTTCCAGCCGTGCCAGGGCTTCAGCCATATCCTTTCCGCCGGTCACAACCGCATGGTTTTCCATTATTACCGCATTATGGCCTTTTCTGAACTCCGAGGCTACATTCTCTCCCATAGCTTCGCTCCCGGGAGTAGCATAACCGGCGTACCCGGCTGTACCGCATGTATCCAGCCAGACCCCTGCAACTGATGTGTCCGGGAGGCGATGCACAATACTGAACGAAGTCAGCATCGGAGGGTGGGCATGGATCAGGGCACGGATGTCAGGCCGGGAATTATAGACTGCACGGTGGAGCGGGTATTCCATCGACGGCTTCAGCGGACCCTCAAAGGTGCCCTCAGGGGCAACGCAGACAACTTCATCAGGCTTAAGTGAGCCCTTGTCAGTGCCTGAGGGGGTGATCCAGATGTTTCCCAGGCTGTCAATGACAGACATATTTCCACCCGAGGTGGTTGTCATTCCATGGCTGTAGATATGTTCCATTGTGCGGGCCAGCTCATTCCGGATATAGTCCGGTTCATCCCATAGCTCGGGGTGCCTTGAATTCATTTCAATCTCTTCGGATTTCTCCATGCTGAAGGTATTTTGTTTAATTTGGAGAAGTTTTTCTCGGAATACGGCATAAAGATAGCAAGAAGAACACTCTCAATGGCGGTGAGAATAACCGAATATGACCTTCCCGATGCCTTCCTGTTCAGTGAGGGAGCCACTGGCATCCTTGTCTGGCAGCCTCAGGAGACAGTAATCGTGCTCGGCCAGTCGAACACCGCAGAAAACAGCCTCCATACGGACACTGTGGCAGCGGATGGCATACGGGTAACAAAGAGACCTTCCGGCGGAGAGACGGTAATCCTCACCCCTGCCACAGTAGCTTTTACGGTCGCCAGGCATTTCCCGGTGATGGTTCATTTCAGGGATTTCTTCCGTATGGTAAACAGCGTGGTGATTGAGGGACTTGGCGAAATGGGTGTTGCAGAGCTTGGATCAAAGGGTATATCCGACATAACAATAGGGAACCGTAAGATACTGGGGTCATCCATGAGGAAGGTGGGTAACAACCTGGTTTACCATGCCGTGCTCAACATTGCAGAAGACCCTTCTCTTTTCAGCAAATACCTGCGCCATCCCAGCCGTGAGCCGGATTACCGGGCCGGGAGGAAACATGATGAATTTGTTACCTCAATTTCAAATGAAGGTTACAGATTCTCTCCCGGTGTACTGATGGAAATGCTTAACAGAAGGCTTTCGTCCCTGATGATGTCACAAACATCCTTTACATGACATTGACCTCCAGTTCAAGGGAAATGCCAAACCTGGAATTAACTGATTCCCGGATCTTCTCTGAAAACTCAAAGATTTCCTTCCCGCTGGCACTGCCGTAGTTAACAAGGATCAGTGGCTGCTTTTCAAA
Organism: uncultured Rikenella sp.; assembly: GCA_964579645.1. Lineage (GTDB taxonomy): Bacteria > Bacteroidota > Bacteroidia > Bacteroidales > VadinHA17 > SR-FBR-E99. The sequence continues at coordinate 2,614 of CAZOHL010000016.1, read as the reverse complement.
ACTCCCGGTGTTGCCTTCCCTGTAACCCTTCCATCCTGCCTGCTCAATCAGCCAGGCAGCAGGAATTTTATATTTATCTCCCTGTCTGTGCGCCTTCAGGCCCGGGAATGCTGCCACCAACCTGCGGTACTCTGCCTCGCCGACAACCGGATTCTTGAAGAAGCTTCCCGCATTGCCAAGAACTTCCGGGTCAGGCAGCTTCGAGCGCCTGACGGAGGCCACTGCTGAAGATATATCCCTGGCAGAAGGTTCGGAAATATTCATCCTGTCCAGCTCTTCCCTTATCCCTGAGTAATCAAGCACCGGCCGGGCTTTTTTTGACAACCTGAAAGCCACAGAACATATTATTGTCTTATTTCTGAGTTCCCGCTTGAAGATGCTGTCCCTGTACCCGAAACCACACTCCTTGTTACCAAGCACAAGCCACTCCCTGCTATTCATGTGGAAGGCATTGACCCTCTCGATGACATCCGCAGCCTCAGCACCGTAGGCGCCGATGTTCTGTACCGGCGCCGCCCCCACGGTTCCCGGGATAAGTGCCAGGTTTTCAATACCCCACCATCCCTTGTCCACAGCATAATCAACAAGATCATTCCAGGTGACACCTGAACCGGCCTCAACAACAACCGAGGATTCATCCTCATCAATGACCCTGATGCCGGTTATTTCGTTCCTTACCACAACCCCGGTGAATTCTCCCGTAAAGAGGATATTGCTTCCCTGGCCCATTACGAGCAGCTTACTCATATCACCTGTCATCTCCGTGAAGCCCGGAAAATCAAGGAGTTCAGGAAGCTGTCCGGGTGATTCAAGGTGAAAAAGATGGGAAGCTCTGACGTCCACGCCAAATGTATTGTACGGGAGCAGGCTTATATTCTGAAAGTACCGGATCATGCCGGCAATGATAAATAAATTTATCCGCTCCGGGAAATCTTTTTAGTTTTGCTTTAACTAGGAATCTGTTCAAATAAAATCAAATGAAATCCTTTGAAGTAACCGGAGGCCGCAAGCTCAGCGGTGAGATCACCCCCCAGGGTGCAAAGAATGAAGCTCTGCAGGTGATATGCGCAGTGCTGCTCACGGGTGATGAGGTAACCATCTCAAACATTCCCGATATCCTCGATGTGAATCTGCTCATCGCGATGATGTCAGAACTGGGCGCGGAGGTTAACCGCATCAGCCCTGACACCTATAGTTTTAAAGCGGCTGATGTGCTCACAGATAAAATATATGATCCGGATTTCCTGAATAAGGCCATGATGCTCAGGGGCTCCGTAATGCTTGCCGGCCCGCTGCTGGCAAGATTCAGGAGATCAGCCATACCCAGGCCCGGAGGCGACAAGATAGGAAGGAGAAGGATGGACACCCATATCATCGGCCTGCAGAAGCTTGGGGCAAATGTTGATTATGAGCAGTGTCACGGGTGTTACAAACTGTCCGCCGAAAGGATCACCGGAACAGACATCCTGCTTGATGAACCTTCAGTAACCGGCACTGCCAACCTCGTGATGGCGGCTGTTCTCGCCGAAGGTGTTACCACAATCTACAACGCCGCCTGCGAGCCATATATCCAGCAGCTATGCAACATGCTGAACAGCATGGGAGCAGATATAACCGGCATTAAATCGAACCTGCTGACAATCAAAGGTGTCAAATCCCTGCACGGCTGCCATCACCGGATTTTACCTGATATGATAGAGACAGGATCTTTTATAGGTCTGGCAGCCATGACAGGATCCTCGCTTATAATCAGGAATGCAGGGATAGCGCACCTCGGCATCATCCCCGACAGGTTCAGGCAGCTTGGAATCAATTTCAACATCGAGGGTGACGACATCATTGTACCAGAGCAGGAGACCTATGAGATTCAGAACAGCATTGACGGATCAATCCTTACAATATATGATCATCCATGGCCCGGTCTGACGCCAGACCTCATCAGCGTCATGCTTGTGGTGGCTGTCCAGGCCAGGGGGAGCGTGATAATCCATCAGAAGATGTTTGAAAGCCGCCTCTTCTTCGTCGACAAGCTCATCGACATGGGTGCGAGGATAGTCCTGTGTGATCCCCACCGTGCCACTGTTATTGGACTTGAACGCCGTCAGCAGCTTAGGGGAATCACCATGTCAAGCCCTGACATCAGGGCCGGGATGGCCCTGCTTATTGCGGCGCTCAGCGCCGAAGGCAAAAGCCTGATACACAACATCGAACAGATAGACCGTGGCTACCAGAACCTCGATCAGAGACTGAACAGCCTTGGTGCCGCAATAAGGAGAATTGACTCCTGAAACCGGTGTCCTATTGAGGTTTAATCTCCTTCAGGTAGTCAATTATCCCCTCATAAATCTTCACCGCCATCTGCTGCCGGAATTCAGGGTCGGCAAGCTTTTCCTCATCCCCGGCATGGGTCATGAAGGCCTGCTCGACGAGTACGGCAGGCATCTGAATTGCACGCGTAACTGTGTAATTGAAAGTACCCACAACTCCGAACTCATCCAGCCCTGTCTCCAGAAGCCTGTCATATATTGTCTGCGCAAGCGGCGCCCAGAAGGGATTGTGCCAGTAGGTGCTGGTGCCGGCAACAGAGAGATACCCTCTCCCACCGGCATTGGCA
>CAZOHL010000015.1:0-35021 GCA_964579645.1 uncultured Rikenella sp. | reverse complement strand
AGCTCCAGAACTTCCAGCTGGTTGCCACCTTTGAAGGATCAGGCATTGAGGCGCCTGTATTTTCAGGAGTCCAGGCATTGTCATAGTAATACCTGAGCGAGTTACGCATAGGGGTATCAGCACGATAGAAAATGGTGAAGATATCATTGCCACCTACGCCGTTGCCAAATACGTTCAGGTCCAGTCCCTTATAACCGAGGTTAATGGTTATGCCGTATGTGTAGTCAGGAATTGCTTTCCCGAGATATGTCATATCAGCATCACTTATCGTACCGTCTCCGCTGACATCCTCGATTATAGCGTCACCGGTTGCAGCGTCAACGCCATTATATTTATAACCTCTGAAGTACCAGATCGGGTAACCAACCTCGAATGCTGACTCTACCTCGTTGTTTGTGCCGCTTACGCCACCTTTGTTGTCAGTCAGGCGCGATATTGCAGGATCGAGATAGGTAACCTCGTTGTGCAGCGTAAACAGGTTTGCATTGACAGAGTAGGTGAAATCACCGATCTTGTCTTTCCATCCTGCTTCAAATTCCAGACCGCTGTTGAGAACAGATCCTGCATTGACTACAGTGCTGGAAACACCTATTTCAGGAACAGGGCTGATTGTGACGAGAAGGTCATTGGTCTTCTTGTTATAGTAGCCTGCTGAAAAAGACAGCCTGTCACTCAGGAATCTCGTTTCAAGACCAAAGTCAAGCTGTTCCGAGGTCTCCCATTTCAGATTCGGGTTGGCAAGGCCTGAGGGTGCGGAACCGTACTCGGGAGCACCGTCATCTACCATATACTGATACCATGAGCTGTTGTAAGAGATGCTTGTGCTGTACGGATAATTGTTCAGCACATTAATATTACCATTCAGCCCCCATGAACCGCGGAGTTTCAGGAAAGTGACCGGAATACGGTCAGCGACACCCGCAAAGAATTCTTCGTTGCTGATGATCCAGCCGGCTGAGAATGACGGGAAGTAACCCCAGCGGTTTTGAGCTGATAATTTGGATGAGTCGAACGCATCAGCACGGAAGTTACCCTGAATTGAGTATTTGTTGGCAAAGTTGTAGATGAGTCGTCCAAAGTATGATATCTGAGTAGACTGGCTGGGCATATTGCTAAAACTCTTGACAGTCTTTTCAGTTCCGTCTACCACATTGCTTATTACATAATTGAGATAGCGGAAGTTCGGTTCGTACCCTGACAGAATATTGGGTCCGCTGGCACTGGCACTGACGTTAAATGAATTGTTTTCAGTATAGGACATACCAGCCATCGCTGTTGCGTTATGTTTGCCGAGGACAAGATTATAGTTGGCAAAGTTTTCCCACTGATAATAGTAATTGGTATTTGCGTCAGCTGAGATGTTGTAATCATATGTCGATGCCTGTGGTGTGGCAAAATACGGAGTGTTGTAGCTGCTGACAGTGTTCTGTCCCACCCTGTAACCGAAACGGGAGGTAATTACAAGTCCTTTCAAAGGCTTCAGGTTTCCATAGACAACGCCACGAAGGTTTATCCCTCCGTTTTTCCGGTCAACACGGTCTCTCTGGAGCAGGGGGTTGCCGCTGTCGTCCGTTATATACTTTGATGTAGCATAGTAGAGATCATTTGTAGGATCTTTGAGTATTGGCCTGCCTGCATCATACGCCTGTTTCATCGATGAGGCGAACTGATCCGGCGAAGAATAGTATACAGGAGTCAGGGGGTCAAGTGTCATCACCGAGTTCATGACTGAACCATACTGTGACATCTGGGAAACCGATTTGGTATTCCAGTTCTCTATAGAGTTGTTAGTCCCTATCTGTAACCATTCTTTAATGTTATAGTCAGCATTGATCTGCGCTGTGAGGCGTTTGTAAACATCCCTGTCACCCTTTACCATCCCGTCATTATTCACATAATTGACTGAGGTGAAGAATTGTCCCTGGTTGTTTCCGCCCTGGAAAGTGAGAGTATGCTGCGGGCTCCAGGAAGGTGCGAACACTACATCGAACCAGTCGGTGTCAGTATTATCATAATTGTTTGCTGTCAACATAGCATCCATATCATAACCTGACATTCTCTTATAATTGATCCAGTCCTCGGCTCCGAAGATTTCCGGTTTCCTTGCGAGGCTCTGGCCAGTGTATTTAAAATCATATGTAATGCTGGAAGCACCTTTGGTACCGGATTTTGTTGTGATCAGAACGACTCCGTTACCTGCCTGGGCACCATAAATAGCAGCTGAAGCAGCATCCTTCAATATTTCAATGGATTCGATCATTGAAGGATCAAGATACTGTATGTTATCAACCTTCAGACCGTCTACAATCAGAAGCGGACCGATATTGCCTGAGTTTGAAGAATAACCGCGTACACGGATGGTTGCAGCCTGACCGGGAGCACCTGAATTGGTAAGAACCTGGACTCCGGGAGCCTTACCCTGAAGAGCTGCTGCTGCGTCAGTGGTCGATACATTTTTAATGGCATCTGCCCGGACTGATGCAACAGCCCCGGTAACATCGCTCTTCCTTACAGTGCCATAACCCACGACAACGACCTCATCAAGTGCCTCAGTAGTCTCCTGCATCGTGACGTCAATAACTGTCCTGCCATTTACAGGAACGGATACATCGGCGTAGCCAATAAAGGAGAATGCCAGTACCGGATTGGCTCCCGGGACTTCGAGAGCGTACCTGCCGCTGGCATCTGTCAAGGCTCCTAAGGTGGTGCCTGCAACTTTTACGGCAACACCGGGCATTGGTTGTCCGTCAGCATCTTTTACAACCCCGGTGACCCTGATTTGTTGAAGTGTATTATCTGAATTCAGATTCAGATCATCTGCCCCTACACAATATGCATTGATCTCAAAAATACTGAGGACAAATGTGAGAAGAACTAATTTTGCAATTAGCAAGTGTTTTTTTATTCCCTGTCTCAATAAGGGAATAGGCTTGGTTAGTTTTTTTTCCATAACTTGGTTGTTTAGTTAATTGGGAGTTTCCATTTAAAGAGGTTTGTTCTGTTGAATAATTTTCATGGATATTCCAAATCCAGTGGATCAGGTTGGGTTTCGTTGGGTGTTACATAGGCAAACAGGTTTTAATTTCCGGTCTCTAAAACAAAAGTCCATAGTAAGTGTAGCAATAACACTTTCAAAGCAAGGAAAAAGTAGTCAGAAAGGCTTTTGTTTTTTAGTCAAAGAGATTTAAAAATCATTCAAATCTCATGAAAGTGATTTTTCGTTCACTTTAGCGGCACAATGATCTGGGTGAAGGAATGAGCCGGGAATGCGTATCTGATTGTATTACCCTTGAATCTGATATCGGATGATGTGCTGTTTACAGGCTCTTCAGCTCTTGGATTTCCGGGATCGGCAATTTTCCCGTTGACTTCGTAAACTTTTGCATTACCCGCAAATTCACCGGTCTGCATTACTATGTCTGTTTCAATTGCCTTAATCTCATGCCTGTTGATGATGTTGATCACCAGATTTCCGGCTGCGCTGTTTAGTACTGCTGTAACGTCGAGATACGGAATTTCCTTAAATACTGCATTGCTGTATTTTTCACAGGTGGTACTGACATCGAGTGAAGTACCGAAACAGTTATTGCTGTAGGGCCAGAATGCCTTGAAGGTTGCGTTTTTGTAAGCCCCTTCAGGTGAATACCCCACAAGGTTAGAAAGCATTGTCATATTGGCCATTTTTACAATATCAGCATGCCGGATAAAGGAATTAAGGTGCTGTGCCACCATTAATGAGACAGTAATACTGTTACCAAATCCTCCGGCCCACTCATCAAGCGAGATATAAACCGGCCGTGTTGAACCTGTTTTAGCCATTGCCTTTAGAATCAGTGCCTTCACTGTTTCTATTTTCTGGTCCAGGTCAAGGCCGAGACACATCATTCCCGCGAAACTTCTGTCGTTCCCGAGGGCCTCGGTTGCATAACGGTGTACTGAAAGGTAATCTATTGTGCCTGTCATATGAGTCAGTACATAGTCATTCCAGTCTATCCAGCCATTATCCGGCCTGTAGTTCGAAGCGCCGCTGGCAATCAGCTTTATGTCCTTATCAACCAATTGCATCAGCTTGGCGGCCTCAACGGCGAACTTAACATAGTCTTCCGCGCTCTTTTGTCCCATCTGCCATGGTCCGTCAATCTCATTTCCCAGAGCCCAGTACTTTACCTTGTAAGGCGCCTCATTACCGTATTTTCTTCTAAGGTCTGAATAATAAGTCCCCTTTTCAATATTGCAGTATTCCACCCAGTGCCTGGCCTGATCCAGTGTGCCCGTCCCTCCGTTTATGCATATGAAATTCTCTGCACCGATGAGTTTGCAGAGCTGTACGTATTCGTCAGTCCCCATATGGTTGCTCTCAACCTGGTGCCAGGCCAGGTCAAGTCTTGCCGGACGCTTGTCCTTCGGGCCGATGCCATCTTCCCAGTTGTATCCTGACACATAGTTGCCACCCGGCCATCTGACAACCGGTATTTTCAACTCACGGACGAGCTCAACAAAATCTTTCCTGAAACCATTTTCATCAGCGAAAGGAGAAGCAGGGTCATAGATGCTGCCATAAACCACACTCCTTATGGGCTCAACGAAGGCTCCGTAGATGTTCGGATCTATCGTACCGATCTTGCGGTCAAAGTCGATCTTTATGACGGCATTCCCCTGAGACATCAGGTTTCCGCAAAGGAGGCCTGACACAATCATGCAACCAATTATAACAGTAAGCTTTTTCATTGACGTTTTTCTATTGTTAACACTCCTCGAATGATTGTGAATATAAGGAAATTCCTGTCCCTGTTGATGAAAAACTACAGGATATTACTTTCACTTTCAGGTCATAGATTTCAAAAATCCTTCATACAATACTTTCCGTACTTAAAAGCTCATCATACAGCCTGTTTTTGTGAAGGTGAAATATGATTATATGACTAGTTTCCTTATCTTTCCATACCGTTTGTCAAAAGTCGTCAAACATGACTGAATAAAGTCTTCCTAACCCATCCAACCATGAAAAAGTCGTTAATAATCATCACCCTTATTCTCGCATCGTGTTCGGGAGAAATACCGGAAAATGAGAAGACATACTGCAATCCGCTGAACCTCAACTACCGGTTTCAGTATACTGACAGCGTATCATACCGTGAAGCAGCCGATCCGGCAATGATACTGTACAAGGACAAATTCATTCTGTTCGTATCTCACAGCGGCGGGTACTGGTATTCTGATGATCTGCACAATTGGACCTACCTGCCGGTAAGTACTCTCCCGATAGAAGACTACGCACCTGATGCAATAGCAATAAATGATACAGTATATTTTACAGCATCATCAACTGAAAGAAAACCAATATATTATACCACGGATCCATTCAGTGATAACTGGAAGCCAATGAATGATACACTTCCTTTCGCTGTGTGGGATCCCAATTTCTTCAGGGATGATGATGGCATTACCTACCTGTACTGGGGATGCTCCAACCAGCTGCCCATTAATGGGGTGAGGCTCAACTCAGAAATGCAGGCAGTTACGGAACCCAAGGTCCTGATAGAGCATAATGCAGACATCCATGGCTGGGAGGTACCCGGAGAAAGGAATGAGCTGACCAGGAACGGCTGGAATGAAGGAGCCTGGATGACAAAATACAACAACCGTTATTATCTGCAGTATGCTGCTCCGGGAACAGAGTACAGGACTTACGCTGACGGTGTTTATACTTCCGGGTCACCGCTGGGACCCTTTGAATATGAAATATACAGCCCCTTTTCCTATAAGCCGGGAGGTTTTGCCGGAGGGGCCGGACACGGTTCGACATTCCTCGACAAATTCGGCAACTACTGGCATATAGCTACCATGTCCATATCAGTTCGTCATATGTTTGAACGGCGTCTCGGGTTGTTCCCGGCAGCCTTTGATAAGGACGGCGTATTGCGCACTATAACAGCCTTCGGTGATTACCCGTCAGTTTTGCCTGACAGAAAGGTCGATTTTGAAAAGGAGAGCACATTTAAAGGATGGATGCTTCTGTCATATAAAAAACGATCAGAAGCATCGTCATCGGTGGATGGATTCCCTGTGGGCAATGCCTTTGATGAGGACATAAGAAGTTGGTGGTCAGCCAGTACCGGCGACAGCAGTGAATGGCTCAGCGTCGAACTGGATGAGGGCTCCACGGTGAATGCCATTCAGGTTAATTTTGCGGACAATGAGTCAACACTCAAGCCTGGCAGCAAAGAGATCTTCTACCGTTACAAAATTATGGCATCAGACGACGGAAAATCATGGGATCTCATTGCTGATAAAAGCACTAATACTGCAGATGCATGCCATGACTATATCCAGCTGGAAAAACCGGTTAAGACCAGGTTCGTCAGGATTGAGAATGTCAGTGTTCCTGATGGCAGGTTTTCTCTGTATGATTTCAGGATCTTCGGTACAAGGGAAGGAAATGCTCCTGCTGAGGTAATCGAGTTCACTGTCAGCCGCAACGAAACTGACACCAGGAAAGCTCTCGTGGAGTGGCCGGCAGATGACCTGGCAACAGGATATGTTGTGAACTATGGCATCGCCCCGGACAAACTCTATGCCTCCGTGATGGTGTATGATGCCGATTCCCTGATGCTCACGGGCCTGAACAGGGATGTGATGTACTACTTCAGCATCGATGCCTTCAACGAATCAGGAATTACAAAGGGTACAGCTGTCGTGCAAAAATAACCGGCAGACTAATTTCCTCGCCCTGTAAGGTCTGACAGACCTGGCCTTTGTGGCGGGGTTAAGCCTGCAATGTGAGTCCGGTCCTTTTTGTAGTTCAGATACCTTTTATGACAATTGTTTCGCCTTTGGCCGGACTGTATTCCATGGTTTCTCCATTGGCCCTGACCACGCACGGATTGCCAAGCAAAGAGGTGATCTCTGCTTTAATGAGTTTGCTGTCCTTCCATTCAATGTCAACCTCGAATCCGCCTCTGGCCCTTAACCCGGTCACCGATCCGTCCCTCCAGCTGACAGGCAGGGCCGGCAGGATCGAGATTTCTCCCGCGTGGCTCTGCAACAGGCACTCCGCAACACCGGCGGTGAATCCAAAATTGGCATCTGACTGGTTGCTCGCCGGATTATGCAGGTTGTTTGCAAGTCCGTTGCCCATGATCGGGAAATTAATTGGTCTTCTGCCCATTTGTGTAAAACGGAAGAACTGTCTGATTGCCGTGTCGGCCCTTATACCGTTTTCGAGCCGGGCCCAGTCACAAATATCCCATGCGCTGTTCCATCCTAATCGTGCCACACGCGGTTCAAGCCATTTCTCAATGGCGGCAGCAATCTCAGGATCCTTCCTCAATGTTATTGAATTGCCAGGGAAGAACCCGAAATTGGCTGACATGTTATGCCCTTCGTTGCCTCTTTTCCAGTCCTCGATCCACACCTGGAGCAGTCCGTCCTTGCCGATCATGTAAGGGGGGATCCTTCCAAGGGCTTCCTCAAGCCTGCTGCTGAAATCAGCATCAATATCCAGTAGCTTTGCAGCTTCGATACAGTGAGGAAAGAGGTCTCTGATCAACCCGATATCCATGGTTGTTCCCGGGGCAAGGTATGCTTCTTCCGCACCTTCACTGACAAAGAATCCCTGTTCGGGTGACATCGAGAACGGAATTACGAGATAATTGTATTCGGGATGCACGGTCATGATGTCCAACAGGAATTGTGCTGACCCCTTCATCACCGGGTAGTACTTCCTGAGGAATTCAATATCACCTGTGTAAAGGTAGTGTTCCCAGATGTGCTGGCAGAGCCATACACCCCCGACTGGCCACATTCCGTAACGTGCTGCGTCTACAGGTGCTGTTCCACGCCACAGATCAGTATTATGATGCGCCACCCATCCGCCTGCATTGTAGTACATCCTGGCTGTTTGTGCACCGTTTTCAGACAGGTCCTTTATAAGGCTGAATAGAGGACCGGTGCATTCAGACAGGTTGGTAACCTCAGCCGGCCAGTAGTTCATCTCAGTGTTGATGTTGATAGTGTATTTGCTGCCCCAGTTCGGCAAAAGGTCCTGGTTCCAGCGGGCCTGGAGGTTTACAGGTTCACTGCCGTCGCGGCTGCCGGAAACCAGCATGTAACGTCCGAACTGAAAGATCTTTGAAAGGAGGTCAGGGTCATAGTCTCCTTTCTTCAGGGCAGCAACCCTCTCATCGGTCGGTATCTCATTTTTACCGGGATCGCCGATATGTAGTCTCACCCGGCCCATCAGGCCGCTGAAATCATCCAGGTGAGTCTTCTTCAACATCCTGAAGTCCTTGTCTTTGACGTCTGCAAGTATCTTTTCACACCTTGCAGACGGATCTCCGCTGATATCCTGGTAACTGACAAAGCTTGTCGCGCAGGTAAGAATAAATGTCACGGAGTTGGCTCCTGTGATGACAAGACTTGAATCAGTTGCCTGTAAGGTTCCTTTTTCAGGCATGGCAACAACATCTGTCTGAAAACTGAGGCCTGTTCCCTCTGCCTTTGCTATCAGCCAGCTGGTCTCTGCGGGAAGGTATTTCCAGATGCCATTCACGGTTAACCTGTTACCTCCGGCACTTGTTTGTTCAACGAACGGGCTATGGAGTTTTGCTTCAACTGATACTTTGCCCGGTTTGTCTCCGGTTACCTTCATGACCATCACGTGGTCAGGATATGACATAAAGACTTCGCGGGTCAGCTTCACACCACCGTCAGTGTAACTGATTCTGACTATTCCTGTCTCCATGTCAAGTTCACGGTAGTAATCCTTTATTGAATCACCGGAAACCTTAAAATCGAGCAGGAGGTCTCCGATTGGCTGATAAGCCTGTTGCTGAGCCGGCTTTCCGTAAAAGTGCTCATCGGCAAGCTTTTCTGCCTCCCTGAATTTCCCTGCATAGATGAGTTCCTTTATCTGCCCGAAATAGCCGCCGGCATCCGGATCATTGTAGTCATGAGGCCTGCCTGACCAAAATGTTGATTCATTCAGGGCGATCCGCTCATTCTGCACCATTCCGAAAACATTGGCTCCCATGTAACCATTTCCGATGAATAGTCCGTCAAGCCATGTGTCCCCGGCGGGTTTATCATACCAGAGAACCATTTCTTTTGCCTCCGGATTGACTTTCACCCCGGCAGAACAGGCTGAAAACATAAGCAATGCTGCGAAGCAATTAATAATGAGCGATTTCATGATATTGCCGGCTACTGTGTTGTGTTTATTGAGTAATCAGACACCCGGTTACTTTTTCCTGAGCTGAATCCAGTCAATGTTTACGGGATTTCCCTCTTTCAGTACAACGAAAAGATTATGGATGCCCTTCTTATACTTTGACAGCTTTGCATCTACGGCAGTCAGCCCGGTGTTTTCCGGAATTTCAACCTCGGCAAGGAGGAGTCCGTCAGTACTGTCGAGCCGGATCTGGATAATTCCACCTGCAGGAGATGAGGCATTGATGCGGACTGACTTAAGCTTTTTCTTCCCGAAGTCAACCGCATTGTAGGAGATCCAGCTGTTTTGTCCGGTCAATGTTGCAAACCACCCTTTGAAGGTATTGGTTGTATCAATCAATGCCACCGTGACACCTGCCGGGCTTACCTGGCTGCAGCGATCGATCTCAATCTTATCAGTAGCGGCGGTAATTCCCACCCCGCGGTTTGTCGGGATAACTTTGCCAATTGTACCGTCTTCATTGAAGAAGAGGCTGTCAATGCAGACGGACCTGTTCTTGTCAAACCTCGGTGAGTAGGCGCTGTTGTGATAGAAGAGATACCATTGGCCATTGTACTCCACAAGGGAGTGATGATTTGTCCAGGTGCCCATGGGGGTTTCATCCATGATGACGCCTGTCACTTTAAATGGCCCGAGGGGATTGTCACCCATTGCATACTCGAGCCTTTCAATTGTATTTTCAACGTGAGGATATGTCATATAATATATTCCGTTCCTCTCGAAGAAGAATGGTCCTTCCACAAGTCCTTTTGTCGGCAGATCCCCTATAACAACCGGGTCAGACGCGAGTTCGGTCATGTTCTCTTTCAGTCTGGCGGCAAAGATCCTGCCCATTGAATAGTAGATATATGCCTGGCCATCCTTGTCAATAAACACGCTCGGATCAATACCCCTTACCTTTGCAATCGGCTCAGGCTGGGGAACATAAGGCCCTTCAGGCTTGTCTGCGATTGCAACCCCTATCCCGAATCCGCGGCCGGTCTTCAAATTGGCAGGGAAGTAGAAATAGTATTTTCCGTTTCTTTCAATGCAGTCAGGCGCCCACATGCTGAAAGATGTGGGATTGACCCAGTCGACTTTCTCCTGGCTTACAATGACACCGTGATCGGTCCAGTCAGTCAGGTTGGACGATGAGAAGACATGGTAGTCTGCCATGCAGAACCAGTCCTTGCGCGGGAAGCTCTCCGGAGCAGGAATGTCATGTGAAGGGAAAAGGTACATTTTCCCGTTGAAAACCCTTGCTGTCGGGTCAGCGGTGAACTGGTCCCTGATAACCGGGTTTTGCGAATAGGCACAGGTGCCTGCCAGCACGGCAACGGCAAGCATGATTGATTTTAAGTATCTCATTGTTTTTCTGTTTAGTTCAGTTATTAAATACCCTGGCAGGAATCCTATTCATTTGCTATCTCACCGGCGGCTTTTGAAAGGAAGATATAATCGGCGCTGCCGGCCATTGTAACTTCATTTTCACCCCAGAGGAATGGCCAGTCATCCTTGTTCTCAAGGTAATCAGGCTTGAGAAGTATCAGTCCGGGGACAATGCCTCCTGCAATTATCGAGAAATCAGCCCTGTTGTTCCCGTAGGCAACTTTCTTTGACCGTGTTCCAACTGCCTCAACAAAGGATATATTTGAATATGGATGACAACCGAGAACGTAGTTCATGCCCCGAAGCACATATTCCTTATTCATTATATCCGGGAATGCCTTATAGGCGTAGTAGTTTGCAATTGCCCAGGCGACAACCGAACTGGTGCCACCCCATGACCCGAGGGTTACTGGCACTGAATAGGGATTCTGCCTGTCAATTTCATCAAGTGATTTCCTGTATCTGACCACATAGCCTTTCAATTTTGTTTTGTATGCTTCATCCATGTAAGGCAAGGCTTTCAGGGCCGGAAGAAGCTCCATTCCTGCAAAGGCTCCCTGGAACATCATGCTGCTGCTTCCACGCGGAGGTTCAAGAGTGGCCCAGATCTGGCTGAGGAACCTGTCAGCATATTTCTTCTCACCTGTGGTGATATACAATTGCAGTGCTGCATCAAGCTGAGCGCCTTTGCCCATCATTGACCACATCACCGTCAGAGGATCATTGCCGGTCTTGTTTTCAGCCAGTTCATCAGCTTCCGCGACGAGTCTTTTTGCAATGGACAGGCTTCTTTCAGCCAGATCATCGTTAAAACCTCTCATGGCACGGCTCGCAGCTGCAAGGGTAGCTGCAGTTGAATAATCAAGGGAAGGCTGACGGGTAGTGAAGGCCCAGCGGTCATCAGGAGTGCCGCTTGACATGCCGTCAGTTTCATAGGGCTTAAGGGCCGGATTGTAAGGAAGATTGTCTGTTTCAGTCATTGCATCACCCAGATGATGGTACTGATGCATTGCAGGAACTATGATTCCCATTACAGGGTGACCGATGTTTTCACACTGTGCAACCAGGTTCAGAGTGCCATGCTCGATCTGCTGCAGGAGATCAGGCTTCCCGTCAGGACGATGGATATCAACATACCTTGTCTTCTGGTCGATGAACGTTTGATCTCTGTCAGGCCGGAATATTTCCCACGCTTCCACGAACTGCGAAATGACACTGTTGTGAGAACCGGTCTGAATGTCAAAATCACCGGCATCGAACCATCCGCCGACAGCCATATCCGGAATACGCTCGAGTGGTTTGAACTTTGTATCAGTTGTGTCACCCATCCGGTAACCGTCGAAATGCTGATGATTCAGTGGTGCCTGCAGGCAGTCATCAAGAAATGGAGCTCCGTGCCAGACACGGTAGGCTTCGTTAACTGTCATGTGATCCATCTGTACCGGGAACCACACGTCAAGGGTGGGATGCCAGACATTGTCATATACGTCAGGTGAAATAACAAACGGATTCGTTTTCAGATCACCGTATGAAATGTAATAAATACCTTGTTCCCTGACTGAGGAGAAATCAAACCGTGCATAGTTATATCTCAGGTATTTACCCCAGACCTCTACCGGGCCGCTGAATCTTTCGGCAGGCGTTCCGTCTGCCGTGACCTGGAATACATGCGCTGTTTTGAGAGGTACGTCATTCATGTCAAGTTCCATCACTGCAACTTTTTCCTGGGAGGGGACATACCCTGCCTGGGAGAAGCCAATGACCGGTTCCCTTGTCCATCCCGGTACGGCATTCGCCTCGAGGTACCATGTAAGCACCTTTCCTGTTTTATTTGCCGGAAGCAGGCTGCGCACGATAAACCACCCGTTCTGTGCGAGGTTACGACCGTCAAAAAGCATCAGGTCAGTTTCTGTGCTTTTAATTATCACCATCCTGGCCGGGTCATCAGGTGCCAGTGTCAGGTTTTTGCCTGTTGCAAGTGGCAGGGGGACAATGAATTCGCCCAGACCCCTGTCATCGAATGTGGTATGTCCCTCAAACTGGGGTATCTTTTTTTCTGCAGATTCGATTCTTGTGCTGCCGGAGGGATACCTGGGGAAATTGCCGGGTTTGCCGTCAGCCAGGTAGGTCTTCTCAAAGTACGCCGATGGCAGGAATTCAAGGTTGAATCCTGCATTTCCCTCAAGCTCCCGTGGCAGTGGCCTGTCAAGATACACGCTGATCTCCACCCCGTTGTCCCTTGCAGTTACACTAATCCTGGAATTGAAATTGTAGTCCTTGTATCCCAGCTCTGCAGTAATTGTTTTACCGGATTTATCAACTTTACGGCTGACAACCGAAGGAACCAGGTCCCATTGTTCAGGAGTGTTCTGCAGCCTTATTGCCCCGCCTGTCGAAGTTCTGACTCCGTGTTGAATTATTTCTATCCCTGCAGTCTTTTCATCGAAGAACCATCCCGTATACTGATTGCTGTAAACCAGAATATTCACTCCGCGCGTTTCAAAATATTCCTGGTCATTGAGTCGCAGGAGCTGCCCGTTAAGTATTACTGTGCCGAACAAAAGCCCTATGAAGGAAACCATGAATTTATTCATCTCCGCAGGTTGCCTTCTGTTGCTTTGGTTAGTTTTCCTCATCTCTTTGATATCTGGTTGAGTTTATTTGTTTTCAGTTCTTTCATTGGATATATGAAACCAGTCGAAATCGACGAATCCGCCCGGCTCGAGGGTTGCATAACTGAACAGCCCGTAGCGATAACCCATGAAATGAGGCATCGAATATTCCATTTTCAGCTGGTTGCCAATGGATTTCCATGTTTTCCCGTCAAGACTGTAATAGAAATATGCAATATCCCGGCGGTCAGTGAAATCACATTCTGCCTTAAGGTATACCTTTTTCTGTGTCAACGGAACGCTTTCAACTTTCTCAGGGCTGCCTGACTGTGCATTGATCATTACAACCGATCTGACCCCGTTGCTGTATTCAACACCGACAATCCCGAATTTTTTCTGCAGGAGGGCCAATCCTGCATAATCACCTTCCTTCATATGCGAAACATCAATCAGGGTTGATCCGGAACACTCAGGACCGAGGGTACGCTGAGTCAGGGTATTCCTGGCCTGTGTGAACAGAGTGTCAATTCGCCCGGTAGTCAGCCTGAGAAATCCTTTTCTCCGGGTTACAGACCAGAGAGTGTTGTCTGGATTGTGGTTCCATTGCCAGACCGGTGGGAGGGGAGAATTCTCTTTCTTTCGCTTGAATTCGTCGGATGCGACGATACCCGGGATGGGTCCTTTTCCGGGAGGAAGATCAAGTTTTTCCGGAACTTTGCCGTCAGACCCGATGACCGGCCAACCGTTCTCCCATGTCATCGGGACAATGTAGGGTATCCGGCCGACTGACCCATAGTCCCTGAAAAGGTATGCGAACCATTTTCCGTCAGGAGTTTCTATCATTCCTCCCTGTGCCACACCGAGATTCTGGAAAACAAGTTTTCCTTCCCACGGGCCGGTCAGCCTGTCAGCCCTGTGGACAACGACAGTCCGCATCCCCCCGCGTGGCCACGTTATATTGAAAAGGTAATATACGCCATTCACCCTGAACAACTGTGAACCTTCTCCCAGTCCGCTGTCAGGACCTGATGGCGCACTGGCATTCTCAATTATCACCTGGTTTGTTCCTCCCGGCTTTACTCCTGAAAGATCTGCATTGAGCTCAATCAGGGTAAGTTTCTTATTGCCGTAAATGAGGTATACCCGGCCGTCATCGTCGAAAACCAGGGTATGATCATGAAAACTGGGGCTGAATGAAATCTCTTTCCATGGTCCCTTTTCTATATCCTTCGTTGACCAGATGTATGTTTTATTGGTTGTTGAGGAGAAGGTTGATACATAATAGGTATCATCATGATACCTGATGCAGCTGGCCCATGAGCCTCTTCCGTAGGCATTTTTCCCGTCAGTAAGGTTCAGCTCATCATTATCGCCAAGGGTATTGTAAGCATAGTTGACTATACTCCAGTTAATAAGATCTTCAGATTTCATAATCGGCACGCCGGGTGACATGTGCATGGTTGTGCTGCTCATATAATAAGTGTCACCGACACGAACTATTGACATATCCGGGACATCTGCCCATATTACAGGATTCCGGGCCGGGTCTTTCTGACCGGCGACAGTCAGGCATGGAAGGGTATTGATAAGTATCACAAGGATGAAAATGAATCTCTTCATGAGTGTGCTTTTATCGCAATAGCTATAGTTTAATTATTGTTGTTTTGCCTTCATATATTGTCTCTTTCTCACGCTGCCTTAATATCCCGTTTCCTGAGCCCTTATTCTCTTCCACCAGTATGATTCTGAATTTGCGCTCTGAAAGCATTCCGGGAAATGAACCCTTGCGGTCACTGATTGTCAATGTATTACTGGCATTATTCCATGTGAAAGCAATAGTTGAGCAGAGACCTTTCTCGTAGTTATAGTTATCGTTTTCGTCTTCATACAGTGTAAACCTGCCGTCAGCACCCGCATAGACGCGAATTTCAAGATCGTCCCATTTTTTCTCAGTGGCATACCGGATATCGGGACCGATCGGCAGAATTGCCCCGGCCCTGACGTACAATGGAATAATATCAACAGGTGCTTCCTTTTTCAGTTTTTGTCCGCCCTGCAGCTTTTCACCTGTCCAGAAGTCAATCCATTCTGTTCCCGAAGGCAGGTACAGCTCTCTTGTTCCAACGGTACTGAAATCCTCTTTTGTGTCTTTTGAATACATAGCCGTGGTTACAGGACAAACCAGAATTGATTTCCCGAACATGTACTGGTCATTGATATCCAGTGCTTTTGGATCTGACGGAAAGTCCATTGCCAGTGCCCTCATCATAGTCGACCGGTTAGCTGTAACATCCCATGCTGCGGAGTAGATATAGGGGAGAAGGCTGTAGCGCAGTTTTATTGATTTCTCGATTGCATCGTAGACCCTGTCACCTTTTTCCCCGAACTGGTAGATCTCGCGTGGGGCATCGGTCCCGTGCGAACGCATCATGGGGCAGAAAGCGCCGAACTGCATCCATCGGGCATACAACTCACGGTACCCGGCATCGTCAAGCTTCTTCATGAACCTGCTCAGAAAGAATCCGCCGATATCACTGTTCCAGTAGGGTATGCCGCTGAGCGAAAAATTGAGTCCGGCAGAGATCTGATTTCTTAATGCCTGCCATGATGCTGTCACGTCACCGGACCATACGTTGGTGGCATAGCGCTGCTGGCCGGCAAATCCGGAACGGGTCAGGATAAATACCCGTTTGTCAGAGTTGACAGCACGCTGTTGCTGGTATACACCGCCCACTGTCATCAGGGGAAATGCATTACGAACCTTGCGGAATGAACCCAGGTACGTTTTGTTGTCGAGATCAGCAGGTTTGAAATCCAGGTGGTCAGGCTCAGATGAATCCATCCACCACCCGTCAATCCCCAGAGAGAACAGACCCTTGTACAGATATTTCCAGTAGATCTGACGTGCTTCCGGATTAAACGGGTCATACGGTTTTACGCCTGAAGGATAATCCATGTTCGGTGGCCACCTGTCCGAACCCGATTGGGGCCAGGTCTGAAAATCCATAAGGGCGTCAATACTTTTCAGTTCCCTGTATTGCTTAGTCTCCGGTCCGAATGAATTCCAGATGGAAATAATGATGTGGGCATTCATGGCGTGAACATCATCGACCATCTTTTGAGGATTGTAGAAGTCAGCATTGAGGAATTCCATGGCATTCCAGAGGTAATTGTTGCCCCAGTATTGCCAGTCCTGTATGATGCCATCAAGTGGCACTCCAAGTTCACGGTATTTACTGACCACGCCAACAAGCTCATCCTGGCTTTTATAGCGTTCCCGGCTTTGCCAGTAGCCGAATGTCCAAAGCGGAAACATAGGCACCTGGCCTGTCAGATCACGCATGCAGGCGATCACACCGTCTGCATTGCCTCCTGACATGAAATAGTAATCAATGCAATCACCTACATCTGATTTGAATGATGTGATAACGGGCGTGTCCTCAAAGACTGTCGGCGAATAATTATCCCAGAACAGACCGTAACCCTTTACTGAAACGAAAAAGGGAACATAGTCATCGGTATTTCCCTGTATCATATTCAGTTTCAGGTTACGCTGAATCATTTTTCCGTTCTGTTGCTGCCCTAATCCATAGATGGCTTCATCCTTTCCGAGAACGAATGCCTGGTATGCACTTAATGTTTTTATTCCGGCATCACTGAATTCCGTAAAACCGGCGCCGGTTTCAGCCTCGCTCAGCAGCAGAGCCGATCCCGGCGTCCGGAATGATATCCTTCCGTTTTCCAGGTTTACAGATACAGTAAGGCTTTTACTTCTGATGATCAGTTCGTCTCCCTTCTGTCTCACGTCACGATCCACTTTCCCGGGGGCCATAATGACCGAAAGACTCTCCTTGCTGTAAGTGGTTCCTTCAGGCCATTTCAGTACCCTCACAATTGTGGGGCTGAAGAACTGGATCTCAATGCCAATGCCATCAACTGCAGTCCTTATGCCCAGGTCAGTCTTGCTGTATGATTGTCCGTAACTGTTTGAGCAGATTGTTAAAACCAGGATCAGCAGTATTAAGCAGCGCTTCATTATCAGTTTTATATGCCGGTTTAAACGGATACAGTCACCGCAAGGGTATTAAAATCCGGATTAAGGCACATTGATGCTGTATCCCAGGAGAGAAAGCATCCTGGCAGCGTACCTTCTTCCTAGTATACGATATCCTTCCGGGGTGAAATGAAGGTGATCGGGTGTCCCGGGGCAACCATCGGAGGATATCACGTATGAATTTGGTATTGTCTGCGGCAGTGTGGCAATAATTGTGTTCATGTCAGCGCACATGCCTCCTTCGGCAGCGCTTACCATTTCACCGGCAAGAAGGGGCACCTTTTCAGGTTGCAGATCAAGGTCCTTCAACAGGTTATCATAGACCAGGCGGACTTTGCCGGGCCATGTGGTTTCACCATTATTTGACTCACCCTGATGCATCAGAATTCCCTTTATAACGCCATCCTTCTGGGCCAGCCTGGCCATTTCTACAAGACGTGCATAGGGATTACCCTCGTAAGAATTGATCATTGGGATCATCCATCCCGGTGCAGTTGAGACATATTCCTTGTAATTATCCTTGTCAAACAACTCGATTTTGCACCCCCCGATTGAAACATTTATAACACCCACCCTGATATTCTTCGGGAGGTGTTCAACCATGGTCCTGCCAAAATAATCGGCTGGCGACAGCCCGGTTCTGCATCTGCAAAGGGGAGGAATGGCCGGATACCAGCCTCCCCTGACTCTTCCGAGGTTCGGGCAGTCGATGGTTTCCATCACCATGAACCTGCCGTCAACAGTAGTGTCCTGAGGTTCAATCCTTGCAGCTCCCTCCATGTTTGACTGGCCGAAGCACAGGTAGATGTGGAAATCCTGATCCTGTGCAACTACCCTGGCACCTGAAAGGAAGGCAATAACAATAACTATTAACAGTAGTTTTGTTTTCATTTTTTTTGAATTGAAATTATGCGTTACCGCGAAAGCTACTAATTAATTTGACAAACTATTTGAATAACCTTGGAGCAAATTCATTCAGCGCACGGCGCCAGGTGAGCCATTCGTGAGCTGTGCCCTGTGATTCGTGATAAACGATGTTCTTGATTCCGTGAGCTTTCAGTGTTTCGACTGCTTCTTTCGGCGTGCCTTCTTCGGTACCGGTGCTGATGAAAAGCAGGTTCATCTGTTTGTTAAAGGCAGCTGCATCTTTGAATACGCCGTTGAAACCTTCGGTAACGTCCTGGCCAGGACGTGAAAAGAAACCGCTGAATGTGCCCATCCATGCAAATTTGTCAAGATTGGCAAACACAGTCATCGTGGTCTGGAATCCGCCTCTCGACAATCCGGCCATAGCCCGGTTCTGCCTGTCGTTCTTTGTGCGGAAAGTACTCTCGATAAATGGCATAAGATCCTTGATATAAATCTGGGTCACATCATTTGTCGAAGCTTTACGGACATCGGAATTTGTCTTGATGTCACCGCAATCCATCACCACAATCATCGGAACGGCTTTGCCGGCATTAATCAACCCGTCCATTATATTTGCCATGTGTCCCTGGTTTGACCAGCCATTTTCATCCTCGCCCCAGCCATGCAGCAGGTACATAACCGGATATTTCTTTTCGGTATTCGATTCGTATTCAGCAGGTACGTAAACATTGCAGTGACGTTCCATGCCGTTTATCTCTGACCAGTAGTAAAGCGAGCGGACCTGTCCGTGAGGAATATTTTTGTTGAACCTGTAGTAATCACCTTCCGGACCTTCGGGGATTTCAATTCCTGATGATTCCCAGTTGCTGCCGAAGTACGCTTCCGTGTTCCTGTCCATGACGGGAACACTGTCTATAAGTATTGCATAGTAATGGAAACCTACCACCTGGGGATCAGAGGTACATGTCCATACTCCTTTTTCATCCCTTGTCATAGGGTATTTTTTTCCTGCAAGGTCAACCATGACACTCGCGGCGTGGGGTGCCACCACTCTGAAGATTGCCTGGCGTGTCTGGGAATTGACAGCGGGGTATTGGGAAAGAAAAGTATTTGTTGATGAAGGTTTGTAACCATCAGGCAGAGGTTCCGGCTGCTGGCCGCGCATACCACCTGCAAACTGGGCTGACGTAATACAGCAAATCATTAAAACCGACAGAAAGAGAGTAACTTTTTTCATTGCTTGATTTGTGTTTGATTAAATATTAGTTGAATCATCTGTTTAGTTCCGGCCACCGTCTTTTACCTGAAGAGCAGTTGTGCAAAATTGTAAAGGTTGTTCCTCCATACGGGCCATGCATGTCCTCCAGGATATTCACTGTAGGTGTACTTAACATTAAGCTCGTCAAGGTTTTTCATCATTTCCTGGCAGTTTTTCCAGGCAATATCCTCTTTTCCTCCCATGGTGATCCAAAGCAGCCTGAGAGAGCTGATCTTCGCGGGATTATTTTTAATGAATTCATATTGTTTTGCGGCCAGATCGTTGTGGGCGGGAATCATCCATCCTGAGCTGAATACCCCCAGGTATGGAAACATTTCGACATTGTTTATCCCGACAAACAGAGTCTGTAATCCCCCCATCGAGAGTCCTGCCAGTGCACGGTTGCCGGGGCCCGTTTCTGCACGGTAATTTTTTTCTACGAACGGGATGATACACTGGGTAAGTTCCCTTTCGAACATTCTGAGTGTCATCTCTCCGAAACCCATCTGCCCGGTCACATTTCCGTCAGGCATTACAATCAGCATTGGTTTTGCCTTGTCTGCGGCAATGAGGTTATCGAGTATGAGGTCTGTCCTGCCCTGGGTTGCCCAGCCTCTCTCGTCCTCACCTCCGCCGTGAAGGATATAAAGCACAGGATACTTCCGGTCAGTGCCGGAATCATAACCGGCAGGCTTGTAAATGTAAAACTGGCGCCAGGTGTTGAATACGGTTGAGAAATACCTTTTGATTGCCAGTTCCCCGTGAGGTACATCCCTTGCAGCATAATAACCGTCACCACTGAAGGGGACTTCAATCCCGCTTGCCATGCGGCCCATGCCATAAAATGTTTCACTGGCCGGATCAGCAACTGCCAGGCCGTCAATGAGCAGGGAATAATAATGAAATCCTTCAGTCAGTGAATCAGTGTATACCTCCCAGGTGCCTTCACTGTTTCTGACCATATCATATTTCCTTGCCAGGTCAAGCTGAACCGCTTCCGCACCCGGAGCTTTCAGCCTGAACAGCGCACTGCCGTCAGGCATTATCTGCGGATACTTTGCTCCCCTTACATTCGAGGGAGCAGGTGTGCCCAACGGGCTGTATTTATTGAACTTTGATTCATCCACAGGTTTGAAGAGAAGCTGTGAAAACATGTACAGACCGTTCTTCCAGACCTTGAAGTCATGCACACCGGGTTCAATATAATAAATGTGCGGAACATCATTTGCTGCAAGATATTCATGTGTACGGCGGCTGAAAATTATCAGGCCGTCGTTGTCACCGCATGAAATCCATAGAACCTTCAGAGCCTGCTTTGCCTTCTCCGGATCGGGTACCAGTTGTTCCGGAGGTTTTGTATTTGGTGCAGAGGAAAAACCTCCGACCCATGCAAACATGTCAGGATTGCCAAGTCCGAAGTTCAGCGCCTGCCCGCCACCCATTGATAACCCTGCTATTGCACGGTGTTCACGGTCTTTGATCACCGGATATTTTATCTCAATGAAGGGGATGAGGTCATTCAGCAGATCCTTCTCGAATGCTGCAAAGGCTTCGACCTTGTCAGGCGCCATTATGTTTTCTCCGGGACGGTCATCCTTCATGGCCCTGCCGTTGGGCATGACCACTATCATTGGCTCAATTTTGCCTTTTGCATATAGGTTATCAAGGATAACCTGCGGCTGACCTCCGTTGAGCCATTCCTTTTCATCACCGCCGATACCGTGAAGGAGATAGAGAACCGGGTATTTGTTCCGCCGCGACCAGGAGGGAGGAGTATAGACCAGGGCCTTTCTCCTGGAACCAACAGTTTTTGAGTAATACTGTACAGTATCTATTTTACCGTGAGGAATCCCGGCTCTGAAGGAATCAAATCCTGCAGGTGCCTGCTTCTCAAATTCCTGTGAATTTGCTGAGAATGTGAACCCGGTAAGGAGAGCCAGAACAACTACTAGTTTTTTCATTTCCGACTGATTAGCCTGTTTACATTTATTTGATTATTCTGCTTTATTTCTGAAAGAGCAATTGTGCGAACTGATACAGGCTTCTTCTCCATGTAAGCCATTCATGGGCTGTTCCGGGTGATTCATAATAGACATATTTAACACCGGTTTTATCAAGCATCTTACGGAAGGCACCAACAGAGCCGGGAAACGGATCAGGTTCTTTGGTCCCGAGGCCAAGCCAGAAAAGGTTTATCTTTTCATTCAGCGCTTTCGCGTCACTGAACTTTCCGTTCATGAATCCGGCGGGATCAATTTCTGCAGAACTCGGATAATTGGATGTCCCGCTGAATCCTCCTATGTATGAGAAAAGGCTGAGGTTATTCATCGTGATCTGAATGGTCTGATTGGCACCCATTGAAAGGCCGGCCATAGCTCTGTGGCTCCGGTCTGACAGGGTCCGGTATGTGGCGTCAATCATCGGAATTATTTCCTTTATCAGAACCTCTTCAAATGCTGAGATGCCTGCGGGTCCTCCCTGTGGCCCTCCCAGACTGCGTGAGGCTGACTGGTCCGGTCTTGATGCATATCCTTTGTCCATTACAACGATCACAGGAACAGCCTTTTTCTCAGCTATAAGGTTATCAAGAATAAGATTAGCCCTGCCCTGGACTGACCAGCCCGTTTCATCTTCGCCCATACCATGCTGCAGATAGAGCACAGGATATCGTACTGAAAGATTCCTGTCATAATCTGGGGGAGTATAGACAAAACAGCGTCTCCATGATTGAGTAATCTCAGAGAAATAGAGATTCTCCCTGAGCTGGCCATGAGGCACATTTTTCAATGAATAGAAATCCTGGTCTTTTGCCGGGATCTCTATCCCGCTTCCCCAGCGGCTTGCTCCGTAAAAGTACATGCTTCCCGGATCAGGAACCTGTGCTCCGTCAATAACCAGCTGGTAATAGTGAAATCCTTCATCCTGGGGATCTGAATCACCGGTCCAGACACCTTTGTCGTCCTTTTTGAGGTCATACTTTATGCCCCCTATATCAAGCTGTACCTTCAGTGCCTGTGGCGCAGATATGCTTGCACGCACCCGGCCTTCAGAGTTTACCTGCGGATATTGTTTTCCGGGCTGGTTCAGGGTTGAGGGCCTGAAATCTTCCGCAACAGCCGGTATGCCAATCTGGGCTGAGCAGAGACTTCCGGCTGCCAGTATTGCTGACAGTACAAAAAAATATTTGTAGTTCATCTTTTGCTTTATTAATATGACTTTCGCTTCCGGATTCAGACGTTACTCAAACAGTTTTTCAGTCCCTGAAAAGGATCTGTGCAAATTCGTACAGGCTTCTTCTCCATGACTGCCATTCATGGGCTGTAAGAGGTGAGACATAGGAAGTGCTCTTTATCCCTGCCTGGTTCAAAGCATCCGCTGCTGCTTTTACACCTTCAGAACCTCTTTCACGGCTGCCATAGCTCATGAACACATGCCTGACCTGAGATTTGTCCCTGATTTCGTCCGGGGCAATGGAACCGCCGCTGAAGAGTCCGATGTATGAAAATGTTTCGGGATGGGCCAGGGTGACTGACTTGGTGCACATGGCTCCCATTGACAGGCCTGACATTGCCCGGTGAGCCTGGTCAGGAATTGTACGGAAGTTTTTGTCAACCCAAGGGATCATATCCCGGATCATCAGTTCTGCGTATTTGTCGAACGAAAAGCGTGGACGGGCAGTTGTGCCATGGGCACCGGGAGCCTGCGTAACCTGCCGCGAGGCCATTGGATCAGCAGTTGCTGCTGAAGGTGCGGCAGTACGAGGAAGCATGGGGAATTGCGGCCCCACGGTGCTTGTTTCCATGACAACAATAAATGGACTGATCTTTTTTTCTGCTATGAGATTGTCGAGAATCAGGTTGGTACGCCCCATCTCAATCCATACCCTCTCATCCTCACCACCGCCATGCTGTAGATAAAGAACTGGATACCGGGCTTTGACGTTCTTATCATATTGGGGTGGAGTATATACATATATGTGGCGCCATGAACCCGCCACCTCTGAATAGTAATTCTTTATAAGGACATTCCCGTGAGGCACATCTTTCAGCTGGTAAAACCCGCCATCCGGATCGGGAATTTCAAAACCGTTGCACATATGGCCATAACCTATAAATGCATCCGTTGCCGGATCAACAACCACAGCCCCGTCAACTATCATCCAGTAATTGTGATATCCTTTGTCCTGCGGTTCACTGGTGTATTCCCATATCCCGTCAGACCCCCTGACCATATCAAATGGGACATTAACGATGGATACCTGCACCTTCTGCGCATCAGGTGCATTAAAGCGGAACGTAACCCGTGAATCGGCTTCAATACGGGGATATTGAGCACCGGAAAGATTGTACGGCGAAACGTGAGCCGTATCAGCATTGAAAACGTTCGATGCCTGGCCTGACTGAGCTACACTGGCCATACCTGCTGACATGATGATCAGCAGACAAAAGACAAATGATTTTTTCATTTTTTTTTCTATTAGATTGGTAAATCCGCAGATAATAATTGAAGAGGGGCTTTCAGACAAGATTCTCACTCTGTTTTTCAGTTGATTTGTGTCAGTTAGTTTTTACCTGGGATTGAAAGCCCCGAGTGATGTAAAACTCCTAATAAAAAATCTAACACGGGTTAATTTTTTATGCAAATGATGACTGAAAATTTAAAGTTGACCCTGAAAGAGTCCAAAAAGGAGTTTAATTTCAGGGAATGGCATGCAAATGACAGTCATGGCACTCATGAATGCCATGACCCTGTTGCTTCCGATGAATACCGATTATTTTATCTTCCTGGCAAACTGCGAGGGGGAAATCCCGAATTGTTTCTGGAAGCTGGTGGCAAAATATGAAGGTGAAGAGAAACCGACGAGGTATGATATTTCGTTGATCCTGAAATTGCCCTCAGTCAGAAGCTCAGCTGCCTTCTTCAGCCTTGTCAGCCTTATGTATTCAACAGAGTTGAGGTCAGTAAGCGCCTTAACCTTCCTGTAAAGAGTTGAAACGCTTATTCCCATTATCTCTGATATTTTCTCAACACTTAAGTCAGTTTCAGAGATATTATCAAGAAGGCTGGAGTTCAGCTTTTTAAGGAAATCCTCATCAGTCTTGTTCAGGGCAACCGACCTGAAATGAGCCAGCGGAGAATTGATGAAGTTCTGCTGTTCCCGCCTTCTGTTTCTGATTAGATTAATTATCTGAGCCATAAGATGCTCAGTGGCAAACGGCTTCTCTATATAGGCATCAGCTCCGGAGTCAAGGCCCTCAATCTTTGCATTCACATGAACAGAGGCCGTTAACAATATGACCGGAATATGGCTGAACTCCATTGTAGACTTGATCTGCCGGCACAGTTCATAGCCGTTCATTACCGGCATTATCACATCGCTTACCACAACGATTATGTTGAATTTCTTCAGTGCCTTCAGTGCCTCTTCGCCATTATGGGTGAGGATCACATTGTATTCACCTGAAATTTCCCTGGCGATGAATCTGCCCATCTCAACCTCGTCTTCCACAAGGAGCAGGTTAGGATTGTTTTCTGCAGAGGAGCTGAATACCTCAAATTCTTCGTTTTCATTGGGATTTGCATCCCCTTCTGCGTTTTCTGTCAGGCTGATCGTTTCTTCCTGGTGTTTTGGCAGCTCAAGTACAAACGAGTTGCAATTTTCTACGGAGGTGTCAAGATACAACCTCCCCTGGTGAAGCTCAGCTATTGACCGGGCGAGAGACAAACCAAGACCAGTTCCCTTTTCACCAGGCTTGTTGGATTCAAGCTGGTAAAAAGGCTCGAAAATCTTTTCGGCCAGTTCCAATGGTATCAGTCTGCCGTCATTGTTGACCCTTATTTTCAGTGAAGCATCCTGGTCAGAACCCGGCTCAAGAAAGATGTCTACACCGGATTCGGCAAACTTAATTGCGTTTGAGAACAGATTGCTTAATATCTTTATTATTGCTTCCCTGTCTATGGCAAGCTCGTAATGATTCACCGGCGAATGCAACCTGACTGATATTTGCTTTTCCTCACTGTACGGAAGGAACAGGTTAAATGTTGACTCTGCCAGTTCGTACAGGTCAGTTCTTATGTAATTGAGTCTCAACATTTCCTTCTCCGTCTTCCTGAAATCAAGCAACTGGTTAGTGAGGGTCATCAGTCTGTCAGTATTTTTCCTGATAATAAGCAGGTTCTCCTCATGATCTTCCAGGTTTTTGGAGCCAGCCTTTAAAATTCTGTCGAGGGGACCCCTGATCAGAGTCAGCGGGGTCCTTACTTCATGCGTTATGTTGGTGAAAAAATTGATTTTTGCATTTAGTATCTCCCTTTCCTTTCCGGCTTCAATTGCCTCGATTTTCCTCTGATTTTCAACAGCTTTTCTTCTGAGGTAGGTGATTAATAGGATGTAGCCGATAGCAGCCGCAGTTATCAGGTATAATATGTACGCAGGTACTGAGAGCCACAAAGGGGGGAAGATCCTTATCCTCAAACTGGCTTCTGTATTGCTCCAGATATTGTCACTGGTTGATGAGATTACCCTGAATGTGTAATCATCCGGAGGCAGATTTGCATAGTTTACTTTTTGATCCCCTGAAATCTCAACCCAGTCAGGGTCAGCACCCTCCATTTTGTACTTGTATTTTGTGAGATCAGGGCTTGTAAAGCTTGGTGAGACAAAATCAATGCTCAGTGATGATTGATTATGCTTCAAGGAGATCCGATCTGTAACGAGTATTGATTTTGAATCAGGAGAACCGGCTGGGCTGCCGGGATATTCTTTGCCATTAACCAATAAATCAGTAAAATAGACGGGAGGATTGTATGTGTTTTCCTTTATATCGGCAGGATTGAATGTCAGCAGTCCGTTGACCATTCCAAAATAAATTCTGCCGTTTTTATCCTGGTATGCTGAATTATAGCTGAATGTATTCCCCAGGAGTCCGTCATTCCTTGTATATACGGAGAATCTGCCGGTTTCAGGATTATATCGCAGCAATCCCCTGGTTGAGGTAATCCATATCTGACCATGACTGTCCTGAAGAATGGCGCAGTAGATGGCAAATTCAACGTCCCTTCCCGGGATGAACCGCTTTATCTCCTGCGTTTCTGCATCTATGTAGCTGAACCCGCTTCCTTCAGTCGTAAACCAGATATTATGATCACGGTCTTCATAAATAGAGGTTATGTAATCATTTTCAGAGCTGCCGGGATTGTTGTTTCCTGATATCACCTGTTCACAAGTCTCTGATTTTGTGTCATATCTGTAGAGACCTCTACCATAGGTTCCTATCCAGATAATGCCCCTTGTATCTTCATAGAGGGCGTGAATGAAAGCATCCGGCGTCACAATCTCATTGAGACTGAATGACGCAGTCTCCCTGTTGAACCGGTAAAGCCCTGAAGCGCTTCCGGCATAGACTGTTCCGCCGACAGTTTTTAAGAAAGTGATGAAGGAGTTAGTTTTCAGACCATTGCCAGGATCTTTGACAGTGAAATGATGCTTTATGTTTCCGGTTTTCGGGTTCAGTACATAAATGCCGTTGTCATAAGTCCCGGCCCAGAGCTCGTCATTGTCAATCAGTAGTCCCTGGGTATTCCGGCTGTTTACCCGTGAAGAATTTGTCCCATAGTATGATGAAAAAAAACCGGTCATGGGATCCATCCTGATCAGCCCTGCGTCTTCGGTCCCTAACCAGATTTTACCGTAGGAGTCAGCCCTGATCTCCCTCACCACGTTACCGCTCAGAGAACCGGGTAATCCTGTCGGATAAAATTTTTCAAAGGCCTTGTTCTGCTGTGGGAGGTAATTGACCCCTCCGTAAAAAGTTCCGGCCCAGATGCCTCCTTCCCTGTCCCTGTAAAGGAAACGGACAGCATTATTTGACAGAGAGAACGGATCAGTGGGCTCCATATGCAGGGCTTTCACAAATCCTGTTTCAAAATTATAAATATGAATGCCCGATTCTGATCCTATCCAGATCTCATTATTGTCAAAAAGTTGTATAGAATTGATTATGATATTGTTATGCAGTTCAGCATCATCAGGAAACAGGCTGTTTACCTGTCCCGAGTTTGGTTCAAAAAGCCTCAGACCCGCAGTTCTGGTCGGGATGAGAAATCCGTAACTTCCGGCATCAACAATTTTGCCAAGGGTGACAGATGTAGCTATTTCCTTGTCGGTCAGGATTCTGAAGCCGGTGAAGTCATCTTTTCTTGCGTCATATTTATAAATGCTGCCGTCATTTGCTGATATCCAGATGTCGCCCGCGTTTGTCAGGGTGATTTTGGCTGGCAGAAAATATTCGGCTCCGGGATAAAATGTAAGTTTCCCGGTCTGCTTGTTGTATCTATATGTACCGGAGAAAGTGGCAAGCCAGATATTATTGTTGTTATCGGCAACTATGTCCGTGACCGCCATGCCGATCCTGGGGTTTGCATCCACAATGGTTCCAAAGTAATCATTATCAGGCATATAATAGCAGACTCCCCTGGCTGTCCCGATCCATATCCATCCCTCATTGTCTTCGCACAGAGACAGAATGAAGTTATTCGGAAGGCTGTTAGTTACTGCCTGGTTATGGCTGAAAATCCTGAACCGGGTACCGTCAAACCGGTTAAGGCCTTCCTTTGTGGCAAACCACATGAAACCCCTGTGGTCCTGTATGCCTGCCATCACGGTATTGTTCGAAAGGCCGTTGTCATTTGTGTAGTGCCTGAAATAGTATGGCCTTCCATCAGCCAGAAATGAGAATGATGTGATAATTGACAATATCAGAAACAATCGCTTCACGGGTAAATCTTTTTTCAATCAGGTTATGCGGTCCGAAAGTTAGCAAAAGATCCATGAAACGTTTCTCCCGGGTGCAGCCCGAATTTTGCAATATAAATAATTTAGTTAAATTCGCATGTTGACGTGAGTTGTAGCAAAACCCGACATCTGTTTGCAGATACTGGATTATCAGCAGATTAATATTCCTGTCTCACTGTCTGAGTCAACATTTACTCGAAGTAATTTTCACATTTATGCAACTACAATTACAAAAACGACAAGGATTAATCATGAACAATAAATTCAAAACAATCTTGATAATGGCAGGCCTGGTACTTCTGGCCGGACCCGGATTACAGGCACAACCCGACAGAACTGGCCGCCAGATGGACGATCCTACTAAACGCGATACCGTAAGAAGCATCGCACAATACTTCACCCCGGCAACAAAATCGAAGATGACCCCGGATGAAAAAGGATTCATCAGACGCTGGCTGCTGCTCGAACCGATAAACAAACCAAACCGCACCAACACTGTTTTTACTGACAGCTACCTGAGGAAAGCATTTGATACCATCTATTTCCCGAACCAGTTTACAATTCTTCCAAAAGATGGTGAAAAGGTAAAAGTAGGAGAGAGTGAGCTTGCCTGGCATGCACTTGACAGCAGGAATTACAATGTCAAACTATTCCGGTTCGCCTATGGGCTGAATAAGCAGACTTACGGTGTGCTGTTCTGGGCGGTGACAGTGGTTAACAGTCCGGAAGAGATGAAAAACGTCAGAATGGCTGTTGGATCAAATTCCGGATCAATGTGGTGGTTGAATGGTAAGGAAGCAGTGCTGCTTTCCGGTGACAGGCGAATGGTAATGGATGATTGCGTATCCACCCGCCTGACACTCAATAAGGGTAAGAACATAATCCGGGGAGCAGTAATCAACGGCCCGGGGATGAGTGATTTCTGTGTCCGTTTCCTTAATGAGAACGGAGAACCGGTAAAGAACCTCACTATTACCTGTAAATGAAGTAATTATTCTCTAAGGATTTCAATTGTATAAGAATGGGACAAATCATGAAGACCAATATTATAAAAGCGGGCGCAACAGCCCTGTTATCAATCTGTTTAGCCGCTGCGCTTACTGCGCAGATAGGTAAACCTTTCATACATGACCCGTCGACAATCATGGAATGTGACGGTAAGTACTACACGTTTGGCACAGGCGGAGGAGGATTGATTTCGGAAGACGGATGGACGTGGAACGGCGGTGCAGTAAGACCCGGCGGGGGAGCCGCACCGGATGCGATGAAAATCGGCGATCGTTATCTTGTGGTTTATGGCGCTACAGGCGGAGGCCTGGGTGGCGGACATAACGGAAGAATACTTACGATGTGGAACAAGACACTCGACCCGCAATCACCTGATTTCAAATACACGGAAGCCATCCTTGTTGCACAGTCCGACGGGATTGAAGACAACGATGCAATCGACCCGGGACTTCTCCTGGATCCGAATGACGGACGGCTCTGGTGTTCATACGGAACCTATTTCGGGAATATCCGTCTTATAGAACTCGACCCGCAGACCGGGAAGCGCGTGGATGGCAACAAAGCCATCGACATTGCAATCGACTGTGAGGCCACAGACCTGGAGTACCGCGACGGATGGTATTACCTGCTTGGCACACACGGAACCTGCTGTGACGGAGCCAACTCTACCTATAATATTGTTGTCGGTCGTTCAAGGAATGTAACCGGACCGTACCTCGACAATATGGGAAGAGACATGCTGACAGGCGGAGGCAAAATGGTTTTGGCTGCCGGCGGAAGACTTATGGGCCCGGGTCATTTCGGACGCGTGATTCTTGAAGAAGGGGTCGAAAAGATGTCATGCCATTATGAAGCTGATCTTGATCAGAGCGGCCGAAGCGTTCTTGGCATCCATCCGTTGCTTTGGAAAAACGGATGGCCTGTAGCAGGAGAAAACTTAAAGGAAGGAACCTATGAAATCGAGTCCGTCAGAAGAGGATATGCCCTGGAACTGGTGGTTGATTTTGTAAGAATGGCCGGTGGAATGCGCGGATTCGGGCGTAACCAGAATGAACCGGTGAAACCTGTTCCTTCTCAGCAACTGTCAGATGTGATAAACACCTGGCCAACCGGAAATATTGGCGTAAGAATCGGGGATTACATGACCCGCCCGCATCAGAAATGGACCATTACAGCAGCTCCCGATTCAAGCGGATATCTGGGAGGGCCCTATTACAAAATAGTGATAGCAGGAACAAACCGTGCACTGGCAGCAACTGCCGATGCCGAGGTGATTACAGTACCTGAATTCACCGGTGCACCTGAACAGCTGTGGCGGATTGATCAGTTAACTGACGGAACATACAGGATTATGCCCAGGATAGTTCCAAACTCAAATGAGAAGCTGGCACTGATATCCATAGGAGACAGTACACCAACTCTTGGAACGTTTGACATGAACAGTGACAATTCCAAGTGGAATTTCAGGGACCACTGAGAATAAACACCTGCAGACCACCAATTTACCAGATTTTCGAAAACATGGAGAGAAAATTTTTTATATCATTTGTATTCCTGCTGGCAACGGTAATCAACAATGTTTCCGGTCAGGAATTGAAGCTCAATGATCTCGGGTATTTCGAGACTCAGGGCGTCAATGTCCTCGTGTACAGTAATCAATTTACCGGAGGTTTCAACGATGAGAAAAACGCCGGAATAGAGCTGATACACCATGGTGTGAGGACAGCGCAGGGAGGAGCTGTGAGACTATCCGGAACCCCGGAGCAGTGGGATCTTGTTCCTGCAATGCCGGCCCGGAAAGCCGATCCTGTTTCGAAAACAATCGAGGTTGGGTTAAGGTTTGGAGATTACGATTTTGATTCGAGGGTGGTTGTTACCGCCAGGGGAAAAGGTGTCGAGATTTCCGTTTACCTGGATAAGCCTGTTCCGGCAGCTCTTGAGGGCAAAGCAGGATTTAATCTTGAGTTTCTGCCCTCGCAGTACTGGAACAAGGCTTATCTGGCTGACGGTCGTTACAACCGGTTCCCGCGCTACGTTGCAGGTAACACCGTCACGAAACCCAACAGCACAAAGCCAAGGCAGTTCAGGGGGTATGTCACTTCCGACGACAGGGGAACCGGCAGATTCGTCGATCCCCTGCCGCTGGAAACAGGCCGTACCTTTGTCCTAGCTCCGGATGACCCCGAACGACTGGTTAAGATCACTTCACCGGATGCAGACCTGATGCTTTTCGACGGTCGCGTGCTGGCACAAAACGGCTGGTTCGTCGTTCGCAGCCTGCTTCCGGCAGGAAAAACCGGCAAGGTTTTGACCTGGACAGTCGAACCAAATGCAATTAAAGGGTGGATAAGAGAGCCGAACATAGGCTTCTCACAGGTGGGCTACCTTCCCTCACAGCCAAAAATCTCTGTTATCGAGCTCGACAAAAAGGACAAATCGCTCACAAAGGCTTCCATTTATAAAGTAAGTGAAGACGGCACCGCTTCAAAAGTATTTACTGGCAAGATCGTTCCATGGGGCGACTATTTTAAGTACCACTATGTGAAATTTGATTTTTCTCCGGTCATGACGCCAGGGATCTACTACATACAGTACGGTCGTTTCAAAACTAACAATTTCCTGATTGAAAACAGTGTTTACGACAGGATTACAGAGGCCACAAGCGATGTATGGATTCCGATACACATGAATCACATGTTCGTAAACGAGGCTTACAGGGTCTGGCATGGAGAGCCCTTCAGGGAAGGATATCTGCAGGCTCCGCCAAACACCAGTCACTTCGACCTCCACTGGCAGGGACCGACAACCGATACCAGGTTTAAACCGCTCGAACTGATACCCGGATTGAATATTGGCGGTTTCTTCGATGCCGGCGATTTTGACATCGAGACCGGATCAAACATCATGGTAGTGCAGAACTTTGTAAGAACATGGGAATATTTTGAACCCCTGCGTGACCAGACCTTTATCGACCAGAAGCAGCGCTATGTGGATCTTCACCGCCCGGACGGAACCCCGGACATATTGCAGTTTATTGAGCATGGAACATTGAACCTTGTGGCTCAGGCAGAGAATATTGGCCACATGGCACAGGCACTGTCAAACTCTGTTCTTGACAACTACCATCATCTGGGTGATGCAGCCTCAATAACTGACGGCCTTCCCTATAATCCGGACCTTGGCCCCTTCGAGATTGCCGCTGACGGCCTCTCGAGCGGAGTCAGGGATGACATGTGGGCATTTACAAGCCGCAATCCCGGTCTCGACCTGTCGGCCGCAACTGTATTTGCCGCAGCAAGCCGGGCATTGAAGGGATACAACGACGATCTCGCCGGGAGAGCCCTGCAGCAGTCAAAAAGACTCCTGGAAGAGGCAACGAATCTGATTTCCAATAGGCCGCAGGATAACCGTACATGGGGAGGCGGACCGGCAAACCTGGGTACCTATCTCGAGTTGTTCATATCAACAGGTGAGCAACATTACAGGGATAAATTCCTGGAAATTTTATGGCCCGCTCTTGACCGTTTCATCAGCTTCAGCCTCCTGACAGCCCTTGATGCCATTCCTTACATGGATGCGCCTTACAGGGAGAAGCTTCGCCCGTATGTTGTGAAGTACCGTGAATACATCGAAAAGCTTGAAAAGGATAATCCTTACGGAGTGCCGATTGGTCTTGGCAACTGGGCAGCCGGGGGAGAAGTGGTGAATTTTGGCACTACAGTCTGCTTTGCCAGCAAGTATTTCCCTGATATTATTGACGCTGACCATGCCTTCAAGACAACCAGCTGGCTCTTTGGCTGCCATCCGTACCATAATTATTCATTCGTAGCTGCGATAGGCGCCACCCGTCCTAAAGCAGTATATTATGGAAATAACAGGGCTGATTTCTCTTTTATTCCGGGCAATGTTGCCCCCGGTGTGCTGTTCAGAAAGCCCGATCACTTTGAAAACTACGACGACTGGCCATTCCTGTGGGGACAGAATGAGGGCACAATCGCAGGAAACACCGGTTATTTGATTTTCGGATCAGTTTTCAGGGATCTTGTAAAACCAGATCAGAATCCGGTAGTTGAAACCACCTCAGGCACTGTATCAGGCACTATTGACGATGGCATCTATTCTTTCAAGGGAATTCCCTATGCCAGGGCTGAAAGGTTCATGCCTCCTCAGGAACCTGAGGCATGGGATGGAGTCCTGGAATGCAATGACTTCGGACCTGTGGCCAAACAAATAGTGGCCTGGATTGCAGATTCCGTGATGGATGAAAAAGAGCTGTACAGTGTAAATGTCTGGACACAGGGAATATCGGACGGCAGAAAGCGGCCGGTAATGGTATGGCTGCACGGCGGAGGATTTCATGTCGGCAGCAGCAATGATCCCATGACATATGGAAAGGCTCTGGCAAAGAAAGGGGATGTGGTTGTAGTATCTCTGAATCACCGGTTGAATATCCTCGGCTTTCTTGATTTGTCTGTATGTGGAGAAAAATATGCCCAATCGGCAAATGTCGGCATGCTTGACATAGTTAAAGCCCTGGAGTGGGTCCGGAAGAACATTGAAAGTTTCGGAGGCGATCCTTCCGATGTGACAATTGTTGGTGAATCAGGAGGTGGCGGAAAAGTAGGTACCCTCATGTGCATGCCGGCGGCAAAGGGCTTATTTAAAAAGGCTGTAATTCAAAGCGGCACTCTTCTTAATGTTATGACCAGGGACCAGTCACAGGCCCTGGGCCTGGCCGTTCTCGGGAAGCTGGGATTAACGCCTGCCGATGCTGAAAAGCTGAATACAATTCCTTACCCGGAACTTGTCAAGGCAGGAAATGAAGCTGTATCTGATATCTATGGTCCGAGGACGCCCGGAACCCTGAAAATGTATGGTTTCGTGCCTTCCGCAGACGGCAATGTCCTGCTCCAGCAACCTTTCACTCCGGGTTTTGCGGATATGTCGAAAGATGTACCCCTGATGATCGGCACCACGCTCAATGAATTAATGAGAACATACTATGCCGAAAAAGACCTGTCAATTGAACAGGCAAGGAAACAGCTGGAAAAGGAATACGGTGAACGCACCGATGAATACATAAGGCTGTTTTCAGAAGCCTACCCTGATTATTCCCCTCAGGATCTTCTTTCCGTTGATAATGTCTTCAGGCCTCACACCATCAGGGCTGCCGATGCAAGGGCCGGACAGAACGGTGCCCCGCTGTATGTATACTTTCTTGCATGGAAAAGTCCTGTTGACAGCGCTTCAAAAGGTTCATTCCATGGCCTTGACATTCCCCTGGCCTTTTATAACGTCGATCTGAGACCAGACTGGACAGGTAATGCAGCTGAGGCCTGGAAACTGGCTGAAAAGATGAGCTCAGCGTGGCTGAATTTTGTAAAAACGGGTGATCCCAATGCACCTGGTAAGCTGCCTTCGTGGGAACCTTATACTGTGGAGAATGGTTCAACAATGTATTTTGATACCGAATGCAGAATTGTGCATAACCATGACAGGGAGTTGATGAATTTCATCAGACCTGTTGACTAAAGCCGGCATCATGCTCCGTGAGGAGGGTGTCAGGCCCGCTCTTGCGGTCCTGACACCCCCTAAGCTTCAGTCCTGGGCGGGGGTACCTTCGGTGATCCCTAAGTTTCAAAGATGCAAGCAATTACAGACACCATGCTCCGCATGGTTGCCCTCTTTCTGCCGTGAGGCTTCAAAAGCAAGCTTTTTTGCCTCCCGCCACAAACAGCGCACCCCCTTTCGGGGGTGTCTGAAATTGCTTTCTGTGGAGCTGGCGGGAGTCGAACCCGCGTCCAGGCAAGGCAGCCAT
Source organism: uncultured Rikenella sp. (assembly GCA_964579645.1). Taxonomy (GTDB): domain Bacteria; phylum Bacteroidota; class Bacteroidia; order Bacteroidales; family VadinHA17; genus SR-FBR-E99. Next base: position 10 of record CAZOHL010000015.1, on the reverse strand, counting down.
ATGCTTTCTA
>CAZOHL010000014.1:0-37080 GCA_964579645.1 uncultured Rikenella sp. | reverse complement strand
GGCTGCTAATATAAGAATACGACGCCGATATATTAAAAAAAATGTTTACTTTGCAGCTTCTCATTTTTGGGGTAATATCAAACTGAAGGGAATGAAAAGGAGAAATTTCTTGCGAAGTTCACTTGGTGCAGGACTGGCAGCAGGAGCCTTTATGAGTTTAGGCGGTTATGAAAAAGCGTTTGCAGGGAAGCGTCTTCCATCAAATGTTGATTATGACCTTGTTGCAGTGATGGGGGGTGAACCGGCTGCAATGTTTGACATGGGCATACAGGCACTTGGCGGAATGGGTGCGTTCGTAAAAAAAGGACAGAAGGTGCTCGTAAAACCCAACATTGGCTGGGATGTGGTGCCTGAAAAGGGAGGAAACACCAATCCGTTACTCGTGAAAAGAATTATCGAGCATTGTTACCGCGCAGGGGCGAAGGAAGTATATGTATTTGACAATACATGCGACAACTGGATCAAATGCTACAAGAACTCAGGCATTGAACAGGCTGTCAAGGATGCCGGTGGCAAGATAGTACCGGCCAACTCTGAAAGTTATTACCAGGAGGTTACAATCCCCAACGGCAAGAAGCTGACGAAGGCCAAAGTTCACGAGCTTGTCCTTTCAAGTGATGTCTTCATCAATGTCCCCGTCCTTAAACATCACAGCTCAGCTATGATGACCGGCGCTCTGAAGAACATGATGGGGGTGGTTTGGGACCGCGGCTACTGGCACAGGAACCATCTCAACCAGTGCATTGCTGACTATGCTCTCTATTCTAAGAAGCCAAGCCTCAATGTAATGGATGCCTACAACGTAATGATGCGCAACGGTCCCCGTGGCGTTTCAGTGGCTGACCTCTCGAACATGAAGTCCCTGATGCTCTCCACTGACTGGGTGGCAATAGACGCAGCGGGAGCAAAGCTTATGGGAAAGGAACCATCATCAATTGAACATATAGCGATTGCAGCCGGAATGGGCATCGGAAAAATGGACCTGGCAACGATGAACATACACAGGATGAAAATGTAACCATTCATGAGGTCCTCTGCCCTGAAACACATCCGTACCGTATTTGCTGTCCTTGTGCTCCTGCTTTTTGTATTTCTGTTCATCGACTTCAGGGGAGTCTTTGGCGATAAGGCCTTCGGCCCTATCCTGTATCTTCAGTTCGTCCCCTCATTTCTCAAGTTCGTGATTGCCGGCGTGGCAGCGTCGACCGGGTTCATCATTATCCTGATTCTGACCCTCCTTACCGGGAGAACCTACTGCTCCTTTCTATGCCCGCTGGGCATATTGCAGGACGGAGTCAGCAGGGCGGGAGGGCTCGTAAAGAGACGGTTCCGCAAGTACGGTTATAAAAAGCCATATACAATCCTGCGCTATTTCATACTTGTTGTGACAGCAGGAATCCTGGCACTTGGTGGTGTCTATGTACTGACTATCCTTGATCCGTACAGTACCTTTGGCAGACTGATGACATATTTCGTACAGCCGGTGGCCCTTTTCATAAATAACCTGCTTGCAGGCATTCTGGGCAAATTTGACATATATTCGGTTTACAGGGTGGATATAAAGCCCTACGAGCTTGCTGCCTACATAGTGCCTTCGGCATTCCTGATTCTGATCGGGCTGCTTGCATTCAGGTACGGAAGACTCTACTGCAATACTGTATGTCCTGTGGGAACCCTGCTCGGACTCCTGAGCAAGGTGTCACTTTTCAGGATCAGGTTCGATCAGGATAAGTGCACACGATGCGGGAGGTGTTCCATGGCTTGCAAATCATCATGCATAGATTTCCTGAACAAATCGGTTGACCTGAGCCGGTGCGTCAACTGCTTCAACTGTATTGACGCATGCAAGGAAAACGGGATGTCATATGGCCTGGTCAGGCCGAAGCGTAAACAAGAAAAACCAGACGATACTGATGCTTCCCGGCGCGGCTTCATCGCCGGATCACTCGTCCTTCTGGCCGGTGGTTCCCGGTTGCTGAGTGCACAGGGCACTACACCATCGCCTACAAGGGATTCAACAGTCAGGGAAGACCGGCTCTATCCTGTTTCACCACCCGGATCATCAGGCATCGAGATTTTCACCTCCAGGTGTACTGCATGCACCTTGTGTGTCAATGCCTGCCCAACTAATGTACTCCAGCCTTCGACCAGTCAGTACGGATTTGCAGGGATAATGCAGCCAAGGATGGATTTCCACAGCGGCTTCTGCAATTATGACTGCACAAGGTGTACCGATGTCTGCCCAACCGGAGCGATAATGCCCCTGATGCCTGAAGCCAAGAAACTCACCCAGATCGGGAAGGCCGTCTTTATTAAGGAAAACTGCATTGTTCATACTGAGAAAACGGCTTGCGGAGCCTGTTCTGAACACTGCCCTACAAAGGCTTGCCATATGGTACCTTATGAAGGACGCCTTCTCATACCCGAAGTAAGGGATGAGATCTGCATCGGTTGCGGAGCATGTGAGTACGCTTGCCCGACAAGACCCTTCAGGGCCATTTTCGTTGACGGAAATCCAATTCATGAAGCTGCTTCAAAACCCGTGACAGAAGAGCTGAACGCAGTGCCTTCCGAATTCCCCTTCTGAGTACTGAAAACATGACTTTTATCGTGTGAGGGTGAGTTAAATAAAATTAACTTGCATGCTCTTCTTATGATCTTACTTTTTAACGAAAACCTTATGAAACCTACACATATTGAGCACATTGGAATTGCAGTCAACTCTATTGCCGATGCACTTCCTTTTTATGAGAAGGTACTGGGTCTGAAGTGTTACAGCATAGAGGAAGTGGCTGACCAGAAGGTCAAGACTGCTTTTTTTATGATCGGACAGACCAAGATAGAACTTCTTGAGTCTACTGACCCTGAAGGGCCCGTTGGAAAATTTATAGAGAAAAGGGGAGAAGGAATTCACCACATTGCCTTTGCAGTTGACCAGATCGAGGACAGGCTTCTCGAGGCTGAGGCTGCCGGAATCAGGCTGATTGACAGCACCCCGAGAAAAGGTGCCGAAGGGCTGAGCATCGCATTCCTCCATCCCAAATCAACATTCGGGGTGCTCACCGAACTATGCGAAGACAAAAACAGCAAAAACATCAAATAACCAGGTTCAATGAAGAGTCAGGAAAGAATAAAGCAACTCCTTGATTACAGGGATAAGGCACGTAAAGGCGGCGGTGAAAAACGAATTGAGGATCAGCACTCCAAGGGCAAGCTTACAGCCAGGGAACGTATTACCCTGTTGCTCGACGAAGGCAGCTTCGAGGAGTATGACATGTTTGTCACACACAGAACCGAGGACTTCGGTCTGGCAGACAAAAAATTTCTCTCTGACGGTGTTATAACCGGCCATGGCACTATCGACGGAAGAGTAGTATATGTCTTCGCCCAGGATTTCACGGTCTTTGGCGGGTCCCTGTCGGAAACCTTCGCCCAGAAGATTTGCAAGATAATGGATCAGGCCATGAAGGCCGGGGCCCCGGTCATCGGAATCAATGACTCGGGCGGAGCACGTATCCAGGAGGGAGTCAGAAGTCTCGCCGGTTATGCAGAGATATTCGAACGGAATATCCTTGCCTCTGGCGTCATCCCGCAGATATCGGCAATTTTCGGCCCATGTGCGGGCGGCGCAGTATATTCTCCTGCCTTGACTGACTATATTATAATGAGCCGCAAGAGCAGCTACATGTTCGTCACCGGTCCCAAGGTAGCCAAAGCCGTTACCGGTGAAGATATAACTATCGATGATCTTGGTGGCGCCGGTGTTCATACAACTAAATCAGGCGTTGCTCACTTCGCGGTTGACGAGGAGAAGGAAGGCCTTGACCTTATCAGGAAACTGCTGAGCTTCATGCCTCAGAACAACCTCGAGGAACCACCGCAGATGGATTGCGATGACCCGATTGACAGGCTCGAGGATGAGCTCAACGAAATCATCCCGGAAAGCCCTAACCAGCCTTATGACGTCAAGGATGTAATTGTGAGGGTGGTTGACTATCATGACTTTCTTGAGGTGCATGAAGCCTACGCAAAAAATATTGTGGTCGGTTTTGCAAGGTTTGACGGAATGCCTGTAGGCATAGTCGCAAACCAGCCCGCATATCTCGCAGGTGTTCTTGACATTGAGGCTTCGCGCAAGGCGGCACGTTTCATAAGATTCTGTGACGCATTCAATATCCCTATCGTAACATTCGTCGACGTTCCGGGATTCCTTCCGGGTTCCACACAGGAATACGGTGGCATAATTATTCACGGAGCCAAGCTTATGTACGCCTACGGCGAAGCAAACGTACCCAAGGTGACCGTCACCCTCCGGAAATCATACGGCGGAGCTCACTGTGTGATGTCTTCCAAACAGCTGAAAGGTGACATCAACTATGCCTGGCCTACTGCTGAGATAGCAGTGATGGGACCTCAGGGAGCCATCGAGGTGCTGGAAGGCAAAACCATCAGCGAGATAGCTGACGTGGCCGAACGCAAGGAATATGTGGCAAAAAAGGAACAGGAGTACCGCGACAAATTCGCCAATCCCTACGAGGCAGCCAGGTATGGATACCTCGATGATGTGATCGAACCCAGAAACACAAGGTTCAGGGTTATAAGGGCTCTCAGGACACTCTCCACAAAGAAAGATCCAGGGCCAATGAAGAAACACGGCAACATCCCACTCTGATAAATAATGATCATGAACTGGATATATCTAACTGAGGGCTCGCAGGTCCTCGATTCGCTCACATGGACCGTGGTTGTGGTAGGTATCGGAATTGTATTCCTGTCCCTGCTGATCGTTTACTGGTTCTTCCGGTATATTCTCACCTTTATCCTGAACTTCAGGCTCAAAAGCTTTGCCCGCAGGAAGGGCATCGATCCGGCCGTGGTTCAGACTGCAAAGACAATACAGTCAGGTGAGGTCAACGCAGCCATCGCAATGGCCATTTACGAGTATTTCAATGAATTGCATGACATTGAAAGCGGAGTGGTGACAATCAAGCGCGTCTCCAGGCATTATTCGCCCTGGAGTTCCAAATTGTACAATATGAAAAACCTTTAAGAAAAGAATAACACTTAAGTGTAATGAAAAACTTCAAGTTCAGGATAAACGGGAACCAGTATGAGGTGGAAGTTCTCGAGATCGAGGGAAGCATGGCTAAGATCGAGGTTAACGGAACCGTCTATGATGTCGAGATGCAGCGCGAGATACCCAAGGCCAAAAGCGTTGTCACATCCGCACCTTCATATGCACGGCCGGTAAAGGAGAACAAACCGGCACCTGCTGCTGCCTCCGGAAAAGCTGCCGAGATCAGGGCCCCGCTGCCGGGAGTTATTATCCAGGTTCTTGTAAGACCGGGCGATGATGTCAAACCCGGCCAGACTGTCTGCACTCTCGAGACTATGAAGATGGAAAACGCTATCAAGGCTGAGACGGGAGGGAAAGTGACTGTGCTTAATGTCTCCCCGGGTCAGTCAGTCCTTCAGGATGAAGTGCTAATTGTAATTGGCTAGCGATGGCAAGAAGAAAAATGTGGACCATGCTTGCCCTGCTGGTGATAACATCACTGGCATGGCTGGCATTTGTCAAGCCTGAACATGACAGGCAGCAGGCATTGGCTGACTCAGGAACAGTCGCCACAGCAGCTGATATACGTTACCAGGCTCAGGAAATGCCGGAGGAAACCGAACATCAGTTTGCCGACGGCCTGAAGCAGTTCTGGGCTTACACCGGTTTCCGGAACGCCACAAGGGGTAACCTGATTATGATGGTGGTCGGACTTATTTTCATCTTTCTGGCCATCAGATACGAGTACGAACCTCTTCTGCTTATCCCTATCGGTACAGGGATACTCATAGGTAACATACCATTCTTCACTGACGGAGGTGTGAACCTTCAGGTTGGTATCTACCAGCAGGGCAGCGTTCTGAATTATCTCTATTTCGGGGTTCTGAAAGGAGTGTACCCGCCACTGATCTTCCTTGGTATAGGAGCTATGACCGACTTCTCTTCGCTGATCTCAAACCCGAGACTATTGCTGCTGGGAGCTGCAGCACAGGTTGGGATCTTCACAACCTTCATCGGTGCTCTTCTGCTCGGCTTCGAAAAACCTGAGGCAGGTGCAATAGGAATCATCGGAGGCGCTGACGGACCTACCGCTATTTTTCTTTCATCAAGGCTGGCCAACGGCATTAACGTGTTGTCTGATGGTTCAACAGTAAAGAACCTGATTGGTCCGATAGCCATCGCGGCTTATTCATACATGGCTCTGGTGCCTGTGATACAGCCCCCGATCATGAGACTCCTTACCACCAAAAAGGAGAGACTCATCCGAATGAAACCCCCGCGCGCGGTCACCAAGACTGAAAAAATCCTCTTTCCGATATTCGGACTACTGCTGACCTGCTTCATCTCACCAAGCGCACTGCCTCTGCTCGGAATGCTCTTCTTCGGAAACATACTCAAGGAATCAGGCGTCACAAAACGACTGGCAGAAACAGCCCGTACATCTTTGATTGACATTGTTACAATCATGATCGGCCTCACCGTAGGCGCATCTACGCAGGCTGACGTCTTCCTGACCAGAGAGTCTGTGCTGATTTTCGGATTGGGCGCTGCTGCATTTGCCGTTGCAACATTCTCAGGTGTCGGATTTGCAAAGATCATGAACCTGTTCCTTCCGGAAGGCGATAAGATCAATCCGCTGATCGGTAACTCCGGGGTATCTGCTGTTCCTGACAGCGCACGCGTCTCGGAAATGGAGGGCCTCAAGGCAGACAAGACGAATCACCTGCTCATGCACGCCATGGGGCCCAATGTGGCTGGTGTAATTGGTTCTGCAATAGCAGCAGGGATTCTCCTTAGCTATCTGGGATAATATTATTAAGTTTGTTGACAGAGACCATTTCACTAACGAAATGAAACAGGCAATAACAGGTAATGCCGGGCCGAAAGTGCGGTCTGACATTGAAGTAACGCTTGAACTTACCGAATCAGGCGGTATTGAGCTGAACCTCAAATCGAAGGTAAAGACTATGTACGGCAGAGCCATCGAAGAGCAGTGCCGAAGCCTCATGCATTACTTCGGCATAGAAAATGCCAGGCTCACAGTCAATGATTCAGGGGCGCTGCCGTTTGTAATAGCCGCCAGGATTGAAGCTGCGGTAAAAGCTCTTACGGGCACCTCGAAGTGCTTTTTGCCAGAGATGGCCGCGGAGAATCAATACTCCTCATCAAGAGACAGGTTCAGGTTCTCCAGGCTTTACCTGCCGGGAAACAGTCCCGGAATGTTCCTCAATGCCGGCCTGCATTCACCTGACGGCATCATCCTTGACCTCGAAGATTCAGTGGCCCCTGACAGAAAGGATGAGGCAAGGATCCTCGTCAGAAATACCCTGAGGGTAGTCAATTTCTACGGTGCCGAGAGAATGGTGCGCATTAACCAGGGCGAACGCGGACTTGATGACCTTGAGATGTTAATACCCCATAACGTTCACCTTGTCCTTATCCCGAAGTGCGAAAATGCAGAAACTGTACGTACAGTAGATAAAAGAATCCGTGAGATTAAGGCGGGAGAAGGCCAGGGTGAAACAGTATTCCTTATGCCGATAATAGAAAGTGCGGCCGGGGTGGAACGCGCCATGGAAATTGCCACTGCTGCTGAATCAGTTGTGGCCCTGGCAATCGGTCTTGAAGACTATACCGCCGATCTCGGAGTACAGCGCACAAGGGAGGGCAGGGAATCGCTCTATGCGCGTAACCGTCTCGTGGTTGCGGCAAAGGCAGCCGGCGTCCAGCCCATTGATTCAGTATTCTCTGACGTGGGTGATATGGAGGGGTTACTCCAGAACGTAGTGTCAGCCAAAGCCATGGGCTTCGAGGGAATGGGCTGCATTCACCCGCGCCAGATTGCTGTTATAAGGGAAGGATTCTCCCCTTCACCGGAGGAGACTGAAAAGGCAAAGAAGATAGTCACCGCATATCGCGATGCGCTTGAAAAGGGACTGGGAGTAGTTGCACTCGGCACAAAGATGATAGATCCGCCGGTTGTGGCCAGGGCTGAAAAGACAATCACCCTTGCCGTCAGGCTCGGCCTTCTGCCGGAGAACTGGATGGATGAGGAAAAGTCAAAAAACTAATGCATTACCGGTCATGAAACTTGTAGAAAATGCAGCCGGCCGCCAGGTGCCGGATGAAATAAACGGCAGGGAAGCCGTCCCCTTCAAAGGCGTTGGCAAACACCGGCCATCAGGCAGGAAATATGCACCACCCATTCCAACCTGTATTGATTACCCTGATGACAATAACAAGGTTGTGGGCTCACTTAAGGAAGCCCTCGTACGGTGCGGTCTGAAAGACGGAATGACTGTATCAACCCACCACCACCTTCGCGACGGTGACCTGGTAAGCAACCAGATCTTCAGCATCGCTTCTGAGATGGGAGTTAAAGACCTCGTATGGCTGCCTTCAGCATCATTCCCTTGCAATGACCCTGTCATCCAATACCTAGAAGACGGTACCGTCAACCGCATCGAGGGAAGCATGAACGGCCCGCTGGGTATGTTCGTGTCAGACGGGAAAATGAAGGGTATGGCGGTACTGCGCTCTCACGGAGGCCGCGTACAGGCAATACAGGATGGCGAAGTGAAGATAGATATCGCCATTCTGGCAGCCCCGGCTGCTGACTCCTTCGGCAACGCCAGGGGAACGGGCGGACCATCCGCAACGGGTGTAATAGGATATGCAAAACCTGATTACCTCTATGCCGACAAGGTCATAGTGGTTACCGACAACCTGGTTGACCTGCCCTGCTTTCCGATGGAGATTGAGGGCAATTACGTTGATTATGTTGTGGTTGTGGACAAGATCGGCATTCCTGAAAAGATTGTTTCGGGTACCACCCAGATCACCAAGAGCCCTGACAGGCTGCTTATTGCAGAACTTACAACATCTTTTCTTGAGAAGTCAGGTCTGCTCCGCAACGGTGCAACAATGCAGGCCGGGGCAGGAGGGACCAGTCTTGCAATAGCCGTTTACGTGCACCAGTTGCTGAAGAAAAAGGGCTGGAAATTAAGCTTCGGCTTCGGTGGCAGCACAAAATATATGGTTGACATGCTCGAAGAGGGACAGATGGGTTATATTCTTGATGCCCAGGCGTTTGATCTTGATTCGGTCAAATCAATCGAAAAGAACCTGAACCACATTCCCTACCCGGTATTCAACGCATATAACTACCATTCGAAGGGCAACCTTACAACCATGATGGACATCATGATCCTTGGCGCCACCGAGATTGATACCGGCTTTAACGGTAATGTTGTCACTCATTCTGACGGCCTTTTGCTGCATGGAATAGGAGGGTGGCAAAACTGCCTTCATGCACGGAATGTAATAATCCCGGTACCACTCTTCCGTGACAGGATACCGGTGATAGTGGACCGGGTGACTACCCTTTGCGGCCCTGGCGAACTGATCGATGTTATAATTACCGAGAGGGGCATTGCAATCAACCCGCGCAGGCAGGATCTCATTGATTCAGTGCGAGGAAAAGGTCTCCCCCTTGTGACAATTGAAGAGCTGAAGGAGATTGGTGAGAAGATGTGCGGCAAACCTGAAAAAGCTGCGTTTGATGACAGGGTGGTTGCTGCCATCAAATGGGTCGACGGTACTGTGATTGACGCTGTAAGAAAAGTTAAGAGATAAATCCGGAGGAATTGATATGAACAGGTACAGATGCCCCGTATGCGGTTACATTTATGATCCGGCAGTTGGTGACCCTCACAGTGACGTGGAACCCGGAACACCCTTCGGAGATCTTCCTTCGGGATGGGCCTGCCCTGTATGTGGCGCACCACCCGATGAATTCGAGGAAGTAGTCTAGTTTTGCTCCTCGGGGATGTGTCTCAGGACATCGATCAGCAGATCCCAGAACATCTGTACGGTCTCAATCTCTATACGTTCCTCAGGAGTGTGAGCACCCCTGATTGTAGGACCGAATGAGATCATGTCTATACCCTTGTACTTCTCAAGAATCAGTCCGCACTCAAGCCCGGCATGAATGGCTTTCACCTGGGGCACCTTACCGAACAGCTTGCGGTAGGAATCAATCATAAGCCTCAGGATCGCCGAGTTCATGTTCGGCTGCCAGCCTGGGTAACCGTCGGAATGGGTAACCTTTGCACCTGCAAGGTCGAAGCTTGTCTCAGCTTTCATTGCGGCATAATGCTTCGCCTCCTCTGAAGAACTCCTCTGGGTGGTGACTACATGGATCATGCGGTCATCGGTCAGCCTTATTGTTGCAAGGTTGCTTGATGTCTCCACCAGGTCAGGTATCTCCTTTGACCAGCCAAGTACGCCGTGAGGCACTATGCTCAGCGCGCCAAGCAGCCTGTGCTGTGTTCCGCCGTCAATGACCAGCTCCGGTACATCTGCCGGGGTGGCTGCGACCTTCAGTTCAGGCTCCAGACCATCGTACTCATCCCTGACAAGATTATGGTAAGCTGCAGTATCAGCCAATATCTTTTCTTCATGGGCCGGGTTGAAAGTCACCGTGACAAATGCTTCCCTTGGTATTGCATTACGAAGATTGCCACCGGAGAAATTACTGATCCTGATGTCATACTTCCTCTCAAGATCCTGCAATAACCTGGATATTATCTTTATTGAATTGCCGTAGCCCTTGTGAATCTCATCTCCTGAGTGACCGCCGTGCAGACCGGTGACGGAAATGTTCATGGCCCTGTGTCCTGAAATTACCTTCTCCGGAGTATACGGGAGAAGTGCCTGGGTGTCAATGCCGCCTGCGCAGCCGATGAACAGGATGCCTTCGTCCTCCGAGTCGAGGTTTAATAATATGCGACCTTTGAAAAAATCAGGCTTCAGGTTGATCGCTCCCGTCATTCCTGATTCCTCGTCAACTGTAAAGAGACACTCTATGCGTCCGCACTGAAGGAAAGGATCTGTGAGCACAGCCATCTGTGCAGCGATGCCAATCCCGTCGTCTGCACCAAGGGTTGTCCCGCTGGCAGATACCCACTTGCCGTCAATTACCGGTATAATCGGATCTTCAGCCCAGTTATGCGGATGAGAGGCATTCTTCTCCCCAACCATGTCAAGGTGGCTCTGAAGGACGACTGTCTTCACCTTCTCCTTGCCCGGAGTGGCATCCCTGACTATAAGTATGTTACCTACACTGTCTTCCTTTGCTTCAAGGTTGTGCTGCCTGGCAAAGTCAAGCAGGTATGACCTGATCCTGCCCTCGTTCTTAGACAGCCGTGGTATCCTGCAAATCTCCTCAAAGTACCCCCAAAGTTTCCTAGGCTTCATCTCCCCCAACTCACCCATTCTGTTCTCCTTCTTTTATTTGTATGATTTGGCGGCAAATATAGTTTTTTTCCATTGCAACCTTTATGAATTTTACATGCTGAAACTCTTTTTTTTAACACAATAAAAACTATATTTTTACCGGAAACGAAATTATACAGTTAAAAGAATAAGACTATGGCCAAACGTACTATTGTAGCACTGCCGGGAGACGGCATAGGTGCCGTTGTTCTGAAGCAGGCGGTCCGCGTCCTCGATGCGGCAGGATTTGATGCTGATTATGTATACGGAGACATCGGGTGGGATTTCTGGTGCCGTGAGGGTAATCCTCTTCCACAACGTACCATTGACCTCATTGCCGAACATAAAATCGCACTCTTCGGTGCTATTACCTCCAAACCTAAGGATGACGCAGCTGCGGAGTTATCCCCGGCTCTCCAGGGAAAAGGTTTTAACTACAGCAGCCCTATCGTTGGCCTGAGGCAGCACTTCGGTCTTGATATCTGCGTAAGACCGTGCCGCAGCTATAAGGGAAATCCGCTCAACTTCATCCGCCGCGGCAAGGACGGCAACCCTGAGGAACCCATGGTTGATGTTGTCATATTCCGGCAGAACACCGAAGGCCTTTACGGCGGTGTGGAATGGTCAAACCCTCCCCAGCAGGTATATGATGCACTGATGACCCATCCCAAGTTCCGCGAAAATTTCGGATGGTGCCCAAAAGAGGAGCTGGCAGTATCAACGAGGATATTTACAAAGAAATATACTGAGCGTATCGTCAGGGCAGCTTTTGAGCATGCCGTGAAATTCGGATATAAATCAGTCACAGTCTGCGAAAAACCAAATGTGATACGTGAGACATCAGGCCTGATGTGGAAAATAGCCAAGGATATGCAGAAAAATGAGTTCCCTGCAATACAGCTCTGGAACACAAACATAGACGCACAGATGATGTGGCTGACAAAGAACCCGGAAGACTATGGCGTAATTGTTGCCGGAAACATGTTCGGTGACATTGTCTCCGACGCTTTTGCCGGCCTCATCGGAGGACTCGGGTTTGCCTGCAGCGCTCAGTTCTCTGAAGACGGGATTGGCGTCTTTGAACCCACTCACGGATCGGCTCCCAAATACGCAGGCTATGAAGTTTCTATTGTTAACCCTGTGGCAATGATCGAGTCAGCATGCATGATGCTGGATTATATAGACGAAAAGGAAACGGCTGCAAGGATACGAAAGGCTATTGCTGAAGTCATCGAAGAAGGAAAGGTCAGGACATATGACATGATGAAGATGACGGGCAAACCTGAGGTCGTCACTATGGGAGCAGCCTCAACCATCCAGATGACTGATGCTGTAATTGCACGCCTAAAATAACCTGCCATGACAGATGTGATAAAGAAACTATGGCCTGAACTGGAATGGATCAATGACCCTGATCTCAGGGAGAAAACAGCCCGTACATGGGAGGTGGCCCTCGAACGGAGCGTGCTCACCGCCGATGACCTGAACCGCATTCCGTTCACCCTGCTCTGCGGACCCGACCTGAAAGTCACTTTCATGGATCACAAGAGATGCGTGGTACACATCGCCCGTGATGCGGGCATTAAAATGAACGAGTTCTTCCGTAATGACCTGCCCGTCAATATGGATGTACTTATTTCAGGCGCTATCCTGGCTGATGTAGGCAAAATGCTGGAATATGAACTTGATGCATCCGGGAAAGCGGTGCAGGGAAAGTACGGTCAGTATCTCAGGCATCCGTTCTCAGGCGTCAGCCTGGCAGAGGAATGCGGAGTACCGCCCGAAGTCTGCCATATCATTGCTGCCCACGCCCACGAAGGTGACCTTGTGAAACGCACTACAGAGGCCTATATAGTTCATCACGCCGACTTCATGACATTCCTGCCGTTCAAAAGCAGACTCATCATTTGATGAGGCTGCTTTTGAAGGCATTAGGCATTAGGCATTAGGCAATAGGCAGTAGTGAAGTGACTGTAAATCTTGTAATTACATGATGTATTGTCAACACTATTGCCTAATGCCTCTTGCCTATTGCCTGTCACCTGACATAGCTTTCCTCACATTGGCAAATCCCATCTTATCCACCTTCCTGTCATAAGTCATCAGGCCGTTTGTCTCTGTCTCAACGTCAGTGGTCTGTGTGTAGACTGATGCACTCAACCCTTTTTCGGCAACCATCTGACGAACCTCAGCATAGAACTCAGTATATTTCTTCAGGAGTGCCGTAGTGTCACCCATCTTCTCGTAGCCCCAGTTCTTCTGTTCCCATGTATGTCCCTGAACCGGCAGCCCCAGCCCTCCGAACTCACCCAGTACAATGGCTCTCCCTTTTTCGGCCTCAGGCACCATCGGCTCAGGATAGTGATGAATGTCAAGTACATGTCCGGTTCCGCGGTCAGTCCAGCCGGAGGCGCTGTTGACAAGCCTGGTTGTGTCAGCTGCCATCACATAACCGGTCACGGCAGGAGTGTTGTACTGTCCCCATCCTTCGTTGTATACGACCCACATCACAATTGACGGATGATTGAACCTGGTCTCGATCATCCTTGTCAGTTCATACATAAACATGGCCGAGTCAGCTGCGGATTTCGAGATATCAGGCTTATCGCCCCATATGTAGTCATCGCCGCTGGGCATATCCTGCCATACAATCATTCCCATACGGTCCGTGTGATAATAAAACCTCCTGTTTTCGACCTTTACATGTTTCCTCAGCATGTTGAATCCCATCTTCTGAAGCATTTCAAGGTCATATTTCATGGCTTCGTCTGAGGGAGGGGTATAAAGTCCGTCAGGCCAGAATCCCTGGTCAAGAGGACCGTTCTGCCATACGAATTTGTTATTGAGCAGTATCCGGGTGAATCCGTCTTCCGTGATACCGAGCGAAATCTTTCTCATCCCTGCATAGGAGGTCACCTCGTCGGCTACCTGGCCACCTGTAACCATCTTCACCTTCAGATCATACAGAAACGGGTCATCCGGACTCCAGAGCCTTGCATCAGGAACATCCAGAGTCACCGCTGATCCTGTCGGCCCGGATGCCACAGCCACGGTCCGGCCTTCAGCCAGAAGTGTTATCTCCGCTAGTGACGGGGCCATGTCTACCGGCGGGCATCCTTCAGGGCCTCCCTGGCACCGTTCCTCGATGACAGTCACATGCAGCGTACCATTGTCAATATCAGGCACAACACGCAGGTCACCGATCCATGTAATGCCAACGGGTTCCAGCCATACCGTCTGCCATATGCCGCTTGTGGGTGTATACCAGATTCCCCCGGGTTTCATCACCTGTTTGCCCCTGGGCTGACGCCCGGTGTCAGTGGGGTCAGTTACCTTTACTACAAGCGTATGGTTCTTTTTATCAGAAAGATTATTTGTGATGTCACCCCAGAACGGATCATAGCCACCCCGGTGTGTCATCGCGAGTGTACCGTCAACCCATACGGTTGTCTCCCAGTCAGATGCCTCAAAATTGATGATTACCCTCTTATCATCCCATCCTTTCGGAAGAACGAATTCACGTGAATACCACAGAGCAAGTGAATCTGTCAGCCTTTTTTTTACGCCTGAGAGGGCTGATTCAACCGGAAACGGGAGGAGTATCTTCCCCTGTGGTTCAGGGCGCTCCGCATCTTTTGGGCCGATAGCATAGTCCCACATGCCGTTAAGGTTCATCCATTCATTCCTTTCAAGTGCGGGTCTCGGGTATTCGGGCCACGGGGCAGAGGGGTCAATGGTTTCAGCCCATGATGTCATCAGCGGATTTTCAGCAGGCTTCCACGCAGGAGTCTTCTCCCGGGAACAACAGGTCATCACCCCGGCGGCGACGACGAGAATCATAATAATATTATACTTCATCTGTGATATTTTGTTGCGGATCAGCCGAGCTTCATCTTCTCAACTTCTTCCATGTTGCGTTCGTTGTATACTATCTTGCCCATGGGAGTGTACAACCACTCGATAAGATCATGATACCTGTCGGTGATCTTGCCTCTGACGATCTTCATCGTCGAGTTCATCATGCCGTTTTCTTCATTGAAGCTCTCGTTCAGCACTCCCAGTGCTACCGGCAGCCAGCGGTGGGGGAACATGTGACCGAACTTACCGTTTATGCGGTATTCATTGACTTCATTCTCTATGAGGTTGAGCACTGCACGTTTTCCTTCCTCGGTGGTGGCAGACATGTTGCGGTCTTCGAGGTAAAGCTTCATCGCATGCTGATTGGGCACAATAAGAGCCACGGTGTAAGGTTTCTGGTTATTGTACAGCATGCACTGGTCAATGTATTTCGATTGTTCGGTAATAGCCTCTTCTATTCCTTCCGGACTGAATTTCTCGCCGTCGTCAGCAATCAGAAGGCTTTTGAAGCGTCCAAGCACGTAGAGGAAACCGTCTTTGGTCATGTATCCCATGTCACCCGTATAAAGCCATCCGTCACGTATTGCATCCATTGTGGCAGAGTCATTCTTCCAGTATCCGTGCATAACGTTGCCTCCGCGGATAACTATCTCGCCCTTCTGTTCTGCAGGCAGCTCTATGCCGTCGTCATCACATATCTTCAGTTCCATATTGTTGACCAGGTAACCTGATGACCCCAGTTTATGCCTGGCGGTTGAGTTTGACGAAATGATGGGCGATGCTTCTGAAAGTCCGTATCCCTGGTACATCGGTACCCCTATAGCATAGAAAAAGCGCTGAAGTTCGATGTCGAGCAGTGCGCCACCGCCGATGAAGAATTCGAGTTCACCGCCGAAAGCCTCCCGGACTTTGCTGAACAGTATCTTATCAAAGAGCCTGAGCAGTGGTTTTTTGATCTTCTGAAGCCCCTGACCCTTGTTCCAGCCTTCCTTGTTATAGGCATAAGCCATCCTGAGCGCAAAGTTGAATAACGCTTCGGTCATTCTTCCCTTTTCTTTGATTCCTTTCTCGATGTTCTTCCGGAAGTTCTTCGCCAGCGCAGGCACGCTCATAAGCAGGTTGGGCTTTATTTCCTTCATGCAGATGGGAATATTGCGAAGAGTCTCCATCGGGGTCTTGCCCACCTTTACCGATGCAATGCTGGCTCCCTTGCCCATAAATGCATAGATGCCCGCCGTGTGGGCAAAAGAGTGATCCCATGGAAGTATCAGAAGCGTCTTGTAGAATTGAGGAATGTCCATGAGGCTGTACGACTGGTAAACATTTGTAACATAGTTGCCGTGGGTGAGTATTATTCCCTTAGGATCGGCAGTTGTGCCCGATGTGTAACAAATGTTGGCAAAATCTGAAGCAGTGATTGAAGAGGTGAACTCCTCAAAACTCTTTCTGTTGGAAGGATTTTCAAGCCACTCGCGCCCGATCTTCCTTACTTCGTTGAAATGGATCTGTCCATCAGAATATTCTTCACGGGGATCCATAAAGATTACCTTCTGCAAATCCGGACATTTTTCTGCCACCGCCAGTATTTTCGGAGCCTGTGTGCTCGAAGTGATCACCATCCTTGATCCGGAATGGATGAGACGGAATTTGATTTCTTCAGGATTGAGCTTGATTGAAAGAGGCACATTGACGCCACCGGCGTAGAGTATTCCGAGTTCGCCTACGACCCAGTTGTTACGGCCGTCAGCCAGAAGGCTGACGCGGTCTCCTTTTTTTATGCCCAGCTGCATCAAACCTGCTCCGAACTCATGAACCTGTTTCCTTGTTTCCTGGTAAGTTGTGCCTTCATATTTCTCCTGGAGCTTTTCCCACATGTAAATGTTGGAAGCATACTTTTCCACATTTTCTTCAAAGAACCGGATAAGTGACTTCATCTCGATAAGATTTGAGTGTTAAAAATTGCGATCTAATATAGGAAAGAATTGTCTGTGACAGGCATGTTTCCGGAAGTTTCGTTGTATTTTTAAGCATTATTCCATACCTTTATCTCACAAAATCGTGAAAAACTGCCGTTTATGAAGAAACTACCACTCGTGTTGCTCGCAGCTGTTCTGGTTCTTACCCCTTCCTGTGATTTCATGAAGAGCATAAATCCATTCGGTAAAAAAGCCAGGGAAGCAGAAGCGCTCCGCCAGCAGCAGGAAGCATTCCGTATAGCAGACTCAATCCGTGTGGCCAATGAGGCAAAGGAGGAGGCCGAACGTGTGCGCCAGGCTGAACTGGCCATGGAAGCTGAAGAACAGACCAGGGTGATGACCGGTTATCATGTCATCGTTGGCAGTTTCCTCACACCGGAGTATGCTGATGCATGGCTTGAGCACATTAAAGGTTTCGGTTATGATGCACAGCTGATCGGAATGGATGGCGGAAGATGGCAGCTGGTGTCTGCCCGGTCATTCCCTGACCTGCACCAGGCATGGAATGCCATCGGTACCGTTCAGGACAGGATCAATGGCGAGGCCTGGGTTTACAGACAGGAGTGAGACAGTTACCTGGTGATTGTGGCTGACCTGTCAGGTCCCACTGAAACGATTGTCACAGGAACTCCCGTCTCATTTTCAATATACCTGACATAATCCTTTAATTCATCAGGCAGCTCTTCCCAGCTTCTGCAGCCTGTGATGTCACACTGCCACCCCCTGAAAGTCCTGTAGTTGATGCTGCCGATGTCATTAAGGCAGTAAGGAAGTTCTGTCTGCTCCTTACCGTCCACTGTGTAAGAGCTGCATACCTTTATCTCACTGAATCCCGAGAGCACGTCAGCCTTCATCATGAAGAGGCGTGTAACCCCGTTGACCATAATGGCATACTTCAGCGCAGGCATGTCAAGCCATCCGCAGCGCCTGGGCCTTCCTGTGGTGGCTCCGTATTCATTGCCCTGGTCACGCATCTGCTGACCGTCAGCATCGTCAAGCTCAGTAGGGAACGGACCGCTGCCCACCCTGGTACAATATGCCTTGAAAATACCGAACACCTCACCTGTACGGCCGGGGGCAATCCCGAGCCCGGTACAGGCTCCTGCAGCCACAGTGTTCGAGGAGGTGACATATGGATAGGTCCCGAAGTCAATATCAAGCATCGTACCCTGAGCTCCCTCCGCAAGTACCCGTTTGCCGGCCCTGAGGGCCTGGTCAATATGATAATCAGCATTGACAGTCCTGAACTGTTTCAGGTACTCAACTGCCTCAAACCATTCATC
Source organism: uncultured Rikenella sp. (assembly GCA_964579645.1). GTDB lineage: Bacteria > Bacteroidota > Bacteroidia > Bacteroidales > VadinHA17 > SR-FBR-E99. The sequence continues at coordinate 18,631 of CAZOHL010000014.1, read as the reverse complement.
CTCAAGACCCTTAAGGTCACTTGCATAGCCGTAGCCCTTAAGGATCCTCATGTGTTCATTCACCCGTGAATTGTAATACTGCCTGAAATCCTTCCTGAAGAGATCCCCAACCCGCAATCCGTTGCGTGATGCCTTGTCAGTATATGCCGGGCCTATACCCCGGAGGGTTGACCCAATCTTTGCATCACCCAGGGAGGCTTCATGGGCGGCATCGAGCAGCTTGTGGGTGGGCATTATAAGGTGCGCCTTCAGCGAGACAAGAAGCCTTTCCCGCACTCTTTCGACATCAATCCCAAGGCTTGCGACTTCATGCCTGAAAACCACCGGATCAACAACCAGTCCATTCCCTATTATGTTGATCTTGTCATCATGAAAGATCCCGGAGGGAATAAGGTGCAATACGTGCTTGGCTCCGTGAAACTCAATTGTGTGGCCGGCATTCGGACCGCCCTGGAAACGGGCTACAATATCATACTCCGGGGTCAGGACATCAACTATCTTTCCTTTTCCCTCGTCTCCCCACTGGAGCCCCAGCAAAATGTCAATATTCATTTTTGCGATAATTCCTGATTAGTCAAAACAGGTCCGAAGTTAGTAAATAAATCGGCGCCATGGGTAATTCATTCACCTGGCTTTTCCTGCACACCATAAACATAAAGGGCATAATGATGAACCACGAACGAGTTCTCCTCGCATGCATTTCTGATTATGTCATTGATTCTCGGATCACTGAACTCTATCACCTTCCCGGAGCGGGTGTCAATCAGATGGTCATGATGGCCGGCTTTGTATGTCTTTTCATACTGGGCCTGGTTATGACCGAATTTGTGCCTGGTCACAAGTTTGCAATCGAGCAGCAGGTCTATCGTGTTGTAGAGGGTGGCCCTCGAGACGCGGTAATTCTTGTTATTCATGTAATTGAACAGCGATTCAATATCAAAGTGCCCTTCCCTTGAATAAATCTCGTCAAGAATTGCATACCGCTCAGGAGTCTTCCTCATCGAATGAGTTGCAAGGTATTCTGTAAAAACCTGTCTGACTACCGCTCTGGCCTCTTCGTTTGACATTTTGCCTGATTGTTAAGCCTGATTGACTACTCTATGAACTCCTCAATCCTCTTCACGCTTGCAATTCCCTTGATGTTTGAAAGCTGCATGATAAGGTTGTTAAGGTCACGGGTGTGATGAACGAACAGGTCTATTGTGCCTTCAAAGATACCGTCATATACGGAAACATTTATGTTCCTAATATTGACATTGAGCTCCTTTGAGATGATCGTGGTAACTTCGTTGACCAGCCCTATCCTGTCAATGCCGTTAATGCTAATCCGTGCCAGGAAGGAAGCAAGCTTGTGAATGGTCCACCTTACAGGAATAATCCTGTTGCCCTCGCTTGACATCAGCTTGACGGCTGCCGGGCATTTGGGCTTGTGAACTATAAGGGAATTGGAATGATCAAGATAACCGATCACTTCATCGCCCGGAATGGGCTGACAGCAACTGGCAATTACGTATGAACTGGTAGTGTTGTCGACATTTTCCCGGAGCAGGTATGGCTGACTCTTGTCGATCTTGTCTGCCTGCGCTGGCGCCTCCTTAGTCTCCGCATTCCTGCGGGTAACCCCTCCGATGGCAAGCTTCCAGTACTTGCGCAGGCTTCCCTCAGGAGCCTTCTTCAGCACCTTGCGCAGCTCGTCAAGGTTTATCAGACCCAGCCCGATGCGCGAATAAAGCTCGTCCTTGTTCAGCAGCTCGTAGTTATCAAGAAGCTTCTTGATTATGTCAGAGTTGGGAAGAATACCAAGCTCACTCAGCTTCTGCTCAAGCATGTCCATTCCCTTCTGAATGCGGTCAGTCGATTCGTCGCGAAGCGCATCCTTGATTGCATTCCTGGCTTTGGCAGTATGGGCATACTCCAGCCACTCCTTTTCAGGCCTGGCTATGTTTGATGTAATAATCTCAACCTGGTCACCGCTCTGAAGAGTTGTAGAGAGAGGGGAGAGCTTGTAGTTTACCTTGGCACCGATAGATTTGTTGCCAATGTCTGTATGAATCTCGTATGCAAAATCAAGGGCAGAAGCTCCCTTCGGAAGATTAACAAGCAGACCCTTGGGAGTGAAAACCATTATTTCAGACGAGAAGAGGCTCATCTTAAACTCATCGAGGAAAGTGAGCGGATCAGACATCGGATTGGCCAGCATCTCCCGTATGTGCTTCAGCCACTTGTCGAGCTCACTTTCAGTCTGAGACATGTCACCCTTGTACTTCCAGTGGGCCGCGAAACCTCTTTCCGCTATATCATCCATTCTCTGGCTCCTTATCTGCACCTCTACCCACCTTCCCTCAGGGCCCATAACGGTGAGGTGAAGCGCTTCGTAACCGTTTGACTTGGGCCTGCTTATCCAGTCACGAAGCCTGTCAGGCTTGGGTGTATAGATATCTGTTATCAGCGAGTAAATCTGCCAGCACTGGGCCCTTTCACTCATCTCCGGCCCTGGCTCGAATACAATCCTTACAGCCAGCAGATCATAGACCTCTTCGAAGGGGACGTTCTTCGACTGCATCTTCTTCCAGATTGAATATATCGATTTGAAGCGGCCTGAAATGTCGAAAAGTATGTTGTTGTTATTGAGTGCTTCAATTATAGGCAGACTGAACCTGTTGATGAGGGCAAGGTTCTTCTTCTCATCCATTTTTACCTTGCGCACAATCTCGTCATAGATGCGCGGGTGCCTGAACTTGAAGCTCAGGTCCTCCAGCTCTGTCTTTATTGCAAACAGCCCGAGCCGGTGCGCGAGAGGAGCATAGAGATAAATGGTCTCTCCTGCAATCTTCATCCTCTTGTGCTCCGGCATCGAGTCAAGAGTGCGCATGTTGTGAAGCCTGTCAGCAATTTTTACAAGTATGACCCTGAAATCATCCGATAGCGTCATCAGCATCTTCCGGAAGTTCTCAGCCTGCAGGGAGTTGGTCTCCTTGTTGTAGGTGCCTGATATCTTCGTCAGACCGTCAATCAGTGATGCAATCTTCGGACCGAACTGCTTCGATATTTCCTCAAGCGGAATACCGGTATCTTCAACCACGTCATGCAACAATGCCGCTGATACTGATTTTGCACCCAGACCAATTTCCTGGTTTACAATGCGCGCCACATTTATCGGGTGAATAATGTAGGGCTCCCCGGAATTCCGATACATGTCACGGTGAGCCTCATTCGCAAATCTGAAGGCCTTGTCGATCAACTCCCTGTCCCCGGGTTTGTCACACCTGTAAAGATTGTCGGTAAGCAGGCTGTATTCTGTCTCGATACGGCTGATATCATCAGCGGTGAATATTTTGGTCCTGGTCTTAACCATCAGTTTCTGCCTGCGAAGAAGTGACAAAGATACGAAAATCGGCTCATTATTTCCGGCTGCTATGGCAGGATTGTCACCGTTCCGTTCCTCACCACATTCTGTCCGGAAGGAGTGGTAAGCTTCAGGTTCCACAGGTATACCCCGGGTGGCATCAGCCTCCCGTTGTGCCTTCCGTCCCAGCCTTCACCAGGGTCACCGGTGCTGAAGAGCAGAGTGCCGTTCCTTGAAAGTATCCGGAAATCATATTCCCCTGGCTGAAATAAAAATTCAGGCCTGAAAACAGCATTCTCATCCGTGCTGCCGGGCGTGAAGGCATTTGGCATGAAGACATTCTCGCTGGCTGCTATAACGGTAGCTGATGAAAGGTGCGGCCCGCTGCCTTCAGACGCTGAGGGATCCTCTGTTGATACACGGTATACAACCTCTCCTGCTGAAACATCAGTTGCGAAGCCTGTATAATCATCTGACCAGAGGGTGTCAGACAGTGAAAATGCAACTTCGTGCGGCCCATCGCCGTAATCACGCCAGACGCTGAAGAGCCCGCTCCATCCGGAAGCCGGCCTGTTCCACCGGAGGTTGATCAGCGTTCCGCTTACGGATGACTCAAGTACCATGTTACGTACATGCGGTGAAACTGTTGAATTCACCCCGCAGCTGTTCACTGCCGCAATCCTGTAACGGTGTGCGACAGTGGTGTCTGCCTGAGCCAGGGTAAAAGAGACTCTGCCGGCAGTTCCCGTCGCAGAGGCTGATTCTTCCCATGTGACTGCCACAGGATCATAGCGAAAAAGCCTGAAATCATTCATGACAGTTGCCGCGTCATAGCTGGCGGTGAATGTAATACCGCCATCATGCACTCCAACCGCATCTATCCTTACCCATTGCGGTGCAGCCTCGCTGCCGGTTGTGATACAGGCCCTGTTTGACGATGAAAGCGGTCCTTCACCGTCATAGGCCGTGACAAAAAAACAGTATTCAGTATCAGCATTGTAACCGGTGAACAGGTACTGAGTGGAAGAAACAGGCAGGGCTATGTCAGGAAGCGAAATGCCCGGTCCGTATGTAATATGCAACAGGTAACCGTTGCCGGGATGATACTGGTTGTCATATCCTGTCCATGAGGCAAGGATAGTTGCAGTGCACGGATCCTCGACAGCTGAGAGCCATATTGTGCCAAGGCTGTTGCTCAGGGGACTTGCATTGCCTGACGAGTCAACAGCTGCCACAACGTATGTCACGCTCCTGTATCTTGCGGCCGAAGCGGTATGTGTATATTCGTAAACGAAAGGAGAAAAAACTGTATCGATTGCAGTAGCCGTTCCCGCAGCGTAAGTGTAGATCACATAACGGGCTGCATCCGGAGACGGAGAAGGAAGCCATCTAAGAATGGCAAATCCGGTTCCGGGATCAACTGTCACCATGTCAAGCCGGGGCGACAGGGGCGGGTCAATATCCTGTCCTGTCACCTGGTATACGAACAAACTGCAGAATAACAGCGTAATGAAGGTCTTCATTATGGGATTATGCTTATTCATCGGCTTCCGGCAATGATCTCCCAGGCTTCAGCAGGATTGAAATACCTTATGAAAATCTCCATTATCCTGGCCGGCGTGATGCTTCGGACAGTTTCGGCCAGCCGGGTGTAATAATCTGCGCCGGCATCGTAATCAATAATCCCCCTGATTGCATCGGCAACTGAAAATGGCCCGTCAAACGTCCGGGCAAGCTCTCCCATCATGTGATTTCTTACCAGGGTCATCTCTTCTTCGCTGACCTCAATGGTGCGGAGCTTCTCAATCTCTTTCCTGATTTCAGCGACGGTCTGATCCCTGTAGGCATTTGCAACATCGGTCATAATTGTAATATATCCGATGTTATGAAAAGCGCCTGCGACTGCCCCAATACCGTACGTATAACCTTTCTCTTCTCTAATGGTTCGCATCAGGCGGGAGCCGAAATACCCGCCCAGTATCATTGTGGCTACCTGAAGCGACTGGTAATCAGGATGACTGCGTATAACCCCCTTCCACCCAATTCTTACCGTGCTCTGCACTGAGTCGGGAACATCACGGAATATCTTCCCTGGCGCTGACGTTTCCAGGACGGGTGAGGGAATCACAGGCTTCTTCCATTTATCCGCCCCGTTGCCTGAAAAGTATTTTTCAAGGACAGGCAGCGCTTTCCATGGGTCACTGCCGGCAACAGTAACATACATGTTATCCGGCCTGTAGTGCTTCATGTGAAACTCACGCAGGTTATTGGTTGTAAGCCTGCGGTAATCATCTTCTGTTGTAATTCGACCATAAGGACTCCTTCCCCCGCAGAGAGCTTCATAAAATGCTTCCCTGGCTATTACCGATGTTCTCTGCCTGCTTGTCAGAAAGGCCTGTAACCTTCTGTCTGTAAGCATTCTGAATTCATTTTCAGGAAACGAGGGGCTGAAGAGAACTTCCGCTGACAGAGCCAGTACATCATCAAGCTTCCTTGTGAGAGTCACAGTAACCAGTCCGGCTGTATCCTTGTCAGCGGCATGTGTCAGCGCCGCGCCAGTGCTGTCTATGAGATCATTGATAGAAGCTGCGTCATGATGCAAAGTGCCTTCGGTAAGCATGGCGCTCACTGTGGAAGCTGCCATATGGACATCCTCCATTACCTGGCCGGCAGGAAAGACAAATTCAATCCTGAGGAGATCGACTGTGCCATTCCCGGCCATGAATACAGGTACTCCTTTGCCAAGAAATTCAGCCTTCGGCAGGGAGGTATCTCCCGCTGACGGAGTAATGATTTCCGGAGCTGTTTTCTTCTGTTTTTCTCTCATTTCTTCGATGGCAGGTAATGTATTGCACTGCAGTTGCCGGGCCTGAATGTGTGCCTGGCTGTCGATACTATCTCTTCAGCAGTGACACTCATGTACTGTTCATGCTCCGTGTTGATTCCTTCAGCATCGCCCAGCACTTCATGATATGCCAGGCTGAAAGCCTTGTTGGAAGCGCTTATGTATGACATCAGCCTGTGTGACTCATACCTGTTGCGTGCCTTGTCAAGTTCGGCGGCTGTGACATTCTCACTTGCCAGCCTCTCAAGCTCAGATCTGACCACTTCCTCGGCCTTTCTGATATCAGTTCCGTCTCTGACTCTTCCGCTGAAGATGACGAGGCCGGGATCGGCTTCGCCTGAGAGATAAATATCGGCTTCACTGAAGAGCTCCTTTTGCCTGACGAGGATGGCAGGGAACCTTGCGGAATCACAACCGGCCAGTATGTCGGTAAGCAGGTCAAGTACGTAAAAGCCGCGGCTCTCCCTGCTTCCCATGTGAAAGGCCATAATCAGGTGAGCGGAAGGGACAGACCTGTACACCGTCAACTCCCGCCGTTCCTCCTGTTCCGGCTCCTGGGGGAGATTTCTGAATATCTTTTCACCGGGCGGAATGACTCCAAACCATTTTTCGGCCAGTCTGAAAACTTCTTCCGGATCAACGTTTCCGGCAACACTGAGGATGGCATTGGTTGGAGTATAGAACCGGTCGTAAAATTTCCTAGCTGAATTGCTGTCAGCTTTCTCGATGTGACTGATATCCATGCCGATGGCCGGCCACCGGTAGGGATGAATCCGGTAGGCCAGAGGCCTGAGCAACAGTTGCAGGTCTCCGTATGGCTGGTTGAGATACCGCTGCCTGAACTCCTCGGTGACGACACTCTTCTGGTTGACAAGCCTCTCCTCTGCCAGATCAAGCCCCCTCATCCTGTCTGACTCAAGCCAGAAGGCTGTCTCGAGGTTGTTGGCAGGAAGAGTGATATAATAATTGGTCAGGTCATTGTTGGTGAAGGCATTGTTCTCACCTCCGGACATCATCACGGGTACGTCAAAAAATGGTATGTTCCTGGTACCTTCGAACATCAGGTGTTCGAAGAGATGGGCAAATCCGGTAGCCTCAGGATCTTCATCCCTGGAACCGGCATCATACAAAATATTCATAGTCGCCATCGGAGTGCCCTCATCACGATGCACAATCACTCTCAGCCCGTTGGAAAGCCTTTGCTTAACAAATCCGATCATAAATGCAAAATATGTCAAACTTACCAAAATAAACCTCTGCTCCTCAATTTATGATATATTTGTAATCTGAATATTTTTTCTGTTTTTTCCGGTGACCTTGAACAATCTGTTAATTAGGAAAATAAGGCAGCTAAAATCATTTCTGACCAACCAGCAAACCCTGATTTACATTCTCAGTTTCCTGGTAGGTCTTGTCAGTGCGCTGGCAGCTGTGGTGATGAAGAACGCGATTCACTTCACCCATGTTCTGTTCACCCAGGGTGTAATGAAAGGTGCCGGAGGCGTTCTCTCGCTTGCCTATCCGCTTTTCGGAATATTCCTTACGGTCCTGGCTGTGAAATACATCGTCCGAGACCATATTTCACACGGAATCAGCAGGGTGCTCTATGCAATTTCGAGGCGGAAAAGTTATATTAAGTCTCATAACAACTGGTCATCTATCCTGGCAAGTTCCCTGACAATCGGTTTCGGCGGCTCGGTGGGTGCTGAAGCTCCCATCGTTCTTACCGGCGCTTCTATAGGCTCAAACATTGCACGTTACTTTAAGCTAAATTACAAGTACGTAACCCTTCTGCTCGGATGCGGAGTGGCAGGAGCCATCTCAGGCATCTTCAAGGCTCCAATCGGAGGAATTCTGTTCACTCTTGAGGTACTTATGCTTGACCTTACGATGTCATCAATAGTTCCCCTGCTTATTTCTTCGGTAACGGCAACCACCGTGGCTTTCTTCTTCATGGGTGACAATGTGCTCTTCTCCTTCCAGGTTAAACAGGGATTCATGCTGAACGAACTGCCATATTACCTCATACTGGGAGTTTTCTGCGGCCTGATCGGAATATACTTCACAAGGGCCACTATCGGAATTGAAAAGCTTTACAAAAAGATTGGCAACAGATGGATCAGGCTTATGGTGGGAGGATTGATCCTCGGAGCTCTGATCTACTTCTATCCTGCGCTTTACGGTGAAGGATATGAAACAGTAATGGTACTTCTGAATGCCTCGAGCGGAGCTGCTCCCTCAAATGAGATCTTTGGCGGCATGGCTTCCGGCTTCTGGTCGTTTTCACTCCTGATGGCAGGCCTGCTTCTGGTTAAAGTGGTGGCCACTGCTTCTACGAACGGTGCCGGGGGAGTGGGAGGCATAGTTGCTCCGGTGCTCTTTACCGGCGGGGTGGCAGGCTATTACCTATCCAGCCTTTTAAACCACCTCTTCGGCCTGACACTGATCGAAAGCAGCTTCACCCTTACTGCAATGGCAGGAGTATTCTCAGCCGTTCTGCATGCCCCCCTGACAGCAATTTTCCTGATAGCAGAGATAACGGAAGGGTACAGCCTGCTGATTCCCCTAATCCTCACCTCCACGGTTGCCTTTATCACTGCCAGAACATTCCAGAAATATTCAATCTACAATGAGCAGCTGGCACTGACCGGCGAACTGATCACTCATGATAAGGACAAGGCAGTCATGACTCTGCTCGACTGGTCAAAGGAGGTGGAAAAAGACCTTCTGACTGTAAGACCCGACGGGAACCTCGGAGACCTCGTAAAGCAGATATCGAAATCAAACCGGAACCTCTTCCCTGTGGTCGATGAATTCAATATCCTCGAGGGCGTTGTGCTCCTCGATGATGTACGTGACAAGATGTTCAGACCTGAGCTCTATGATAAACTCACCGTGAGGGAACTGATGACGATACCGCCTTCATACATCGATCTCAGCGAAAGAGGTGATGCAGTCCTCGATGCCTTTGAACGCACCGGAGCCTGGAACCTTCCCGTCCTTGACAAAGGCAGGTATGTGGGATTCATCTCCAAGTCAAGAATCTTCTCTGCATACCGTGAACTGCTCAGACAGTTTTCTGAGGAATAATCCGGCTTTTAAATCTTGCACGCATGCATACTTCACTGACAGCCGGGGTCATGAGAAATTTTGATTATAAAATGTATATTTGCCCGCAAACATCCCGTGCTCACCGGTTTCAGGTGACGGGCATTTATCAACCGAACAAAGAATCTAATCATGGAAAGAGACAGCGCAGTATTTGAACTGATCGACCGCGAACGCAAACGCCAGACCGAAGGTATTGAACTTATTGCATCGGAAAACTTCGTCAGCCCCCAGGTGCTTGAAGCAATGGGATCCGTTCTTACAAACAAGTACGCGGAAGGTTACCCCGGAGCAAGATATTACGGCGGATGCGAGGTTGTAGACGAGGTTGAAGCGCTCGCAATTGACAGGCTCAAGCTGCTCTTTAATGCAGAATACGCTAACGTGCAGCCCCACTCGGGGGCACAGGCAAATATGGCTGTATTTCTCACAGTCCTGAAACCGGGTGATACCTTCCTCGGATTAAATCTGTCACACGGTGGTCACCTCTCACATGGATCTCCGGTTAACTCGTCAGGAATCCTGTACAATCCGGTGGCCTACGGGGTTAAGGAGGAGACAGGTCGTGTGGATTATGACATGATGGAAGAGGTAGCTCTAAGGGAAAAACCAAAACTTATCGTCGGCGGCGCCTCTGCCTACTCAAGGGAATGGGACTATGCCAGGATGCGTGCCATCGCTGACAAAACCGGGGCCTTGCTAATGATTGATATGGCACACCCCGCCGGTCTGATTGCTGCAGGATTGCTCGATAACCCCCTCCGCTACGCACATATAGTTACCTCAACAACACACAAAACCCTCAGGGGACCGCGCGGTGGCATCATACTCATGGGAACGGATTTTCCTAATCCGTGGGGTGTTACAACTCCAAAGGGGGAGATCAAGATGATGTCAGCCATGCTCAACTCAGCTGTCTTCCCCGGTATTCAGGGCGGACCTCTGGAGCATGTTATCGCAGCCAAAGCGGTATCATTCGGAGAAGCACTGAAACCGGAATTCCGGACTTACCAGCAGCAGGTGAAGAAAAACGCTGCTGTGATGGCCGATGCATTCATGGCACTGGGATACAAGGTTATCTCGGGCGGCACAGACAACCACTCGATGCTGATAGACCTCAGGACCAGATTCCCTGAAATTTCCGGCAAGAAGGTTGAAAACACCCTTGTCAGGGCACACATCACAGTCAATAAGAACATGGTACCGTTCGACTCCCGCTCACCTTTCCTTACCTCAGGGATAAGGATTGGTACACCTGCCGTCACAACACGCGGACTGAAGGAGGGAGACATGGGAAAAGTGGTTCAGCTCCTTGATGAGGTCCTGGTCAGCATCGACAATGATTCAGTGATAGCGTCAGTAGGAGAGAAGGTGGTAAAAATGATGAAAGACCTCCCTCTTTTTGCCTACTAGGATATTACCAATTCCTTTAGTATTTTTGTTCTCATGGAAAAAGTTAACCCCCAGGCCGATATCCTGATTTATGTGGTTGATGATGACCCTGTTGTCACCAGCCTTGTCTCGTCGAGGCTGGAAGGTAACGGATATTCGGTCAGGGCTTTCACCTACGCAGAAGAATGTCTTGCCGCACTCGGTGATATTCCTGACCTGATCATTCTCGATTATTATTTCCTGAAAGCAGGTGAGATTCCGATGAATGGCATGGAAGCCTATGACGAGATTACAAAGCTTGTCCCGGAAATACCAGTCATTATGCTTTCAGCCCAGGAAAAGGGTGAGGTAGTGCTTGAGTTCGCACGCAAAGGGATAGCTGATTATGTCATAAAGGATACGGACCTTATTGACAACCTCCTCATGTCAGTAAAGGAGATCCTGGAAAGATAGTTCCCTTTAAAAATGGAATGGTACATGTACCTGGCTGTGATAGCCGCAGGCCTCTTTGCCGGTTTTGTGAATACGCTGGCCGGCAGCGGCTCACTTATTACATTGCCTCTCCTGATGTTCCTTGGCCTGCCTGCGAATATTGCCAATGGCACCAACCGTATTGGTGTCTTCGTTCAGAGCCTGGTCAGCAGCGTAAGCTTTAAAAAGCAGAAGCTGTACACCGTTGGCGAAAGCCTGTGGATGTCAGTGCCTGCTATCGCAGGAGCCCTTCTTGGATCACTGATCGCGGTGAAGATCAATGAACGGATGATGGAGTTGCTGATTGGGGGACTGCTTGTCTTCATGTTTTTTGTGATCCTGTACAAGCCGGAACAGTGGGTGCGTGACCATGCTCACTCTGCAGCCATGAAACGCCGCTGGTGGGTGCCGGTGGTGTTTTTCGTCATCGGCATATATGGCGGCTTTATCCAGGCCGGAGTGGGCTTCTTCCTGCTGGCGGCACTGGTCCTTGGAGCTGGCATGGGCCTGACCAGGGCCAATGCCCATAAAGTGCTGATTGTGGCTGCCATGACCGCCATTGCCCTGGTGGTCTTCATCATAAGCGATCAGGTTTATTATCTCTATGGGATCATCCTGGCAGTCGGTCAGGGCATAGGAGCATGGATGGGCTCGAAGGTGGCAGTCAGTTGGGGACCCAGGGTAGTGCGCATCATACTGCTGGTGGCCATTATGGCTTCGGCAATCAAGCTCACCGGCCTCTATGACCTTGTGGTCAGACTGTTCTGAATCAGGAGTAATCTATTTAAGACGGAAGACGTAAGTGATAGTTCCTTTCTGAATTATCGGGGCATCATTGCTGCTTTCAAACCTGGTCTTCAGGGCAGCTTCTTTTGCCAGCCTGAGGAGATCTCCGTCGAGTGTGGTCGATCCCTTGATGCCGGGAGTTGCATCTGTGACCCTTCCGTTACGGTCCACTGTTATCGCAACAACTACAACGCCCTCTTTCTGGAGATCATATGGAGGTTTGATGAGAGACTGTGCCTTCCTTCCGCCAAGGTCAAAAGATATGCCGTCGGTTCCCTGGCCTCCTCCCGGCCCGTAATTGGGTGCATCGGGGGTGCCTGACTGAACGCCCTGGTTGCCCTGCCCGCCAGCTACTCCCTGGCTCTGGCCTGAGGTGCCCACATTGCCGGCATTGCTGAAGGCGCCCCTGGCTCTTGCGTTCGCCTGGTCAATGCGCCGCTGCTCCTCCTCCTTCTTACGCCTCTCGGCTTCCTCCTGTTCAATGCGCTTTCGTTCCGCCTCAGCCTCCAGCTGCCGCCTTATTTCTGCTGCCCTCGCTTCAGCCTGCCTCTTCAGTTCTTCCGGACTTGGCTCTTTCTTTTCTACCTCCACAGCCTCTTCAAAGTCCTGCGTCAGCAGTGCTTCTTCACCTCCCTGTTCCCCGGCAGATTCAGGCGGAGGGGGAGGAGAGACCGGCTCGGGCGCAGGTTCAAACAAACCTTCACCCGTCTCGTCAAATCCGAAGTTGACTAGCAGACCCTCTTCAATTGGCTCCGGTATCTTCACCCTGAAGGTGACGAAAATGATCAGAAGGGCAACAACAAGATGAATGAGGGCACTGAAGATCAGACCCTGCTTCCTCTCCCTTGTCAGAGGCTCACCGGCGCTATTTTGGAGTAGTGGCAAGTATCAGCTTATACTGGTTCTTCGCGGCAATATTCATTACGTTCACCACATACTCTACAGGAACGCTCCTGTCAGCATGCACTGAGATGTATATTTCAGGACTGTCCTGAACCCTCGATTGCAGGGCAGCTTCGAGAAATTCGAGTTCTATGGGCTGATCTTCAATGAAATACTGAAGATCCTTCGTGATTGACACTGTGGTCATCGGACGTGCCGAAGACTGGGTCGTGCCCTTTGGCAACAACAGCTTAAGCGCTGTAGGATGCACAAGGGTTGAGGTCAGCATGAAGAACAGCAGAAGCAGGAATACTATATCAGACATGCCTGCATTGCTGAACTGAACACTGACTTTATTCTTGTTTGAAATTGCCATCGCAGCCTATTTTACAGGTTCATTGAGGATATCAAGGAACTCGGTGGAGGTGGTTTCAAGCTGAAAAACCACATTCTCAACCTTAACCACAAGCTGGTTGTATCCAAAATAGGCGAGGATTCCGAGAATAAGACCTCCCACTGTGGTGATCAGCGCTGTGTATATACCACCACTGAGTGTGCTGATGTCAAGGCTGTTTCCCGCAAGTGACATCTCATAGAAAGCCTGCACCATCCCAATTACCGTTCCGAAGAATCCCATCAGCGGGGCTGCTCCGGCTATCGTGGCAAGTGTAGGAAATCTCTTCTCGAGCTTATGGATCTCGAGCCTACCCACATTTTCAATGGCAGAGGTCACATCGGCGAGAGGTCTGCCGAGACGGGTTATTCCTTTCTCAACCATCCTGGCCTGAGGTGAGTTGGTCTTCCTGCAGAGCTGCAACGCCGCATCAACCTTCCCTTCATACATGTAGTCCTTTATGCGGTTCATGAAGTTGGCATCACCTTTTGACGCCTTCTTTATCACCAGATACCTTTCGATAAAGATGTAAAGTGCAACAAACGAGAGCAGTGTGATGAGGTACATCACCCAACCTCCTGCCAGGTAGAGATCAGCCAGTGACATTGTGGCCTCTTCTGCGGCTTCTGTGGCTGGTGTTCCCTGTAATAAAATAGCTGCTGAGATCATTTTCCTTGGTTTAAGATGTTAACAGTTTGACTTGCTTTCGCGTATCATCGCGCGAATATAGTAAAAAACGAATTTAATCCCCTGTAAGTATCCTATTGTTGATAAAACCGACCCATTGTTGAAATGTTAGTTCCGGCCTGACTCCTGATCACTCCTGATACCTTTTTTCTTCCTGTCTTCAGGCCTGATGAAGAAGTCTTTCAGTGTACTGAAGTCACGCCTGTAAAAGAGCCCCACCCCCTGGGTATATGGATGAACCTGGTAGTACAGGTTATGGTTTGACCGGTTGAATACCTTGAACCTTAACATATCAGTCAGCCTGACCTCTACTGTGAACTCACCGCTTATGTTGCTGGCTGAGGCGTTCGATTGGTTTCCACGCACGTCTACGTTGCCGTTGACGGACACCTTGTCATTCAGCAATTGTGTGGAGAGCGCCAGCTCCACCTCCTGGTCGGTAAGCTCACTACCCGGTCTGTAGTTGAAACCTATATCAAAATCATTGCTTATCTGTGACAGCCAGTTGCTGAGCTGGTTGGAAAGCATCTCTGTAGTTGTTGTCACCCCGACGATCGGTGATACCGCATACCCTCCCTGACCTGCCAGCGCTCCTGTGGCAGTACTTGAGTTGTACAGAGAGGGATCGGGATAAAAGCTGTTCATGACAAGCAGGTAAAGAAACTGCCGGCTCAGTTCCTCTTCGGTGTCAATGGCCATCCTGAGCAGCTCACGTGTCCTTTCGTCAGCAGTCGGGAGGTTGATGTCAAAGCTGATAGCCGGATTGAGGAGCCTCCCCGAGAGACTGAGGATGCATTCGACAGGCATCTTGGCCTTAAGCTCCGTGAACTCTTCCTCACCGAAGATCTCCGAAAGCGATGCCTTTGTCTTGTACAGAGCTTTTATATCAAGGCTGGCATCCTCAATAGCCCCGTTCCAGGAGACTGTTCCTCCTTCCTGCACCCCAAACCTCTTGTTGAGGATATTCCCAAGGGTAAAGAGGTAATCCCCGTCACTGATCACGTAATCGCCTGCCATACGGACATCACCCTTTGAGTTAAGCGAGATGTTAAGTCTGCCTGCACCCTTGCCCCTTATGACACCTCCGGAAGTTTCGTCAAGGATGAGCTGCACCTCGGCCTCGGGAGTCACCTCAAGATCGAAGTTGAGCTCAATACTGCTGCCCTCTTCCTGCCTCACGAAACTGTTCTTACTGTCATCCTGCTCCTTATCGCTGACCTGTCCTGAGGGTGCAACAAACTTAATGAAGGGATAATCACTTACGCTTGCAGAGGAGTTAAGTGGTACAAAAAATTCCGTATTCGGAGCCGTTCTGGCTGAGATATTGAAAACGAGCTTCTCATCATTTCCTCTAATACCGGCATATCCGGAGGCATAGGCGGTACCATAAAAGCTGTCATTGTCCTTCGACCTGGTGTTGAGAACAAGCATTTTTTCGAGGTTGATGTCAAGACTGACTCCAATATTTTTGAATGCCCTGTGTGTGATCATTCCGTTTATGCTGCCCTTGTTCTTCTGTGCATCATATATACTGATATTCCTCAGGATGATGCCTGAAGGCGAAAACCTGACGCTGTCAGAGAAACTGTACCGTGTCTGAAGAAAATCAATTTTCATCGATGCATCATGTGCCATCACCGCACCGGTCATCTCAAGCTGCCTCGGTTTCCCTTTCAGCCTGATGGTTCCTGTTCCGAAACCGCGGATATCCGAAGCAAATGAACTGAGAAACGGGTTGAGCACGTCAAGCGGGAGATCAATGGCCGAAGCGGCAATGTCAATGACCCGTGCGGAAGGCGAATAGGTACCGCTGATATCAATAAGCTTCCTTCCGGCAAAATCATTGGCAATATTGATTGCCGCTACCTTTCTCTTCGGATCCCATTCACTTGTGATTGTCATAAGGCCGTAATTGTTGTCGTTCAGCCTGAAGTCTGTGACATTGATCCTGCTCTCAAAAAGCAGATTCTTGTATACATCAGACAGTGTCAGATTGCCACTCATGATTCCTTCCAGCTTCAATTGGGACGGTTCCTCTGACTCATTCTCATTCCCTTTCAGGAGGTTGTTAAGGTATGACATGTTGAGCCCCTCGAAAGTCAGGGTAAGCTTCTCCCGCGGATCCTTCGAGAGTCTCCCTCCAAGACTGAAATATTTGGTCCTGCTGCTGACAAGTATGTTGTCAAAGAAAGTGCTGAGTGAGTCGATTACAATCCTGGCAGGACCAATATTCCACTGGGCGCTGTTCACTGTAAGGCCGGTAGGGATGACTGCGACGGTCAGCGCCGGCCTGTTGTCAGGTCCGATGCTGAAAAAGCCCCTGGCTTTAACTTCGCCGAATGTGCGCCCGCTGTCATGATTGTCCCATTTCATAACCAGATCTGTTGTGTCATTGCTGCTTCCGGTTCCAAGCACAAAACTGCCCAATTCAGATTTATCAGGCAGCAGCACTGTATCTGCAGTCAGGTCAAGGTTCATGTTGCCATCCTTTACTGAACCCGTCAAATTCACCCGGCCTATGCGCATTCCCATATATGTAACGGCATCAGCCGTTACCCCGGTCAGTATCTCCGGACGGTCTGACCGGAAGAGCCCTGTGACATGTGTCCCTTCTGAAATGCCAAGTCCCGTTCCGAGAAACTCATTCAGCCTGTCAGTCCTCTTGATCCTGGCATCCAGGGAAAACATTGCCTTAGCCACTGAATCACCTTTCTTTGTTTCAGGCTTTTTGAATCTGGAAGGAAACAGGTCCGCCAACATTCCGGAAACGCTTCTTTTTATTGCATCAACAGAGTACTGACCCCTCAGATCTGCATCGGCAAAATCTGACCTGAGCTTAAGAACGGTTTCTCCGCCGATTATGTCTGAACTAACCAGGAAGTCATATATATTGAGCTTCCCATTTGAGTTCTCGAGAGTTGAGTTTATCAGCCTCAGGTCCCCTTTCAGGTTGTCTGTGGAGTTTCCCGTGAAATTTGCAGTGACAAGAGCCGTGGCCCTGAAGACAGTGTCTTTTTTCACAAGGTTGAGAGTGTACAGGTCAGCATTTGCCAGGTTCATTGTGAAATCAAACTCAGGCTTGTTTTTTTCGAGATCAAACCTGCCCAGAAGGCTCATCTCAATGTTCGGTTCGCTCACCTCAACACTTCCGTCCCATATCCTGTCTGCATATGTCCCTGATACACTTATGTTTCTGTAGAGATATTTGTTTATCTCCACAGAGTCAATCACCCCATTGATGTTCGCGGAGAGGTGGCGGAAAGATTCCATTGATCCGTCAACCTCTGCATGCATCCAGAGTCCGCCGAACATCTCACTGTTTTTTGCCATGTACCCGAGATCAACGGCACTGGTCGTGAGAGAACCTCTGAATCCGAAGGTGTTTCGGCCGTCAGGCCTTAGCGAGATGTCAGTGTCAAAAGTGCCCCTTTCGGTTGTGAGCCTGCCGAATGAAACAAAATCGGTTGTAAACCCCGTAAAGCTTCCCTCATATGTGATAAGTCCAAGGTCATGGGCAACTGCAGGAAGCCGGATGGGTTTCCTGCCGGGCAACGAAAACCTCTCAATATCTGCAGCACGGGTCTTCATATCAGTGAAACTGATGAAAAGATAACTGTCGTTTATCCTGGGCAGTCCGGAAATATCAAAATCAAACCTCAGCCTTGTCGAGGTCTCATAGTCTATCCTGATATTCTTCCCCTTCATTTCTGCAACTGTGCCTGTCACCCTTCCGGAGAAACTTACCTTCTCACTAACGCCCGCCAGGGGTCTGACAAAATATGAGATGTCAGAGGTATTTATAACAGAATTATTAAACAGGAAATCAATCCTGACATCATTTATGAAATCCTTCCATGAGTCATCTTCGCGTGGCATGAGCAATATTCGTTCGGCAGACAGGGCGCTTGAATCGGTGAGCAGATCAATCTCCCTGAAATACAGACTGCTCTCCGCCACGGCAATGTTCATATCAAGGCTCCGGCTTTCAAATCCGCCGGCTTCCCTGAACGCGAGGCCCCTTATCACCATACTCACAGAATCTGGTATAATCCTGAGATCCCTTACCTTTCCGGTGATGTGCTCAATATGCATGTTCTTGTAGTTGACACTGCCGGGAATCACACCGATTGTGTCAGACATGTAAGCGAGCGAGAAGGAACCATCAAGCATGTCTATGTCAGCAAAGCGCAGATCGATACCCCCGGTACTGTCACGTTCCCGGTCACTTTTAAGTGACCTGAGATAGGCAGTCAGATTCATGACCCCGGCAGTGTCCTGAATCATCCTGAAGTCAGGCTTGTGAATGTCAATTGTTCCGAATCTGTAAAGATTCCGTGACGGCCTGATCTCCCGCAACCTGACATCAACCTTGCGGGCAGCAATTATAGTGTCACCGTTCAGATCCCTGAAAAGCACATCATCAAGCACAATCTCATGCCATAGTGAATAGGAGACCCTGCCTATTGAGACCTCAGCTCCTGTTTTTCCGGATACTGCCTTTGTGACATTGCTGACCGTCCAGGTCTGAATACGCGGCGCCTGCAGCAGCAGGAAGAGAATCAGAGGCACCACAACCAGCACTGCTGCTATGATGAGAAGGACCCTGACGATTTTTTTAATAATTTTGGCCATTCACGAAGTGATTCCCGCCGCTGGCGAAGTTATAAAAAAGAGTGATACAAAAATGGCACCAGAAATTACGATCCTCGCGATAGAATCA
>CAZOHL010000013.1:0-37948 GCA_964579645.1 uncultured Rikenella sp. | reverse complement strand
CGGCCCTGTTCACGATGTCATCCGTCAGGATCTGGAAACACTGGCTGTTGTCAGCCTTCGGGTCCCTGACTATCTCAATGATACCGCCCCAGCCCCTGCGCAGCCCTATCACCTTATACCCTTCCCTGTTGGCCCTGATGGTAACGGCCCTGATTGCGGGGTTCAGACCGGGAACGTCACCTCCTCCCGTCAGGATTCCAATCACTCCCTTGATTTTCTTCTGGTTTGCCATTGTAAATGATGTGTTTTATACTAATTTAATGCAGGCGGTAAAATTAGGACATTTCAAAATCATATCAAAAAAGGAATCTTAAGCTGCTTGGTTTTTTTAATATTTTTGACAAAAAAGTAAATGAATATTAAAGACAAGGCCATAGAATACTTCCGGGAGGGTTACAGTTGTTCCCAGGCAGTGCTTATGGCCTGTGCCGGAAAGAGCAGTGAGACAGCCAGGGCTGCAGCTGCATTCGGTGGCGGCATGGGAAGGCTGCAGAAGACATGCGGAGCCGTCACAGGGGCATACATATGGTTCGGCATGGCTCACGGGGCCCCCGGCCTGCCCTCCGAAAGCGACAAGACCGCTGTATACGGCAGGGTAAAGGAATTCAACAGGATCTTCACCGCCCGTAACGGTACCGACCAGTGCTCAGAACTCCTCGGAGAGGATCTCAACACCCCTGAGGGAAAAGAAAACATATCGCGAAAGGGACTATCACGGAAGGTGTGTGAAAAATGCATTATTGATGCCATTGAAATCATTGAATCACTTGAGTAGGAGATGCACAGGGTAGTAATTACGGGGGGGAGCGGGCTGATCGGTTCTTACCTTAGCACGCTCCTTGCAGCAGAGGGATGGCTGGTGGTGCACCTCACCCGGGGAGGTAAAATGAACGGCAGATACCAGGCATACAGATGGGATCCTGAAAGTGGATACTGTGACCCTGATGCCTTCAGGGAAGGTGATGCAATAATTCATCTTGCTGCCGCGAATATAGGTGACGGAAGGTGGAGCGAATCCCGGAAAAGTGAAATAATCAGAAGCCGTACTGTTTCCGGGCAGCTTCTTCACAGGATGACAGTCGGTACCGGAAAAATCCCGTCTGTGTTCATAACTGCGTCAGGGGTAAACTACTACGGTTCAGAAAACTCAGAAAGGATCTTCACGGAGCCGGATCCACCTGCAGGCGACTTTCTGGGGGAGACATGCCGGCTCTGGGAAGCTACAGCCGATCTCTTTACCGGGGCGGGGGTACGGGTTGTTAAGCTCAGGACGGCGGTGGTGCTGGCCCGTTCAGGATCAGCGCTGAACCGGATGACAGCACCGGCACGAGCGGGACTGATCGTAAGATTCGCTCCCGGAGATCAGTATTTCCCCTGGATACATATAGCAGACCTGTGCAGCATATATCACAAGGCTCTCACTGATTCCACAATGTCGGGGCCGTTCAACGCCGTCGCCCCGCATCATGTAACACATGATCAGCTGATGGGTGAAGTGGCAAGGCTGAAGCGGCTCCCCGTATTCCTTCCGCGCTTGCCGGCCTGGCTGTTGCGTGTTGTTCTGGGCGAAATGGCTGTTATCCTGACAACGGGCAGCCGGATCTCGTCAGATCATCTTTCGTCAACCGGATACCGTTTCAGGTATCCTGACATTTCATCGGCCCTGAGAGCCTGCCTGTGAAGTTATACTACCGAGAATAAACTCTTTCTCCGGCAGTATACCCGCCCTGGTGGTTTCAACAGTGGCAGATCCCTTTATTTCAGCCCCTCCGTATATCCTGATGACGAAGTTTGCCTCTGCCGTGGCCCCGCCCTGAGTGTAGCCCACTGTGGTGGTCACATATTCAGGTTTCCGGCTCCGCTCATCGGACATCATCATGTTTCCGCGTCCGGATGCCGGTGTTGCCGGTTCAATAACCTTAAATAGTGGCGATGCGGCAGAGTCAGCCGCAAATTTCAGCTTTACCTCATCAGGCCTGACAATCTTGACAAGGTGAGCCTGGCTGAGGGCAGTGGGGAGCCTGCCTGTATTCCTGAACCTGATTGTGAGCTTATAATCAGCAGAATCACCGCGGTAGTTCTTTACCCGTTTAACCGAATATTCTTCCCATTCGAGCCTTGGCAGGTGACGGATGAGCTCCTTGTTGAAAAGCGCCTGGCCAGAGGCCCATTTCTCAAGATGGGCAGGAGGGGGATTCTGGCTGAAGAATTTCGGATTGAATCCGCCAGCCTCCACGCTGTCATGTATCGGATGGCTTACAGGCTTCCACTCATGAAAACCTTCACCCTTGTTTTCCTCATCATCCCATGCCAGCATATCAAGCTGGTCCTTGTCACCGTCACCGTCATAATCCTTTGTCCTTCCTCCGTTCCAAAGCTCGTCTCCATACCAGATTGCACCGTAGTACCAGTATCCGAAGTCAGGGCCATGGCCGAAGAGAGGTTCTCCGTTGCCATAATCATCATAAACATCTCCTGCCTTCTCATAACCGGTGATCTTCCTGGCAAGGTCGTCAAAATAACGGTACCACTTCAGGTCTTCGGGATACATCCGCTCCTCGGAGGGTGATGTTGACGGAGGCCGGAGATGCATAGGAACCGTGGTGTCCATGGAGTTAACAACATAGATATTCGGGTGGGACATCAGGAAGGCAAAAACAGCCCTTGTCTCAGGTTCGCTAAGCGGATATGCGCCTGCTCCACGCTGGGTGAAGCCCCTTCCGGTATATTCACTTTCGGGCCTCCAGTTCTCGGGATAGTTGCGGTGCAGGTCAAGCCCTCCTATACCGTCTTCATTGATCCTGCCGTCACCGTCATTATCGGTTCCCTCGGGCGACGTGGCATATATGCCCTCACCACGGGGCACTCTCTTCATGATCCGGCCGGAAGGGTCATCCGGATCGGGAATCAGGGTGCCGTTTTTCCTGTCGGGCCAGCGCAGTGTCAGGATGATGCCGTCGCCGTCAATGTCTTCCTGTGCATCCTCGTCGAAGAGTCCGTCGCTGTCATTGTCATCCGGCCGCACGGTGCTGCGATTGCTCTGCGCCGTGTTGAGGTACAGATCATGGCCGTCAGGATTGTTTACAGGCCTGAGGTAAACGGTGAAGTGATCAAGCAGATCGGTTACCGACGGGTCCGTGCCGTATCCTTCTACAAGGTGCCTTGCCAGCCACATTACAGATTCGGCCCCGGTAATCTCGCCACTGTGCCTGTTTCCCTCAAAGAAGGCGGCGGGCTTGTCAGTGTCAGATCCGTATTTGCTGCTGGTAATTGTCATCTGCATAACCGGTCTCCCCTCATAACTGCGACCTACTTCATACAGTGTCACAATTTCCGGATGATCCTCCGCCCAGCGGGTCATCCAGTGGCAGATCACTCCGTAGGTATGGTACCTGTCAAAAGTGAGAGTGTCGCCGGGTGAGTATTCAACTCCCGGGTGCTGCACCCTCGGGAAGAAACTTACACCGTGCCGCGTTCCACCTACTGTATAGACTGACGAGTCGGGCAGTGAGGGCTGCTGTGCCTCAGCGGAGGGTAGAACGGCGGCAGAGAGCAATAGAATCAAGGTTCCGGTAATTTTTTTCATGGCGGAAATACATGTTAAGGTTAAACACAATCAAGATAATTATTTTGGCGCAATGATCACCCGCGCCTTGAAATCACCTCCAGTTTGTTCATGTCAGTGATCTCAATTGTACGGCCGTTGGCCCTTATGATGCCGTCACGCCTGAATTCTGAAAACGTCCTGATCACGTTGGCGGAACTCATGCTGATCAGATCGGCAATCTCCTTCCGTGAGACCGGAAGCTCGAATATCCGGGAATGATAGATTTCGTTTGAAAAATAAAGCAGTACAAATGCGGTGCGGCCGGCCAGGTTCCTTTTCCTGATCTCAAGTCCGAGTGAGATGATTCCCTCCGCGGTTCGTGAAAGTGCAGAGATAAGGTTCAGGGCAAACTTCCCGTTCCTGAGGATAAGTTCCTTGATGTATTCAATCCTGATGCAGCAAACAATCGAATCTTCAAGGGCCGAGAGCGAGTACCTGTACTTTTCCTCATGGAATACGTTTGTGTTGCTCACAAATTCAAACGGCCTTGTAATTGTAATTATCTGTTCGTCCCCCTCCCGGGTCTGCCTGAAGAGTTTGACAAGACCGGTTTTTAAATACTTGAAGTGACGTATTGGATCTCCTTCGCTGTGAATGATTTCGCCTCTTGCAAAGGAAAACTCCTCCTTCGATTCACAGACACGCCTTACATCCTCCTCCTCCAGGTTGGTAAAAACAAGATTCCTGAGCTCACAGGAGAGACAATTGCATTTCCTTTTTGGGATATTTGCTTCAAAAACCATTATTCCTACAAATTTAGAACAATCCCTGACATTATCCGTTCAGCTTTTATATTTTTGAATCAGGGCTGTCATTTTATAAGAGCAGGAAAAATGATCTACGGAACCGACTATCATATGCACACCGTTTACAGTGACGGAAAGCGTGAGCCCGAGGCATACGTTGAGGCAGCTCTGAGCAAGGGACTTAAGGAGATGGGCTTTTCTGACCACCTGAATCCCCTGGGAGGCGACACGCGCTGGTGCATGGATCATGAAAGGCTTCCGGCTTATGCCGAACACATATTGCGGCTGAAGAGGGAGCACAAGGATCAGATAGCTGTCAGGCTGGGCCTCGAAATTGACTACCTTCCCGGCGCCTGGATGGAAACCGAAAAGATTATCAACTCGTTCCCGTTCGACTATATAATCGGTTCTGTCCACTATATGGGAGATGAAACCGTGGACCTCGGCCCTGAATTCTATATCGGGAAGGATATTGACCAGATCTATGAGAACTATTTCAACCTGGTATGCGAGGCTGCATCCACCGGTTTCTTTGATATCATCGGACATCCCGACCTTGTCCGGATACACCGCTTTCACCCGCAGGCTGACATCTCACTCCTGTACAGCATGATGGCTTCAGCGTTTGCGATCCACGAAGTTGCCTTCGAAATAAATACGAACGGACGTAACAAACCGCTTCGTGATTTCTATCCTGACAGACAATACCTTCATCTTTTCGCACAGCAGGGGGTGCCTGTATGCGTTAACTCGGACGCCCACTTTCCGGAACGTGTCGGGCAATATTTCGGTGAAGCATATGACCTGCTGAGGAGGGCCGGATACAGGGAAATGGCTGCTTTTTCAGCCAGGGAAAGGTTCATGATACCAATTTGAGCAGATATCAGAGCGGGTCCCTGATCCGGACAGGCGTGGAGATGCCTGACCATATACAGCCAGGCATTGCCGTTCTGTGACGCCCGGGCCTGCATAATCAGCCTGCAGACAGGAGGTGTTCTGCAAGAATACGGACCCCGATTACCGCCAGAATAACGCCCCCGACGATTTCAACCCTCGAACCGAGGCGGGTGCCGGCAGATTTGCCGATCCGGATCGCCGTCATCGATGCCAGGAAGGTTATGGCGCCTATTATAAGCCCTGCCGTCCAGATCTGAACCTTCAGAAAAGCGAAACTGATACCAACTGCAAAAGCATCTATGCTTGTACCTACCGCCATTGTCAGCACCACAGGCAAACGGTTTATGTCAATTGGCCGCTGATCAGAGTTACCTTTCATACCGCCGATTATCATCCGTATCCCGAGAACCATCAGAAGAATAAAAGCCAGCCAGTGATCATACCTGGAGATATAGTCTGAAACCGCTGATCCCAGGAAAAAGCCCAGTACCGTCAGTCCGCCCTGAAACAGTGCAAGAATGAAGGCAATCCGCATGGCATTTCTGAAACGGATCTTCGACTCGATCACTCCGCAGGAGAGCGAAACGGCGAAGCTGTCGAGGGAGAGGCCCAGGGCTATTGCTGTGATAGTAATCAGGTCCATGACTGACTGATGGGCGCAAAAATAGTAATATTTGCTATTTTTACCACCCTGTTTCATTGTATGAGAATTGTTGTCCAGAGAGTGAAAAGAGCTTCCGTCACAATTGACGGAAAGTTATATTCTGCAATTGGAAAGGGCCTGCTGGTACTTGCCGGAATTGAAGATGCAGATACAAATGATGACGCAACATGGCTGGCTAACAAAATTGTGAACCTGCGACTGTTTGATGACAGCGCCGGGATCATGAACCTTTCTGCTGCAGATACCGGAGTGGAGATAATGATTGTCAGCCAGTTCACTCTTCACGCATCGACCAGAAAGGGAAACAGGCCTTCATATGTCAGGGCAGCCAGACCGGAAAAGGCAATACCGCTGTACGAAGAGTTTATAGCCTGCACTGCCGGCCTGATTGGAAAAACTCCGGCCACAGGAATCTTCGGGGCAATGATGGATGTTGAACTTGTCAACGACGGCCCGGTTACAATAATTATTGACAGCAGGAACAGGGAATGACAGAAAAAGAGCTTAAACGGTCAGTGCTGACAGTCACGGCCTTTGCATCCTTCCTGACCCCGTTTATGGGCTCATCGGTGAATCTTGCACTGCCTTCCATCGGAGAGGAGTTCGGCCTTAATGCCGTTACATTAAACTGGATAATAAGCAGTTACATGCTCACAACCTCGATGCTCCTTCTTCCTGCGGGCAGGGCCGGAGACATCCTTGGACGGAGGAAGGTGTTCACAGCGGGTCTGGTTGTATTCACTCTTTCAATGGTCCTGCTGACATTCACTCCCGGGATCAGATGGCTGATCGGTACCAGGATACTGCAGGGTATTGGCGGGGCAATGATGTTCGGCACAAACATGGCCATCCTGACATCGGTCTTTCCCCCAGGGGAGAGAGGCCGGGCAATGGGAATCAATGTGACTGCAGTTTATGTGGGGCTGGCCTCGGGGCCATTCCTTGGAGGTTTGCTTACACGATACCTCGGATGGAGGAGTATATTTGCCTTCCTGATACCAATGGGAATAATCAGCCTTGTCCTGATCCGTACAAAGATGAAGCAGGAATGGGCCGAAGCAAAGGGAGAAAGTTTCGACTGGGCCGGATCAGTTATTTACGGCATCTCCATGGCGGCACTTATGTACGGATTCTCAAGGCTGCCCTCCGTGGAGGGGTGGATGATAACCGGGACCGGACTGGTGCTGATGCCTCTGTTCGTCCTAAGGGAAAAGAATGCCGTGCATCCGCTGTTCGATGTTACGCTTATCTCACATAACAGGATCTTTGCCTTTTCGAGCCTTGCCGCACTGATACATTACGCTGCCACAAGCGCAATCGGCTTTTTCCTTAGTCTCTTCCTCCAGTACATCAGGGACCTGGGTCCTCGCGAAGCGGGACTTGTTCTTATGTCATGGCCCCTTACAATGGCACTTATTTCTCCTGCTGCCGGAAAACTCTCGGATAAATACAACCCGGGAGTACTGGCCTCAACAGGCATGGGCATCACTTCTGCCGGACTGATCATGCTATGCTTCCTTAACGAGCACACAACCGTGGGATTCATCGTGGCAGTCCTGATAATCATGGGAGCCGGATTCTCCCTGTTTTCCTCGCCGAACTCAAATGCAATAATGAGCTCGGTAGAGAACCGGCAGCTGGGAAACGCTTCCGGCATGCTTGGTACCATGAGAAACGTCGGACAGACCCTGAGCCTGGCAATAGCTCTGATGCTTCTGGCGATATACATGGGACAGGAGAAAATCAATCCGGACAACTACCCCCGGCTCATGGATTCAATGAAGACCGGCTTTATAGTGTTTTCTATTCTCTGCTTCGCAGGAATATTTGCATCGCTGGCAAGAAATAAAAGCCTTCGCAAATAGTCTGATTTTTATTTGCTTTTCACCAAAAACCACTAAATTGACCCGCGTTTGACAACCGTCAGACAGTCTGTTGCTGATCACACATAAAACTCATTATGAGCAAATTATATAAAAAACTTTTAAACAATGACTACTCGCCTGGCGAGATGGGTGAATGCATTGCCGAGGCAAAAAGGACGCCGGGAACAATTGACAGGGCTCCGATTCTGAGAGAAATATTCTCATTTATCGACCTCACCAGCCTCAACACAACAGACAGTGACGCAACTATTCGGAGCTTCGCAGAAAGAACCGCCCTCTTCAGCTATCACTTCAATGACATAAGCAATGTGGCAGCACTCTGTGTCTATCCCAACTTCGTGAAAGTGACACATGAGGCTCTTGGCGGATGCGGCGTCAGGCTGGCTGCGGTGGCGGCTTCTTTTCCAACTGCGCAGACATTCACCGAAGTGAAGATACTCGAGACATCCATGGCTGTCAGGACGGGCGCAGATGAGATTGATGTTGTCATCCCCGTGGGGACTTTCCTGAAAGGTGATTTTGACGGTGTCATCGATGAACTGAAGGCCATCAGGGAAGCTGCCGGTGACACCACCCTGAAGGTCATACTTGAAACAGGGCTGCTGAAGGACGAAAGAAATATTTACCGGGCCTCTGTAATTGCCATGGAATCAGGCGCAGACTTCGTAAAGACATCCACGGGCAAGAGCAGTGTGTCTGCCACTCCCGAGGCAGCATGGATAATATGCAGGGCTATACGTGATTATTACAATGAGACCGGCATAATGATCGGATTCAAGCCTGCCGGCGGGATTGTCACCCCTGATGAAGCCCTCGTTTATTACTTCATTGTCAGGAATATGCTTGGGGACAAATGGCTTACGCCTGATTTTTTCAGGATAGGAGCCTCCCGGCTGGCCAACAACATCCTGTCCGAGCTCTACCCAGGCAAGCCGGCTTACTTTTAACATCCTATCATGACAAACGGCCCGGGAGATTCAATCAGTGTTGTCGCTGACACACTCAGCCTGCCGGCGCGGCAGACAGAGTTCAGCCTGGGCCGGATCATTCCCCTGATCTCCCCGGAGGAAGTTGCTTCAGCTGAGGACAAGGGTGTAACCGGCCTGACAGCTGATTATGTCTCCGGATTCAAACGTGCAGAAGGTGAGCCGAGGCCATCCGGACCCGTAAACTCTGACATGAGCTTCATAGTCCTCTCCCTTTCTCTTCTGCTTGTCTCTCTGCTGACAGCCTTCGGGCGGCGCAGCATAATTGCCGGACTGTCATCAATCAGCTTCCGCAGGCATGAAGAAATTGTTCCCGCGGGTACGTCAGAGGTGTTTTCATGGCCACCGATACTCAGAAATGCTTTTACAATACTGAATATCAGCCTTTTTACGGCAACAGCCTTGTTGGTCCCGGATATGGCCGGCCCCGTCCGCTTCCAAGGCCCCGTAGCACTTACAGCCATTATTGCTGGCTCATTTCTTGCAGCCCTTCTTCTGAGGCACCTGTTATGCATAGCACTTGCAGGGATAACCGGTTTCAAGAGCCTCTTCCGTGAGTATATGAACGTTGTCTACAATTCCTGGTTCGCCAGCTCGGTAATTCTCTTTATACTTAACGGATTAATCCTTTTTGCTAAGATTGGCAACCCGGTTCCGTTCATCATTTCAGGGATTGTGGTTGTTTCTATATTCTTATTAATCAGAGCCTTAAGGTTGCTTTTAATTTTTCACGACAGGCATGTTTCAATTTTTTATTTCATTTTGTACCTTTGTGCCCTTGAAGTTCTGCCCGTCCTGGTCATTCTCAAACTACTTGGTGTATACTGACCGGCGGCATGAATGTGAAGGTTGAACTAAAAACTTAAGGCTTTGAAAATAAGGAAGGTATTAGTGTCGCAGCCTGAGCCAAACAATCCGAAATCCCCATATTTCGAGCTCGCAAAAAAATACAACCTGAAAATAGATTTCAAACAGTTTATTCAGGTTGAAGGCATTTCCGCGAAGGATTTCCGACAGCAAAAAATCAACCTTGGTGACTTCTCTGCAATCATTTTCACCTCGAAGACTGCAATAGACCATTATTTCAGAATCTGCGAGGAGATGCGGTTAGCGGTTCCTGAAACGCTGAAATACTTCTGCATTACCGAGAACGTGGCGTTTTACCTGCAGAAATACATCGTTTACCGGAAAAGGAAGATATTCCACGGCAAAGCCAACTTCGAAGACCTTATTGACGTAATAATCAAGCACAAGGAGGAAAACTTCTTCGTTCCACTTTCAGACCCGCACAAATCAGATATTCCCGAGCTTCTTGCAAGGCATAAGATCCGGCACACTATCGGCACAATGTACCGCACGATAAGCAGGGATTTCGATTCCAAGGAGCTCGACTATGACCTGATCGTGTTCTTCAGCCCTTCGGGAATCAAGTCTCTCAAGGAAAACTTCCCTACCTTCGTGCAGGGTGATGTTAAGATTGCGGCCTTCGGACCAACTACTGCCGAGGCGGTCACCAACGAGGGCTTCAGGCTTGACCTCCAGGCCCCCAATCCCAAAGCTCCATCAATGACTATGGCAATTGACAACTTCCTTAAGGATTTTAACAGGAATCACAAATAGCACAGGTTAATCATAGAATACAACCGGAAGCATCCTTCCACCCGGATTGATGCTTTCTTTTTACAATTAAAATGCAGAAGGCATCATTCAAAAAGAGCGAGAGACTCTGCGGGGTTATAGCAATAAGCGAGCTCTTTGCTGAAGGGAAATCCCTGAATATGCCATCACTGAGGGTAATCTGCCGTTTTACTCCTGCTGCTGCCGGGATACATTCTGTCAGGGTGCTCATTACCGTGCCCAAAAGGCATTTCAAAAAAGCAGCTGACCGCAATCTCATGAGAAGAAGAATCAGGGAAGCATGGAGGAAAAACAAAGAGACACTGGTCTCGTTAATGAAACAGACCGGACGTCACGCAGACATAGCCCTGATCTGGACAGACACCACGATCAGGCCTTATTCATATGCCGAAAAATGCGTTGCTGAAGCGATATCAAGAGTATCAGGGCTTAAATATTAACTTTGTGAAAATTTGACTGATGAGAAGTAAAAAAATAAACAAGATAGTTCTGGTTCCGGTAATTGCCCTGACGGCAGTGATTACCCTCGGATTTCTGCTTGGGGGACAGGAGAACAAGGACTTTAAACTCACCAAAAATCTTGACATCTACATTTCCCTTTTCAGGGAGCTGAATGCCTTTTATGTGGATGAGATCGATCCGGAGAAACTTGTTACAAGAAGCATCAACAGCATGCTTGCAACCCTGGACCCGTATACCGTCTACTATCCCGAAGAAGAGACCGGTGATCTTGATTTCATGACAACCGGCAAGTATGGCGGGTTCGGTTCTCTAATCAGAAAATCAGGTGATTATATCCTTGTAACAAATGTTTACCAGGGTTTCCCTGCAGACAGAAGCGGTATCAGGCCCGGAGACCTGATGATAAGCATTGACGGAACATCCCTGAAGGGAGTTTCTTCCGACAAGGCATCAAACATGCTCAAGGGCGAACCCGGTACCGAGGCAGAAATCATAATCAGGCGTAACGGCCAGGATATTCCGAAAAAGCTCAGAAGAGAAAGAATTGCAATATCGGCCGTCCCGTATTACGGTATGGTTGACGAAAATACCGGTTATATCAGGTTTACCAACTTCACTCAGAACTGCATCGCGGAAGTACGTGAAGCTCTGATTGACCTCAGGGACAAACAGGGAGCCGAAGACCTGATCCTCGACCTGAGAAGCAATCCCGGAGGATTGGTCACTGAGGCTGCCGAAATTGTAAATCTCTTCGTCAAACCGGGACAGGAGGTTGTAAGCACCAGGGGGAGGGCAAAGCAATATGATGCGGTATTCCGCACAAACAAGACACCGGTTGCTCCCGACATGCCGGTGGTGGTCCTTATTAACAGGAGTTCTGCCTCCGCATCAGAAATTGTGGCAGGCGCCCTGCAGGACCTTGACCGTGGAGTCATTGTCGGAGAAAGGTCATACGGAAAAGGCCTTGTACAGGTGGCACGCCCCCTGAGCTACAAGGCCCAGGTGAAAATGACCACGGCCAAGTATTATATTCCCAGCGGGAGATGCATTCAGGCTGTTGACTTCTCCAACCGCAATGAGGACGGGAGCGTGGGATTTATTCCCGATTCGCTCACAAAAACCTTTAAAACCAAAAACGGCAGGCCTGTAAAGGATGGTGGCGGGATCATCCCCGATGTAGCAGTACCTTCAGACATGCTCAACAGGTTCACAAGCGAACTGTTCGTGCAGAACATGATATTCGACTTTGCCACTGAATATTACTGGTCACATCCCCAGCCACCGGTGCTTGACAGCCTGAAGATCAGAACAGAAGACCTTGATCAGTTTAAGAATTTCCTTAAGGAAAGGAGTTTTTCATATCGCACCGACTCTGAGAGTATCCTGGGAGAGCTGTCCAGGACGGCAATGGAGGAAGGCCTGTATGACGCAAACAGGGAGGCGATTGAGAAGCTGAAAACGGGTCTCAGCCATACCCTTGACAGGGAGATGGCGCTTTACCTTACGGATGTGACAGAACTGATAGAGTCCGAGCTTGCCGGAAGGTATTTCTATGACTGGGGAACAGTAGAATACTCAGTCAGCCGTGACGCCCAGATCAGGAAAGCAGTCGAGATCGCCGGAGACAGGGCGAAATATGCATCACTGCTGAAGGCTCCGGCAGGGATCTGAAATACTAATATATCTCCTTTTTCCAAACGGGCAGCCGCTCTTTAACCATTTCAAGAGCATGGCGGCACGCCCGGGTTGCGTGATCACGATGACCCGCTGTGACCATTAAAAACAGCGACGCCTCGCCTGCTTTCACCACTCCCAGGGAGTGCACAATGATGACTGACCTTACATCGCTGAAAGCTGCCCTTACAGTCGAGATCACCTCTTCCGCCGCTTTGACTGCCATTTCCTCGTAGGCAGAATATTCAATTGCTGTTACCCGCTTTCCGTCAGTCTCATCATCACGTACCTTCCCGATGAAGATTGAAACTGCTCCTGCAGCTGTATCATCGCTGCCAAGCGTCATCAACTCTGATATAAGTATAGGTGTTATCGGCCCCCCGACCAGATACCTGTTTCTCATCTTCTGAATTGTAGTTTTCAGCCCCCCTGGAAAGGAGGCAGTATTGCAATAATATCACTTTTTCGCAAGGCAGACTCTTCTTTCAGCAATGTTTTGTTCAGGGCCATCCGGAATGGAATCTGATTCAGGGCAGGGTATTTGGATATCAGCTGGTTGCGCAATGACGCAGTATCCCCCGCCGTCAATTGCTCGTCGGTTCTCCCCGCGGCATCCTGTGCCGCTCCGAAATACAGAACCCTGACCTCCGCTGCCATTGTCAGTGTGCCTCCAGCCAGTTATACCCGGTACCTGTATCAACCTCCAGCGGTACACTCAGCTGAGCGGCTCCCTTCATTTCCTCTCTGACCAGCCTGGCGAGTTTTTCCACGTATTCTTCATCCACCTCGAAAATGAGTTCGTCATGCACCTGGAGTATCATCTTCGCTCCGGGCATCTCGCGTTCCAGCCTGGAGGCGATTCTCACCATTGCAATCTTGATTATATCGGCAGCACTGCCCTGCAGGGGTGCGTTGATGGCGTTGCGTTCAGCGTTGCCCCGTACAACCTGGTTCCTCGAATGAATATCTGGCAGGTAACGCCTCCTGCCGAACATTGTTGTCACATATCCCAGCTCCCTGGCCCTGCGTATGCTCTCATCCATGTATGCCTTCACCCCCGGATATGAACTGAAATAGCCATCAATCAGCTCCTTTGCCTCCTTGCGGCCTATTGTAAGCCTCTCTGAAAGGCCGAAAGCCGAGATGCCATAAATGATCCCGAAGTTGGCTGTCTTGGCTCTTGCACGCATCTCGCGGGTAACATCCGTCACCGGCACCCCGAAAATCTTTGAAGCCGTCGCAGAATGAATATCGTGCCCGGAGAGAAAATCTGCTATCATGGCGCTGTCTCCGCTAAGATGAGCCATAAGCCTTAATTCTATCTGGGAGTAGTCTGCACTGAGGAAAATTTTACCCCCGGCGGGAATGAATGCCTTGCGAATTTCGCGGCCTTCGGAATCACGCACCGGAATGTTCTGAAGATTCGGATTGGTGGAGCTTAGCCTGCCGGTGGAGGCAACCGCCTGGTTATATGTTGTGTGAATCCTGCCTGTACCGGGGTCGACAAGCAGTGGAAGCGCTTCCACATAGGTTGAAAGAAGCTTCTTCAGTCCGCGGTACTCAAGCACCTTTTCAATTATTGGGTGCCTCCCCGTAAGACGCTGGAGCACCTCCTCATCGGTACGGTACTGCTTTGTCTTCGTAAGCCTGGCATTGTCGTCGAGCCGCAGCCTTACGAAAAGGATGTCGCCAAGCTGCTTCGGCGATGATATATTGAACTCATGCCCGGCAAATGTGTATATCTCCTGTTCCAGCCTGATTATGTTCTCACGAAGCGTGACGGCGTAATTTTTCAGGACAGTCTCGTCCAGCAGCACCCCGGTGCGCTCCATGGCCGCCAGTACCCTGATAAGAGGCATTTCTATATCCGATGCCAGCGTGTCCAGTTCCTGCTTTCTGAGCATTGGCTCAAAGATCTTCATCAGCTGCCATGTCACGTCAGCATCCTCAACAGCATATTCCCTGACTTTTACTTTGTCAACATCCCTCATGGTTTTCTGCCGCGGTCCTCTTTCTCCAATAAGCTCCTCTATATGAACGGGTTCATATCCAAGGTACTGTGCTGACAACAGATCCATGTTATGGCGCATGTCAGGCTCAAGAAGGTAATGGGCAAGCATTGTGTCAAACAGCGGTCCCCTGACGCTAATACCGTATCCTGCAAGCACCTGTATGTCAAACTTCAGGTTCTGCCCGGTCTTCCTTATCTTTTCATTTTCAAGCACCGGCCGGAGTGGCTCCAGTAGTTTCAACGCCTCGTCTTTTTCTGGCGGGAGCCAGAGCATGGTGCCTGAGCCGCGCTTCCACGAAAAGGATATTGAAACAAGTTGCGCATTGAGCGGATCAAGGGAATTGGTTTCTGTATCAAAACAGAAATCGGTTAACAATGAAAGCTCCGTGGCCAGCCTTGCTGCTTCCTCCTTCGTTTCTATCAGGGTGTAATTATGAGGAGTGGTGTTTATGTTTGCCTTTGTATTTTCAGCAGGTGAGGATATCTCCCCGAAGAGGGATCCCTGTGCTTCTCCCGGCTGAGGCCGTGCGGCAACAGATGCCGAGTCCCGTGCCGTGGTATCATCCTGCGGATGTGACAGGAGGTCTGTCCGTGAAGTTTGCTGTGCCCCGCTGGCCGCAAGCTTCGAAGCCATGGTTCTGAACTCGAGCTCCTCGTAGAGTTTTCTGAGGGCATCAGTATCCACCTCCTGCCTGTGAAGCTCTTCATGCCTGAATTCAACCGGCACGTTCTGTTCAATTGTTGCGAGACGTTTGGAAAGGAGGATCTGTTCCCGGTTCTGTTCGATAATATCCTTCTGGCGGCCCTGTAGCGCCGAAGTGTTTTCAAGCAGCCTCTCAATTGCCCCGTGCTCTGAAATGAGCTTACAGGCCGTTTTCGGGCCTATTCCGGGGGCGCCGGGAATATTGTCGGAGGCGTCACCCATCAGCCCCAGCAGATCGGTAATATTCTCGGGAGCGACACCGTATTCCCTTATTATCTCTTCCCTGCCCCAGATCTCTGCCTCACCCCCAGAGCGTCCTGGCCTGTACATGAGCACATTATCAGTTACCAGCTGGGCGAAATCCTTGTCGGGGGTCATCATGAATGCCCTGTAACCCTGCTCTGCCGCCTTGCGCGAGAGAGTCCCGATCACATCGTCAGCTTCGAAACCCGGAACCTCTATTACCGGTATCCGGAAGGCGGCAAGGAGACGCTTGATGTAGGGAACGGCAATCCTGATGTCTTCCGGAGTGGCATCACGGTTCGCCTTGTAGGCCGGGTAAAGCTCGCTCCTGAAAGTGGGCCCCGGCGGATCGAAAACAACGGCAATATGAGTGGGTCTCTGTTTTGACAGCAGATCCTCCAGGGTAAGCAGGAAACCGAAAATGGCCGAGGTATTCATCCCCCGGGATGTAACACGGGGATTTCTTATGAAGGCATAATAAGATCTGAAAATCAATGCGTACGCATCGAGCAGATAGAGCCTCCTGTCATTATCTGCCTCTTTCATCTGTTGTCGGATGCATGCCACTCCGCGCAGGCAGTGGCTGTTTCATATAACCTGATACTGTGAAGATATGTGCCCTCCGGCACCCTTCCCTTCAGGGTGGCCGCAATGTCTGCCACCAGGTTTTCACATGTGGGCTGGAACGACGACACTATTACATTGCCGAAGTGCTGACGGTATGCTTCAAGGGTGGCGGCGGGAGCCAGTGCCGAGACCATCAGGGAATGGTCAAACCTGTCGACGATATTTTCACGGACAATCTTCTTGAGATCGCCGAAATCAATCACCATCCCGTTCTTGGGATGGTCAGGATCATTTACCGGGTCCCCGGCCAGAGTCACATAGAGGATATATGAGTGACCATGAACGTTCCGGCAGGGACCGTCATAGTTCCACAGGGCATGTGCCATCTCAAAACGAAATTCCTTGGTTACCCGTATCAGGGCCATCTGTGCAAGTGTTTGGTCTACGCAAAAATAAACTATTTAGACCGATATTTGTTTACAGGCATATTTAAGGATGATATTTATACGTTTAAATATCGTGCATATTATTTAAAGAGTATCTTTGCGCCCAATACATTCATAGCCAATGAATAATGACGAGATGTTGACAATCCCGTATCTTGCCGGGGAGAGCTTCAGGAAACACGGAAAGAACCAGGCGATGGGATTTGTGGGAGAGGATGTTATTACCTATTACCAGCTCAGGGAAAGAGCGCGCTCAGTAATGAGGCTCCTTGAAGATCACCGGATCAGACCCGGCGACAGGGTGGCTATTCTGAGCACCAGCATGCCCAACTGGGGCGTGGCCTATCTTGCAATCACCTCAATGGGTGCAGTAGCCGTACCCATACTGCCTGACTTCACTCCGGGAGAGATTGCAAACGTGCTGAATCACTCAGAAGCCAGGGCTTTGTTCCTTTCGGGCAATCTTACCCATAAGGTTGCCGGGATAAAGCCGGAAGCACTTGAAACGGTGATTGCAACAGACGATTTCGGGATCATATCAGGCAACCAACAGGCACGGTTCGTTGGCGGCTCCGAGCCGTCAGGAGAATACAATGTGGCCGAGGATGACCTGGCTGTGATTATCTATACATCAGGCACAACCGGCAAGTCAAAAGGGGTAATGCTGACGCACAGGAATATCTGCTTTACCGCCAGGCAGGTTATGACAATACAGTATGTGGTTGAGAGTGATGTTTTCCTTTCAATACTGCCACTGTCACATACGTATGAGCAAACACTCGGGCTGGTGCTGCCGCTATTCAACGGTGCAATGATATGGTACCTGCGCAAGGCTCCTACACCTTCCGTTCTTCTTCCTGCACTTGAACAGGTGAGACCCACAACAATGCTTACTGTGCCGCTGATAATGGAAAAGGTCTATTTCGGGAAAGTGGCCCCGACATTCAACAAAAGCAAGGTTGTGGCATTCCTTTATGGCACTCCCCTGTTCCGCCGTCTTCTCAACAGGATTGCGGGCAGGAAAATATACAAGGCATTTGGTGGCAGACTCAGGTTCTTCGGCGTTGGAGGTGCAAAACTCAATCCAACTGTAGAGCAGTTTCTGCTTGATGCAAAATTCCCGTATGCAATAGGTTACGGTCTCACCGAAACCTCCCCCCTGCTTGCCGGCACGAAGGTTGGATCATGCAGGCTCGGCTCAACCGGACCAGCAATGCAGGGCGTAACCCTTAAGATAAACAATCCGGATCCCGTAACCGGCGAAGGGGAGATATGGGCAAGGGGAGAAAATGTGATGAAAGGGTATTACCGCGAGCCGGCAATGACTGCCGAGGTGCTTACGCCTGACGGATGGTTCAGGACCGGTGATCTCGGAGCAGTTGACAAACATGGCTATCTGAGCATCAGGGGAAGGCTCAATAACATGATAGTTGGATCAAGCGGGGAAAACATCTACCCGGAAGAGATCGAATCAGTTATAAATGATTTCGGCCATGTTATCGAATCTCTGGTTGTGCAAAAGAAGGGCAAGCTTGTGGCGATGGTTCACCTGAATATCGAGGAACTTCAGGCCAAATATGCACAGATGAAGAAGGATTTTACCGACCAGGCAGAGCTGATAATCAACGAATATCTCGAAGAGCTGCAACGATATGTCAATTCACGGGTGAACAGGTACAGCCAGCTGCAACTGGTGGTTTATCAGCCCGAACCGTTTCAGAAGACCGCAACACTGAAGATCAAGAGATTCCTTTATTATTGATCCCCTCCAGGGGCAGTGTGACCGGATAATACACTATAAGCATTTAAATGAGATCATTGCCGTTTTTTTTGCTATTTTGCGGCCAAATTTGAACGTGATGTCGAACCGGACAAAGGCACTGCTTCTCATCTTCTCCATACTGATTGTAGATCAGATTGCAAAAATCATCGTGAAAACCAACATGGTGATTGGCGATGAAATCCCGGTTCTGGGAAACTGGTTCAGGATCCATTTTCTTGAAAATAACGGTATGGCCTTTGGCATGGAGTGGGGTGGCAAAACCGGCAAGGTTGCCCTCACAATATTCCGGATGGTGGCCATTGCCGGATTAGCATGGTATCTTGACAGCATCATAAAAAAGAATGCCAATACAGGCCTGATCCTGTCGGTAAGCGCAATTATAGCCGGGGCGGCCGGTAATCTGATTGACAGTGCATTCTATGGCATGATATTCAGCGAGAGCTGGCACACAACCGCGGTACTTTTTCCTGAAGGAGGCGGATATTCAACATTTCTGCATGGCAGGGTGGTTGACATGCTCTATTTCCCGATAATTGATACCCACTGGCCCGACTGGTCACCGTTCAGGCCGGGACAGTCATTTATTTTCTTCAGACCGGTATTCAACCTCGCTGACACATCTATTACCACCGGGGTTCTGGCTATCCTGGTCTTCCAGAAAAAATTCCTGGAAGAGAAGAAATCCTGAACTATATTCAGTCAGGTAATAATCAAACCTCCCTCCCGGAACATTTTGTTCCGCATTTTGTCTTATTTTTGATACTCACAGATTCAGCCAGGGATGGCAGGCCTTTCAGATATAAAGAAACCGGTGGCGGCAGAAATGCGTGAGTTTGAATCCTATTTCAGACACACTCTCCAGAGCGATATCCCCTTCTTTCATGTAATCCTTGATAATTTTCTTCGCCGGAAAGGAAAACAGATGAGGCCTCTGCTTGTCTTTCTGACTGCCAGGCTGAACGGTACAATCAATGAGACAACATATATCGCAGCGACCTTCATCGAACTGCTTCACACGGCAACCCTTGTACATGATGACGTGGTGGACGATGCCTCCGAAAGGCGCGGACTCCCTTCAATCAACGTATTGTACAATTCCAAGATAGCAGTCCTGGTTGGTGACTATCTCCTGGCCCAGGGTCTGCTGATCAGCGTTGAAAAGCAACGTTTCAACATGCTCGGCATAGTCTCGGATGCGGTACGGGAAATAGTGAAGGGTGAGCTGGTTCAGTTGCAGAAGACCCGCAAGCTTGACATCAGGGAAGAAGATTATTTCCGGATTATCCGGATGAAAACCGCCGCCCTTATCTCGGCTTGCACAGCGTGCGGCGCAAGCTCCGTCACCGATGATCCGGAAACCATCGCCAGGATGAAGGAGATGGGAGAAAATATAGGCATTGCTTTTCAGATTAAGGACGACCTGCTCGATTATACAGGCGAAGGGCTAACCGGCAAGAGGGTGGGCAATGACATCAAGGAAAAGAAAATTACCCTGCCTCTTATCCATGCACTGCGTGAAACAGGGCCAATAGAGCGCCGGCATATAATCAGGCTGCTCAGGAAAAAGAAAAAAGGCAACAGGGATATCAGGGAGGTAATTGAGTTCGTAAAAAAACACGGAGGACTTGACTATGCCGAGGCAGCAATGAAGGAGTACTCTGACCGCGCCATCCGTATACTTGAAGAGTACCCTGACTCAGAGACAAAGTCAGCTTTGATTGAATTTGTAATATTCTCAACACTAAGAAGGAAATGAAAGATGTAAACCGCTTTCTCTCGCTTGGCACCTATGCAATAGTCGGAGTGTCAAGAGACCCGAAGAAATTCGGACAGGTCATGTTTCGCGACCTGCGCAAGAAGGGGATGGACGTTGTACCCGTCAATCCCGCAGCCGAAACAATTGACGGAGTCAAATGCTACAACTCGGTAAGCGACCTGCCTGCAGATATCAGGGGCCTGATCTTTATGACGCCGAAGGAGGAAACACTTACTGTGGCAAAAGAGGCAATTGCACACGGAATAAAAGATCTCTGGATTCAGCAGGGGGCAGAATCAAAAGAGACAATCGCCGCCCTTGAAAAGGAAGATGTCAACCTGATCCACCATCAGTGCATAATGATGTTCTGGAAAGCTGACGGTATTCACTCTTTTCACCGTTTTCTGAAGAAAATCTTCGGGGGACTGCCAGCCTGAGGGAAAATATTTAATTCTCACGCAGTTAACGATTCAGGTAAAGCGCCATTAAATACTGTATATCTGAAAGTTATGGGCATCGTGGAACCAAACTGTTCCACGTGGAAAAAAATCATTTTTTAAGTGCTGCAACCAGAACGGCGGCTTTTTGGGCACCAATTACCTTTTCCAGCTCACCTTCGGTTGCATCGGAGATTTTTCTGACGGAACCAAATTTTTTCAGCAGCCGTTCTTTAGTCTTTTCCCCTATGCCCGGAATTTCATCGAGGAGTGAACGGTTCATGACGGAGCTTCTCTTTCCCCTGTGGAAATTAATTCCGAACCTGTGGGCCTCGTTTCGCAGGTGCTGGATAATTTTCAGGGTTATGCTGTTCTTGTCAAGATAGAGCGGAACGGAATCGCCAGGGAAATATATTTCCTCGAGTTTCTTGGCTATTCCTATCACTGTCATGCGGCCCCTGAGGCCAAGCGCATCGAGGCTTTTGACAGCTGACGATAACTGCCCCTTTCCGCCGTCAATAACCACGAGTTGAGGCAACGGCGTCTGCTCGTCAAGCATCCTCCTGTATCGCCGGTGGATGACCTCTTCCATAGAGGCGAAATCGTCCGGCCCTTTCACTGTTTTAATGTTGAAATGACGATACTCTTTGCTGCTTGGCCTGCCGTTCCTGAAAACAACACATGCTGCCACGGCATATTCACCCTGTATGTTGGAGTTGTCGAAACATTCGATGTGAAGAGGCGGCGCTGGCATGTGAAGGTCCTTCTTCATCTTTTCCAGGTTCTTTTCAGTGCGGTTTTCCTTAGATCGTTCTGCGGTTTTCTTTTGCCTTTCCAACCTGAAAAACACAGCATTGCGGTTGGCCAGCTCAAGCAGTTTATATCTGTCTCCCCGTTGTGGAACGGTATATTTTAGCTTATCAAGCTGAATATCAGGCATAAAAGGAACAATAACCTCGGGAGAGTCACTTGACACCCGTTGTCTTATCTCAGTCACTGCGGTTGAGAGAAGTGACTCCTTTTCCTCT
Organism: uncultured Rikenella sp.; assembly: GCA_964579645.1. Classification (GTDB taxonomy): domain Bacteria; phylum Bacteroidota; class Bacteroidia; order Bacteroidales; family VadinHA17; genus SR-FBR-E99. Next base: position 16,414 of record CAZOHL010000013.1, on the reverse strand, counting down.
TCCATCCTCATTTTCAGTTCAACGGACCATGACTGGACTATGGCGCCCGAAACCACTTTCATATAACTGACGTACATTGACCCATCTCCGGACGAGGTGCCAAATACGTCAACATTCTTTACGGAAGTGTTGACTACCACTGACTTGCTACGGTATCTTGACAAAAGTTCAAGCTTGTCCTTGATTTTTTGTGCCTCCTCGAATTTCAGATCAGAGGCATATTGACGCATCAGTGATTCCAGGTATGAAGTCACCCCGGAGAGATCTCCCCTGATAATTTCCTTTATCCTGTCAGCCTGAAGATTATACTCGTCTTCACTGATAAGGCCCACACACGGTGCCTTGCAGTTTCCCATGTGGTATTCCAGGCAAACCCTGAACTTGTTCCCGGCAATTGATCCGGCATTAAGAGGAAGAGAGCAGGTGCGTATCTGGAACAGATGCCGGATCAGTTCCAGCAGCGTTCTGACTGCAGGAACCGAGGTATACGGGCCGAAGTAGGCTGATCCGTCAGCGATCAGTTTCCGTGTCATGAAAACTCTCGGAAAATGCTCATTCTTAACACATATCCAGGGGTACGTCTTATCATCCTTAAGGAGGATGTTGTATCTCGGCTGGTGTTTTTTAATGAGGCTGTTTTCAAGAAGCAGCGCTTCAGATTCATTATCTACAACAATATGACGCAGGTCGGCAGCCCGCGAGAGCATCACCAGGGTTTTTCCTGACTGGTTTTTTGTAAAGTAGGAGGCTACTCTTTTGCGCAGGCTGCGGGCTTTTCCGACATAAAGAATGGTTCCGGAAGCGTCTATGAACTGGTATACACCCGGCTTGTCGGGCAGGGCGGATACTGTTGGTTTCAATTTCTCTCCTGCTGATACAGCCATTTCACTGATTCGTTTCTTCCGCTGGGTTAAGGGTACGGGCCTCCTGAGGGAGGTTCTGTTATAACAGGAGCAAAGTTAGAAATAATGGCATGACAAATGCCGGCATGGCAGGGAAGAGATGAGCTGAATTAATTTAATCTGCTCATTATATTGTACTTAAGGTCGACCGGAATGGATTCCGGATCGCCAGGCTAATGAGTTTTGTGCTTGCTGTAAGTATCAGGTACAAATAGAGGTATGTGTTTGAAAATCAAGCCGTCAAACAGGCCCCTGTCGCTCATCTTCAGTTTAGGTATAACCAGGAGCGCCATGAAAGAAAGTGTCATAAAGGGTGCATCCAGCCTGCATCCCAAGCCTCTGGCCGTTTCAGAAAGTCTCTCATACCGTGATGCCATGGCGGTCACGGGCAGGTCTGACATGATTCCGGCTACCGGAAGTTTAAGTATTTCAGAGACTTCTTCAGAAACTACCGACATTCCTCCGCCTGCGTCCACAATGAGGTTTATGGCTGCTACAATGTCACGGTCGTTCGTGCCGACCGCTATTATATTATGACTGTCATGGGCCACCGACGAGGCCATAGCACCGCTTTTAATCCCGAAACCCCGAATGAATCCAACAGCCGGAGGTTTGTCATTGTATCGCTCTTTGACAACAATTTTAAGAATATCTTCTTCGGGCCTGGAGGTTACAAAGTCCCCCTCTCCTGCCGTCACGATGTCTGCATCTGTTGTCAACTCCCCGTTTCTGGCCACAATTAAGTGTATTTTGCCCCCTTCATTGATCACCCTGATTTCATCGGGCAGCACCCGTGTGCATTTGAATTTGTTTATTTTAATGATTTCTCCCGGAGAGAACAGTGGCTTTTCTCCGTCAAACACGCACTTTCCGTCTATCCATGTCTGCAATACGTTCATGGTTTGCGGATCATCGACAATGATCAAATCTGCCGGATCTCCGGTCTTAAGCGTACCCGCACTGATGCCATAGTGTTCGAATGTATTTACCGATGCAGCCCTGATTACGTCGAACAAATTATAATCCATCGAAATCAGCCGGCTCACCAGATTGTTGATATGTCCGCGCAGAAGAGTCTCAGGGTGGAGGTCATCGGTGCAAAGCATCACTTTGTCGGGGTAATAGCTGATCAGCGGAGCCAGTATGTCGAGGTTTTTTGCAGCGCTTCCCTCCCGGATCAGGATTTTCATTCCGCCTGAAATTTTTTCAAGAGCTTCCTCAATTGATGTGCATTCATGATCAGTACTGATTCCTGCTGATATGTATTTTTTCAATTCTTCTCCCGTCAGGCCTGGTGCGTGCCCGTCAATCGGAATGCCGGCATTTCTGGCTGCTTCAAGTTTATGATGCACTTCTGCATCATTATAAACAACTCCCGGAAAGTTCATCATTTCTGCCAGGAATTTTACCCTGCCTTCTCCTATCATTTCCTGTATATCTGATGAGCTTATCCTGGCTCCTGCGCTTTCCGATGATGTCGCCGGTACGCATGAGGGTGCTCCGAAAACGATTTTTACAGGAACGTTTTCCGCGTTTTCAAGCATGAAGTTTACTCCATCCCTTCCCAGAACGTTTGCTATCTCATGCGGGTCTGTTACAACAGCAACCGTACCATGCCGGACGGCAGCTACAGCAAAATGGGAAGGCACAAGCATACTGCTTTCGATATGCACATGTGCATCAGCCAACCCGGGCATTATGAAATGATCCGGACTTTTTTCAGTCTCGGTTATCGACTCTATTCTGCCTCCTGAAATAGTGATAATCCCTGGATAAATGCGCCTGGTATGCACATCAATAATTTTTCCTGCAATATTCATAATGTATAAAGAATTAATGTTCCACGTGGAACATTGAATATTATCTGCCAAGATACATTATAAGAATTGAAACATCAGAAGAAGAAACTCCGCTGATTCTTGACGCCTGGCCGATGGTGGCGGGTCTGATCTTCGACAATTTCTGTCTTCCCTCAGTTGATATTGATGCGAGTTCCTCGTATTTAATCTCGGCTGGAATTTTCAGATCCTCCAGCCTTATGATCTTTTCGGCTATGCCTCGTTCCCTTTCAAGATATCCTGAATACTTGATTCTGATTTCAGCTGCTTCAATGATCTCCGTTCTTCGTTCAGAACCGGCATAGCTTAAGTTTTCCGAACCGGAAATTCTTTGCAAAAGCTCTTCAAGGCTAACCTGGGGTCTGGCTGCAATGTTGACAGCCTTAATCTTCTGATTGATTTCAGCAGTTCCTTTCTCTTTCAGGAACCCGTTTATTTCTTCGGGTGAAATACTCCGGCTCTTCAGAAATGCAATAACTTCATCCGCCTTCCGGTATTTTTCCTCCAGTCTTGAAATTCTTTCCGGTCCGGCTGTTCCAAGTTCAAGAGCTTTTTTTGTAAGCCTCTCGTCTGCATTGTCTTGTCTCAGCATGATTCTGTACTCTGCCCTTGATGTGAACATCCTGTAGGGCTCATCGACTCCCTTTGTCACAAGGTCATCAATAAGAACACCAATATAAGCTTCATCCCGCTTAAGAACGAAGGGCGCCTTTCCTCCTGCTTTCTGAACAGCATTGATTCCAGCCATCAATCCCTGTGCAGCAGCCTCCTCATAACCAGTTGTGCCGTTTATCTGACCAGCAAAGAAAAGACCTTCAATTCTCTTGGTTTCCAGAGAGTGCTTCAGTTGAGTCGGTTGAAAAAAGTCGTATTCTATTGCATATCCGGGTCTGTATATAACTATATTCTCCAGTCCTTTTATTTCCCTAAGGGCAGAAATCTGGGTCTCCAGCTTAAGGCTGCTGGCGAAACCGTTTATATAATATTCATTCGTTTCCCACCCTTCGGGTTCAAGAAACAGCTGATGTGATTCCTTCTCAGCAAAGGTCACGATTTTATCTTCGACACTCGGGCAGTATCTTGGTCCTCGTCCCTTTATTCTTCCTGTGTACAACGGAGAAAATCTGAGGCCGTCACGAAGTATTTCATGTGCCTTTTCATTCGTGTGTGTAATGTAGCAGCTACGCTGATCCCTTATCTCAATCCTGTCATGAAGATATGAGAAACACCTGCCGTCAATATCACCCTTCTGTTCGGTCATTGCACTGAAGTCAACGCTTCTTCCGTCGACCCTTGCGCTTGTGCCGGTCTTAAGCCGCTCAACTTCGAAGCCAAGCTCCCTGAGCTGTACACTCAGTCCGCTGGTTGCCTTATCGCCTGACCTTCCTCCGGACATCGTGTTAAAACCTATATGCATTAATCCGTTGAGGAAGGTTCCGTTTGTAAGTATCACAGCATCTGCACGCAACTCCGTTCCAAATGTCGTAGTGACTCCCCTGACACGCCCGTTTTCAACGATGATCCCGCTCGCTTCTTCCTGCCATATAGCAAGATTATCTGTGTGCTCCAGGATCTTTCGCCATTCCCTGCTGAAAAGCATTCTGTCACACTGGGCTCTCGGGCTCCACATTGCAGGTCCCTTACTCCTGTTCAGCATCCTGAACTGAATCATCGACCTGTCAGTAACAATACCGGAAGCGCCTCCTAATGCGTCTACTTCTCTGATTATCTGACCCTTAGCGATTCCTCCCATGGCCGGATTGCATGACATCTGCGCCAGTTTGGTCATATCCATTGTAACCAGAAGCGTCTTTGCTCCCATTACTGCGGCAATACGGGAAGCCTCGCAGCCTGCATGGCCGCCGCCAACCACAATTATATCATATCTGAAAATCATTCGGCATATGATAAGGCCAGATACATTTCTTCCATCTCAGACATCTTTTTCTTCTCCCCCTCTGTTCTGTCATCATATCCGCACAAATGAAGCAAGCCATGAAAAATAACCCTTCTCATTTCCGAGCCGAACGGCACCTTGAATTCGGCAGCATTTGACCTGACTCTATGCCAGCTGATGTATATCTCGCCGTTTACAGTGCCTGCTTCATTGTAATTGAATGTAACAATATCGGTGTAGTAATCATGACCGAGAAATTCGCGATTAATTTCATAAAGCTTCTCATCACTTGTAATGATGATATCAAGTATGCCCGGCTTCAGCCTCGCATCTGTTACAATACGATTTACTGTCTTTTTGATTATCCTGCTGTCCCGCAGTCTGAATTTTTCAATATCGTAATGGAAGCTTACTTTCACCGAGTCAGTATTTAAACCGCATCTTCACCTGGTTACCCGGCAGGTTATACTCTATTATATCAGCCAGGCTTCTCATAATAAACACTCCCCGTCCGTGAAGGTTCTCGATATTTTCCGGATCTGTGGGATCCGGCAGGTGATTGTAATCAAATCCATCGCCCTGGTCTGTCACAGTAACTTCAAACATGTTACCGTCAGCCGTAAAATCTACAGTTACAGTTTTATCCTCAATACCCTTGTTTCCGTGCAATATTGCGTTGTTGACAGCTTCCACAGTAGATATCAGAATCTTTCCATATACCTCGTCAGAGATACCCAGTTTCTTCGATAATGTATCTACCAACGTTTCTACAACGCGCAGTTTTTCAATGTCTGAATTAATAGTAATGCTTTCCATTCCTGAATCCCTATCACTATTTTTTAACTGAAAGGGTATTTATTTGTTGCAAAATTTAGTCATTTTTTTGTAAGCCACAGTTCCGGGTCAAGCTTTTTCTTTTCCTCGTATACCATAAATTTTAGTTCTGCCTTGCCTCCGTTTCCGTTATCGACATATACATCACCGATAACCTGCCCCATTGAAACTGAATCACCTGACTTAACAACCACATTTACCAGATTCTGATATACTGTAAGGTATTTCCCGTGTCTGATTATTACAGCCATATTTGCTCCAGAGATAGCGAATACACCGCCTACCTCGCCCTTGAACACTGATTTAGCCTTTGTCGGGCCGCTCGATGTGATTTCAATCCCGATATTGTCTTCTATCACATTCTTAAGAACCGGGTGCTGATGACTTCCGAAATGACTTGTAATAATCCCTTTATCCACCGGCCAGGGAATTCTTCCCCGGTTCTCTCCGAAAGATTCTCCTATTACCTTCATTTCTGAGCTCATAGGAACAGTTTCGCTTTTCTTTCTCTCCGATTCAATGAGTTTTTCTATCTCCTTCTCAATCTGCCTTGCAATCCTTCTTTTTTCTTCAAGCTCCTGTTTCAGCTGTTTTTCCTTACGGCTAAGATTACTTACAAGTCTTTCCTTGCTGCTTTGTTCCTCCCGCAATATCTGCTTTTGCCTTATCTCTTTGTTCTTAAGATCACTAACGTTTCTCCGGTCTCTTTCGAGTCTTTCCTTCGTCTCCCGAAGCTGTGAATAAAGTGTCTCAATAGTCTCCGTTTCCTTTCTTCTGTACTTAGCTATCCGCTGTATATACTTCAGCCTCTTGTATCCCTGGTTGAAGTCAGCTGATGAGAGAATGAAAGCCAGTGCAGGAGTGCCTTTTGCTGCTTTATATGCACTGACAATTGAATTTGCATAATCATTCCTCAGTTCATTGAGATCCTGCTCCAGCATTTCTGTTGCAAGTGCGTTCAAACCAATCCGGTATTCGAGCAGGCCTATTTCCTGGCCATACTCATCTATCAGATTTTCGCGCAGGCTAAGCTTTTTTCCGATAACCCTCAGTTCATTCAGGTTCTCATTTTTCTGACTTGCTGTGGTCTTGAGCAGCCTGTCAACATATTCGATCTCCTGAAGATTCTTTTTTCTCATCTCTTCAAGTTCCGACCGGCTTTGGCCCCAAAGTCCCGAAACATGAACAATAACCAGTAACAATATGAAGTTCAGGTACCTCAAAACGATTCTCTTTTATATGACGGCAGGTTAAACTCTATGTCAGAATCATACTCATAAATCAAATCATCGATAAAAAGTTTCACGTGAAACATTTTTTTCTTTTCCTCTACCGAAATTTCCGAAGGATATCTTTTTCCGCCAGCCTCCGTAAATTGTCCGAATGTCATGTATATTTCATGTCCTGAGGCCTTTGCATCGATTTTCCTGGTACAGATCTTCATGCTTTCAGTACAGATTGAGATAACGCTCCTGAAGTCCTCATTACCCGATCCAACAATAATCTCATTCTTTCCTGAACTTATCAATTCAAGTTCATCTTCGGATGGCATATCTCCGAAAATTATCCTCATAAAATCTTCCGGCATACCGTTTTTCGCCAGGACCTGATCTTTATTTCCAATGTAGATCTTCCTGTTAAACCGGTCAATTGCAGCCATATCATTTCCCACAATCAGCACCCTGACCAGTTCAATTCCAAGCGGGCCCCTAACTGAAGCATAGAAGTCGCCCTTGCTGTTCAGCCTTGCATGCAGTCCGAATCTTCCTTCTATTTCAGTACCTTCAAGCTCGATACTGCCTTTTCTGATCTCAAATCCTCTGTCTGAAATATTGTTTGAAGCCACATTGCCTATCATAGCCATGTAACCCGCATTGGCAGGCACAACTTCGGACTCTGTTGTTCTTCCCCTTTTTATTCCTGAACAACCGGCCATCATCACAATCAATGAAAACAGAAACGTGTACTTTATTCCTGCATACATTTCCTTATCTCCTCTTCCAGGTATGTTTTAGTATTATCCTTATCGAGCGCCTCCTTCCAGAAGATCACGGCTTCAGCACATTTTCCCAGCGCCCTTTTTATAAAACCCATGTGTTCAAGTAATTCCGGGTCTCTCTCATTACTCGTCCCGAATATTCTCATCATCTCCCGGTGTGCATCCCTGTACTTTCCCATCTTGTACAGTACCCAGGCATAAGTATCGATGTAAGTAGGGTTGTCGGCCTCTGTTTCCATTACCTTCATTGCCATTCTGAGAGCCTTCTTAAGGTCCCCGCCGCCCTCTGCGAGGAAGTAGGCGTAATTGTTCAGAATCAGCGGATCCTCAGGCGCCAGTTTTAACGCCTCTTCATAATTTTTATATGAAGCATCAAAATCCTTCATCCTGTATTTAAGGTCGCCGGCAAGCGACAGAACCTGCACCTTCAGTTCGTCATTGTTTCCGGCCAGAATCATAGCCTTTTTCAGTTCTGTGTCAGCCACTGAATATTCCTTCAGCTCCATCGCGGCAAGAGCATAATAGATTTTCCCGAGCAGGCTGCGGTTGTTTTCCCTTGAATAATTATCAGCCAGCTTATAAAGCTTTTCATATTCCTTCTTTTCCGCATAGAGTATCATAAGCTTCTCCTTGAACCAGAATCCCTGTTTGACTGAATTCAGAATTTCTTCATACCTCTTTATGGCAAGGTCAGTCATCCCCGTGGTTTCATACACACCAGGGCGCAATGACATTATCTCCTCATCATCCGGATAGTGCTTCTCCAGGATTGTAAGGCTTTCAATCAATGATTCAGCATTATCCTTAATGTAGGCAGAGTCACCGGCAAGCCGTTGGGCGACAGCTATTTTTCTTTCTCGTTCAACCACGTCACTTCTGAAGATATTGCCAAGGAAACCCGATATGCCGGAGTATTCTTTCCGGTAAACAAGGCTTATGAGGTAAAGCAGCTGTGTTTCTATGTCATCCGGATTCTTTTCAATTATACCGGTATAAATACTGTCACTCTTTTCCTTAAACCCCTGTTCATAGTAGATATCTGCAAGCAACGCCCTGAACCGAGTCTCCCCGGGATGTTGTTCCAGAAGCCTGATTGTTCTCCTTGCTGCCTCATCCAGTTCATTCATGCCCAGCAGACCGGAGATCATCATAAGTGACATATCCGGAGTAAGGGCGCCTTCGCTGTCAAGGATTCTGAAGAGTGAATCAGCTTTATCTGTCTCACCCTTTTCTGAATATAGTCCTGCCAGTATGCCGTTCACCTCCACTGCCCGGCTGTCGGCCTTTAGTGCCCTTGAAAAATAAACCAGTGCAGAGTCTTTCATCTCATACTGTGTGAACAGAGAACCACAGGCAAGCTGGTACCAGTAATTACTGGGCTCAAGCCTTGCTGCAGTTGAGGCATATTGCAGTGACTTTCCTCCCATTCCGGCAGCAGAGTACATCTGTGCCAGTTCAAAGTAAGGCACAGCCCTGTTCCTGTCCAGCTCTATGCACTTTTCAAACAGAGTTGCCGCTTCGCTTAATTCACCAACGTATCTCTGCCTGAGAGCTTCAGCAAGCAGATAGTCATAGCGGTTGTCGGTTCTTGCTTCCCTGTCCCTTGTCAGGGAAGGTGAAACAACTTTTTCCGAACATCCTGCTGATGCAAGCAGAATCAGTACCAGTATTCCGATATTTTTCATTTTCTCCCTGAATGACCGAATCCGCCTTCGCCTCTTGCGGTTGTATCAATCTTGTCCGTACCTGTCAGTTCCGCCTTAACATGCTGTGAAATTATCATCTGGGCTATTCTGTCGCCATCGTTGATAGTGAATTCGTTTTCCGACAGGTTAATAAGTATGACCCCGATCTCACCCCTGTAGTCGGCATCAATTGTGCCGGGTGAGTTCAATACGGTGATACCGTGCCTGATGGCCAGACCGCTGCGTGGCCTGACCTGTGCCTCGTAACCGACCGGCAATTCAATATAAAGACCGGTCGGAATGAGTTTTCTCTCCATCGGTCTCAGGGTAACCGGTCCTTTCGTAAACGCTCTCAGGTCCATTCCTGCGGAGTGTTCGGTTTCGTATGACGGAAGTGGGTGCGGTGATTTATTTACTATCCTGATTTTCATTATCCTCTTTTAAACAATAACGTAAAGAATTTGTCCCTGATTTCAGCAACCGCAAAGAAAATGAAAAGCAGCACAGTGTCAATAACCGCATTGATGATTTTATTCTCCACCGCCAGCAGCATGGAGATAAACAGCAGCGCCACCGCCAGGACTATATACATGAAGATTTTTCCTGTTTCATATTTTATCGGGTAATGCTTCTGACCCACGAAATATGACACTATAACCATGGAAAGATAGCATGCTATGTGTGCCCAGGCAGCTGCAACATATCCGAACCTTGGAACGAAAATGATGTTAACCGCCACTGTTACCGCAACACCAACAAGAGTTATCCAGGCTCCGTAAATTGTTTTATCGTCAACTTTGTACCAGATGCTCTGGTTTATGAAGATACCCAGCAGGAGGTATCCCATGCTCACAATAGGCACGACGATGAGTGATTCGCGAAAATCCTCTCCGATCAGAATCTGTATCGCCTCCGGATACAGGTTAATTCCAAGGAAGAGTATCAGTGCCGTTAACACGAAGTATTTCATTGTAACAGCATAGGTTTCTTTTGCATCCTTGCTTCCCGCCTTTTCAAAAAAGAATGGTTCCGCAGCAAAGCGATACATCTGGATGAATAGTGACATCAGCACCCCCACCTTGTATCCTGCACCGTAAAGCCCCACTGTTGCAAGGCCCTCTGCGCCGCCGATCAGCCTGCGCAGAAGGATTTTGTCCAGCACTTCATTGAGAGAACCGGCCATACCGCCCACAAGCAGGGGCCAGCTGTATGCCAGCATCTTTCCGAGCAGCCTTCTGTCAAACACCGGTTTTATCCTGAATATGAAAGGTAAAAGACAAACCAGCGTAACAGCTGATCCGGCAAGGTTTGCCACAAAGACATATCCCACCTGGAAATCAGGGTTCCAGATTTTGTGGATCCAGGAGTTTCCCTTTTCTGCCAATGAAGGTGCGATCTTCAGGAAAAAGAAGGCTATCACAACTGTTACCACAACATTGACGATCTTCAAAGCGCTGAAGATTACCGGCTTGTTATTGTTACGCAGCCATGCAAAGGGGATCGCGGAGAATGCGTCGATAGCTACGATCCATGCAAACATCCTTATATATTCAGGGTGCTGCTGGTAACCAAGGAATCCCGAAACCGGATTTATAAAGAGCGATACAGCCAGAAGGAACAGCGCAGATGTTGTAAAGAGGCTTATCAGCGCCGTGCCGTATACCTCGGCTGCAGGAGCCTTTTTTCCCGCAAACCTGAAGTAGGTGGTCTCCATCCCGTAAGTAAGTATGACGAGGGCGAGAACCATCCAGGCATACAGTTCAGTGACAACGCCGTATTGCTCAAGACCAAGAATGCGGGTATAAAAGGGGGTCAGCAGGGCGTAGTTCAGGAATCGCGGCACAACCGTTCCAAATCCGTATATCACCGTCTGCCCCGCAAGTTTGCGTATATCGTTCATGCTTAACTCTTACTGCAAATATATATCTTTGTCATTCGTAAAATAAAAGAAAATGAGGACTTCATTCCGCATCGTCATGACCCTGGCAGCAGCCCTTATAATTGCCGGCTGCTCGGCAGGAAGCAAGAAAGGCGTACGCGCCGTATTACAGACCACAGAAGGAGACATCGTGATCTCTCTTTCAGATCTCACTCCTCTGCACCGGGACAACTTTATCAAACTTGCCGAGAGTGGTTTTTATAACGGCGTAACCTTCCACCGTGTCATAAAGGATTTCATGATACAGACCGGAGACGGAGCCACCCGTCAGGATTCGTCCGCATTAAGCGAGGATTATACAATACCTGCAGAGATCAATGATTCACTGTTCCACAGGAGAGGAGCGGTTGCAGCAGCACGCACGGGCGATGATGTCAACCCGGAAAGGAACTCTTCAGGAACACAATTCTACATAGTTCAGGGAAAGGTTTACAATGACGAGGACCTGGCTGCTACAGTACAGCGAATTGATTATAACCGCAGGCAGTTTTTCTACAACAAGGCACTGCTGGACCTCCGCAGGGAGGCAGAACAGGCCGGAAAGGAAATGTCAGAGGATGAGATACAACAGTCAGCAATAATAAAAGCATATGAAGCAATGGAGGAAGCCGGGCCGTATGTCATGCCGGAACACCGCAGAAACGCCTATAAAACCGTCGGCGGTACCCCCTTCCTTGACGGAGCATACACGGTTTTCGGAGAGGTTCTCGAGGGTATGGAGGTGGTTGACGCCATTGCGGGTACAGCTACTGATATGACTGATAAACCCGTTCAGGACATAAGAATCGTGAAAGTAAAAATTATTAAATAACAGGAAGTCCGGAAATGAAGGAGAGGATAGCAGAACTTAAAAAAGAGATCGAAGATTACAATATTGACGGTGAGGGTTCACTTGAGCAGTTCAGGATAGCCTATCTGAGCAAGAAGGGGCTCATCTCCGTACTTTTTGAAGGATTCAGGAACGTTCCGCCCGAAGCAAAGCGGGAGACGGGACAGCTGCTGAATGATCTAAAACAGTCGGCAACGGACAAATACAACGAGCATAAGGAGCGCCTTGCAATGACCGAGGTGACCGGCTCTGCGGTTGATCTTACGATGCCTGCCTATCCTTTTGGTGAAGGCACGCGTCATCCCATCTCGATTGTAAAGAATGAGATCCTTGACATATTCGGCCGGATAGGATTCACGGTATCGGAAGGACCGGAGATAGAAGATGACAATCATGTCTTCACAATGCTCAACTTTGCAAGCGACCATCCGGCGCGGGACATGCAGGATACCTTCTTCATCGAGAAGAAATCAGGCACTGAGTCAGACCCTCATGATGTGCTCCTGCGTACCCATACCTCATCGGTTCAGGTCAGGGTGATGGAGAACCAGCAGCCCCCGATCCGCACCATATCTCCCGGAAGAGTTTTCCGTAACGAGGCCGTTTCTGCAAGGGCTCACTGTATCTTCCACCAGGTGGAAGGTTTATATGTGGCAGAAAACGTATCATTTGCCGATCTGAAACAGACGCTGCTCTATTTTGCCACCGAACTGTTCGGGAAAGATGTCAGAATCAGGCTGAGACCATCTTTCTTTCCGTTTACGGAACCTTCGGCGGAGATGGATATAAGCTGCAACATCTGTGGCGGAAAAGGATGCAACGTATGCAAGGGTACCGGGTGGCTCGAGCTGCTAGGTTGCGGCATGGTTGATCCTAATGTACTCGAAGCCTGTGGCATCGATTCCGAAAAATACACGGGATATGCCTTCGGAATGGGAATTGAAAGAGCTGCCATGCTGAAATACGGGGTAAATGACCTGAGGCTGTATTTTGAGAATGACATAAGGTTTCTGAACCAGTTCCGGACGGAAATTTTATGATATTAAGGAATTTATATCCACCTTTGTCACCTAATGGCCAGATTTATGAAACAGCATGACTTTACAATATCATTCTGTGACAAGTGCGCTTTTGAAACAAGTTCTGTGTTTCGTTTTCTTACAAGGGATGAGACGGACAGACTGAATTTCGAGAAGGATTTCAGGCGTTACAAAAGAGGAGATATTCTCTATCATGAGGGTAACCGGATCAGCGGTTTCTATTGCATCAATTCAGGGATTATCAAGGTCTTCAAAACCGGTATTGACGGCAAGGAACAGATTATAAGATTCGCCAGGAAAGGAGAAATAATCGCATACAGGTCAGTGCTGAGCAACGAGCCGGCATGCACTTCGGCCAAGGTGATAGAAGACTGCCAGGTATGCTTTATACCGTCGGAGCTTCTGATCCAGTTTGTAAAAACAAATCCGGCTTTCGCCTTTGAAGTGGTTAAACTGACATGCCATGAGCTGGCCGAAGCAAACTCATACATTACTGATATTGCGCAGAAAACTGTCAGGGAAAGGGTTGCGGAAGTATTGCTGAGCCTTGTAAAGGACTTTGGCCTTGACGAACAGAAGTACCTGCGCATCTCGCTCACCCGCGAGGAGCTTGCAAACATAGTGGGAACAGCCACGGAATCGGTAATTCGTCTTTTGTCTGAATTCAAAAGTGACCGCCTTATTGAGCTTAACGGTCGCAAGATCAAGATATTGGATCAGAAAGGCATCGAGAAGATAAGCACCTGATCCGGATCAGAAAAGCGTCTCCTCCGTTCCCCTCACTATACCAAGGTGCCTGTATGCCCGCTCTGTAGCCTCCCGGCCCCTGGGAGTCCGTTTGATATATCCCTCCTTTATGAGAAACGGCTCGTAAACCTCTTCAATGGTGCCACTCTCCTCTCCAACGGCTGTTGCAACATTGTTCAGCCCCACCGGTCCGCCCCTGAATTTTTCAATTATGGTCTTAAGTATGCGGTTATCCATCTCGTCAAGGCCGTGCTTGTCAATATTCAGAGCCTCAAGCGAGTACCTGGTTATGTCAAGGTCAATGGCACCATTGCCCTTGACCTGTGCAAAATCCCTTACCCTTCTAAGCAGTGCGTTTGCAATCCTGGGCGTGCCCCTGCTGCGGGAAGCAATTTCAGCCGCGGCATTTTCATTGATCGAGACGTTCAGTATCGAGGCTGATCTTTTGACTATACCCTTCAGTACAGAGGCATCATAATATTCCAGGTGGAACTTTATTCCGAAACGGGCACGCAGGGGGCTTGTGAGGAGGCCGGAACGGGTAGTGGCACCAATAAGGGTGAAAGGATTGAGCTTCAGCTGCACCGAGCGGGCTCCCGGCCCCTTGTCAATCATAATGTCTATCTGGTAGTCCTCCATTGCGGAATACAGGTACTCCTCAACCACCGGGTGCAGCCGGTGTATCTCATCAATGAACAGCACATCCCCTTCGTCGAGGCTTGTAAGCAATCCGGCAAGGTCTCCTGGCTTATCAAGGACCGGGCCCGATGTGACCTTAAGCTTGACCTTAAGTTCGTTTGAAATAATGGAGGCCAGTGTTGTTTTACCCAGTCCGGGGGGTCCATGCAGAAGCACATGATCAAGAGCTTCACCCCTCTGTAGGGCTGCTGTGACGAATACGCTCAGATTGTCAGTTATTCGCGGTTGCCCCCTGAAGTCGGAAAAAGTCAGCGGCCGCAGCTGTTTTTCAAGCTCGGCATCACCGGCCAGGGTGATCTCCTTTCTGAGGTTGAACTGCTCTTCCATCTGCCCTTTACCGGATTTGCCTTACGCTGCTCTCCGGCAGGTTTACCGGAACTCCGTTAATACTGATTTCAACATCGTCACGGTAGGTGATTGTAAGGATCACTTCGCCAAGCTCATCATATTTCTTCCAGGTTCTGGAACGGAAGCCGTTCCTGTAATATCTGTCTTCCCTGGTTCGTCCGTTTTCATAATAGAGTACGTGATGACCCTCAGGGTTTCCCTGCCTGTAACTACCTTTAAACCTGAGTTTTTCGTCGGGATAATATGATTTCCATTCACCGTTTCTCAGGCCCAGCAGGTATTCACCCTCCTCGGTATTGTCACCGGTTGTTACCTTCCATAATCCGTTCCTTTCGCCGTCAGCAAAAGTACCCTGTGCAATTATTTCGCCGGTGCGTGTATATTCGGTATAGCTTCCATCCCTTTTTCCCTGGTAGTAATCTTCCTCGCGAAGCAATTCGCCATCAGGATAATACCACCGCCACGTACCGTCTATACGCCCGCTGCTGTATGACCCGGCCTGTTCGAGCCTGCCTGAATTGCTATAAAATTTCCAGCCCCCGGTTCTCCTGTTGGCAGTATAATTACCCTCCGCTATAAGAACTCCTGCGGCAGAAAAATCTTTCCACGGACCGGTACGGTTACCCTCTGCATCAACGATACCCTCCGAGATCAGCACCCCGTTGTCATTATATATGCGCGCCCCCCGTATGGTTCCGTCAGTATTGTACTCGCGGTGTATACCTACGGGTATGCCTTCCTTAAATGGACCTGAATATATCAGTCTGCCTGAATCATCATACCTGTTCTGAATATCTATTTCAGCGCTGTTGTCAGTGTCCGTTCCCGTCACCTTCCCGCCGTCATACAGCAGGGTAACCAGCAGCTTTCCTCTTTCGTCATACTCCTTGTAATAACCGTGAAGCTGGTCATCACGATAGTTTCGTTCAATATGCCGGCTTCCGTCAGGATAGAAATCCAGCCACTCACCCTGTTTCATTCCCGATGCATCGGTAAAGTTTATCCTTTCACGGCTGATGAGAAAATCATTGTTGTATTCAAGCAGGGTTATTATTTTGCCTTCACGGTCATACTCGCGAGACAGCCCGTCTTTTTTGCCGTCAGCATAGGGTATTGTCTGTTTCAGTTTTCCGTCAGGGAAGAATATCCGCGCCAGGCCTTCCTTCCTGTCTCCGGCATACAATTCCGATGAGAATACGTATATGCCAAAAACCGGATCTCTTTTATATTTCAGGGAATACCCGTTTCTTTTACCGAGGAGGTAACTTATTTTTTCAGTTGTGTCACCGGCCTGGTCATAAAAAACCCACAGGCTGTCAAGCAGAAAACTTGTTCTTTTACCTTCCGACTTGAGTACGCCGGTCACGTAGTAACTTTTCCAGTAACCGTCCGGTTTTCCGTTCCTTATATAACCTTCACTCGAAATGTTCCCGTTAGGATACCTGAACTGCTGATACCCGTCCTGCAGTTGCGCGTTCTGCTGCGCGGTCAGCAGCGCAGGAATAAAAATCAGCACGGTCAGAAATATCCTATTCATTTTACAGTCCCAGTTTAGCCGATATCTCAAGCATTCTTTTTATTGGTACTGCCGCACGTTCAATTATTGAAGGATCGACAGTCACTTCCGGCTCTTCAAATTTAAGGGATTTATATATCT
>CAZOHL010000012.1:0-38987 GCA_964579645.1 uncultured Rikenella sp. | reverse complement strand
TAAAGTGTCCGGATGGTCTCCTGGTCACTTTCCATGGTTCTTTTAGGGAGGTCATGAAGAGGTAGAGGGTGTAACGCAGTCCGGCTGCTGTTCTTCTTACGCCATGGGCAAGGTGAATCCACCCGTATTCTGTCTTCAGGGGTGCCGGGCCCTGGCCGTTCTTCACCTCTTTTACAGTATGGTATTGCCGCGGATCCACAAGTATCTCCTCTCCAAGCACTGCATGCTCCATGCTGTCACAGAATCCTGCTGATATTCCGCTGTCACCGGTCTCGATAAAACCTGACTGGGGTCTGGTGTAGATCATGTATTTGCCGTTGACGAATTCGGGATGGAGTACACAGTTTCTCTGTTGTGCCGCTTCCGATTTCAGATCGTCAAGCCGCTCCCAGGTATCAAGGTCCCTGGTCCGGGCTATTCCGCAACTGGCAAGTGCCGCTGATGAATCTTCAGGTTTGCTCCGGTCTTTTCGCTCTGCGCAGAAGAGGCCATATATCCAGCCATCCTCATGCCTGGTCAGCCGGATGTCATATACATTCATCTCCGGGTCACCGGTTACAGGCATAACAATCGGATGGTTGCGGAAGCGCCAGCGGTCTATTCCGTTGGAGCTCTCTGCTACGGCAAAAAATGATTTTACGTCGAATCCTTCGGTGCGCAGCGCCAGGCAGTACTTCCCGTCATGCTTTATTGCGCCGGCGTTGAAGGTTGTGTTGATGCCGAGGCGCGTCATCAGATGAGGGTTGCTGCGGTAATCAAGGTCATACCTCCAGAATACCGGCGTGTGGTCGCGGGTGATTATCGGATGAAGGTACCTGTCGAAGATGCCGTTACCGCCTTCCTTCTTTATATTGGGCATGCTGATAAGCTTCTCATGCTCATCAAAAAGCCGCTTTACTTCATTGTCAAATTCTTTTTCAGTCATGGATTCCGGGATTAGTTTCCGGAACAAATATAACGGATAACGCAAATGACATGCTGTGATTGCCCAATGCACAACTGATTTGTAATTTTTTATAAATTGCAGTAACCCGAAAGATTCATAGTATATGAAAAAAAGCCTTGTCTTCATCCTTTCGTCCCTGGCATTGATGGCCGCATCTTGTGGCAGCAGGGACGCTTCTCCTGATTATATGGTCGTTGCGTATGTGGCCGGTTTCAGGAACTATGATTTCTCACAGATTGAGGCCTCAAACCTGACGCATATAAACTATGCCTTTGCGAACATAATCGATGGGGAGGTGAGGTTCGGAAGCGAAGGCATTGACAACACTGACATGAATGCAGATGATATCAGGGCACTGACGGCCCTGAAAAAGAAGAATCATGATCTAAAGATCCTCGTCTCTGTCGGAGGCTGGGGATGGTCAGGCAATTTTTCAGATGCAGCCCTTACTGATTCTTCCCGTAACCGTTTCGCGGCAAGCGCCGCGAAGTTCATAAAAGAATATTCCCTTGACGGGATTGACATCGACTGGGAATACCCGAATCATCCCGGAGCCGGAAATACATACAGGCCTGAGGACGTGCATAACTTCACACTGATGCTTGAGTGCGTCAGGGAGCATATTGATTCCCTTGCGGCCGCTGAGGGCAGGAAGGAGAAGTACCTGCTTACAATTGCTACTGGCGCCAGTGAGGTATATGCAGCCAACACTGAGCTCGGGCCGCTGTCAAATTATCTTGATTTCATTAATATAATGACATATGACTTTCATCACGGGGCCAGTTATCAGACAGGGCACCACGCAAACCTGCGGGTCTCATCATGGGATTCTCCTGACGGCGATGCCACCGACAGGGCAGTGGAGCTGCATCTCAATGCTGGAGTACCTGCGTCGAAACTGAATATCGGCCTTCCATTCTATGGCAGGATATGGAAAGGTGTGGAGCCTGTAAATAACGGCCTCTACCGTGAAGCAGCCACAACGGGGGCAGGCATGCCTTACGCGGAAGTACTGAAAGCGCTTGCTGATCCTGCTTTTACAAGATACTACGACTCATCGGCTGCCTCGCCGTTCCTCTGGAACGAAAGAGACTCAGTCTTTATCTCGTACGAGGATGAAGTGTCTATTGCAGAGAGAATGCAATACCTTAAGGAAAAGGGACTGGCAGGGGTGATGTTCTGGGAGTACACCGAGGATGTTGACGGAATGCTGCTCAGAGCAATCACGGAGTGACTGGGGGCCAGGTGATCCGGACAGCAGAGGCATGTCTTGGAGCAGAAGTTCCGGCCTGCTTCAGATTATCAGATAAAGAAAAATGCTATGCCCGCAACGCTGATTATCGCTCCGGCAATCTCAACGGGAGTTATCTTCTCCTTGTAGATCCATGCTGACGGGGCAAGTATCAGTACAGGCACGATAGCCATTATTGTTGATGCTATGCCTGCCTGGGTATGCTTTACCGCAAGAAGGGAAAACGAAATACCCAGGAAAGGACCAAAGAAAGCTCCCAGTAAAAGAGGCTTCATGGCAGGAGAGCTTTTCAATGCAGTTGCCACATTACCCCAGCGCCTTAGAAGGGTTATTATAATTGAGAAACCTGCAATGCCTGCAATTATTCGTATCTGTGTAGAGGCGAATGCATTATAATCATTCATTCCATACTTGCTCAGGACTATTCCGAGGCCCTGGCCAATGGCTCCTATGAAAGCAAAAAGCAATCCCGCCGGGGCTATCTTTATTGAGAGCCGTTCTCCCCTGACGGGTTTTTTAAAGATGGCCAGGCTGATTCCGAAAATCACAATTATCATCCCTGTCATCTGCATGATATTCAGAGACTCACCCAGGATGAAATATCCGAATATGGCAGCCAGCGGAGGAGCCAGGGTCATTATAAGCATTGAAAACCGCGATCCGATCAGCGGGTAGGAACGGAAGAGATAATAATCGCCCAGAACCAGTCCTACAATCCCTGAAAGTCCAAGCCATATCCAGTTGTGGGCGCTGGCATCAACGGGGAGAAAGTGACCTCGCGCAATGAGGGTATAGACCCCTATGAAAAGGAAGGCCAGTCCCAGCCTGATAATATTTACCGTAAGGGAACCCACTTTACGGCTGGCTGATTCGAAAGCCAGTGCTGTAACGGTCCAGAAGATTGCCACTGCAAGGGCGGCAAATTCACCAGTGTGAGAAATAATATAGTCCATGTACGGGGATTTCAGCGCACAAAAATATACAATCATCCGGACCCGTGTCTCAATCCGGTCATTTCAGTTGATTTTTTTTCAAATATCTGGCTGAATGATGCTTTTATGGCTATTTTTGGATGAACCTAAATCGAAATATGATGGATGCAAAGACGAAGGCTATCGTTTCACACCTGTTCGTGATCGGGTGGATAATTGCCCTCATTGTCAATTCAAGCAAGAAGGAGGAACTTGCCAGTTTTTATATCAGGCAGAATCTCGGATTTATAATAATATGGCTGGGATTGACAATTCTGAGGGTTTTACCGATAGTTGGTCCCGTGATATGGGCAGTTGGCGGTATACTCCTCTTTGTGGGGTGGCTGATGAGTTTCATCTGGTCAATACAGGGTGAGCAGAGACCCGTCCCTTGGTTAGGTGACCAGTTTCAGGCCTGGTTCAGGGGATTCTGATTCCATGAAACTGAAACGACGGATGTGGTCCGCCGGGGTTCTCCTGGCAGCGGCCATTGCAGTTGCCGGCTGCAGCGGGTCTGAAAATGGAAGACCCAATATTATTCTGATAATTGCCGATGACCTGGGATATGGTGACACAGGACCGTACGGACAGGCAAAAACAGAAACTCCCAATATTGACAGGCTGGCAGCTGAGGGATTACGATTCACGCATCACTATGCTGGATCACCTGTCTGTGCGCCGTCACGCTGCGTGCTTCTGACCGGGATGCATACCGGTCACTCCCAGGTAAGAGGAAACGACGAATGGCCGGAGCGTGGTGACGTATGGAGCTACAGGGCGATGATAGCCGACTCCTCTCTTGAAGGACAGAGACCGCTTTCAGACAGCACAATAACAATCGCTTCAATTCTTCGGGAGCAGGGTTACATAACAGGAGCCGTTGGCAAGTGGGGCCTGGGAGCACCTCATACGGGCGGGAGCCCCCTCAGACAGGGTTTTGACTTCTTCTACGGGTATAACTGCCAGAGACTGGCACATACATATTATCCGACTCATCTCTGGCGCAACAACAGGAGGGTATGGCTGCACAATGACACCCTGGCGCCCCACACCGGCTTTGACCCGGGAGCTGATCCGCTCAACAGCGATTCCTATGATAAGTTCAACCTCACCGATTATTCTCCTGACCTGATGTTCGAAGAGATTATCGGATTCATTGACTCCTGCGGTGAAAAGCCGTTCTTCCTCTACTGGGCCACCCCGATACCGCATCTGGCACTGCAGGCGCCGGCTGAATGGGTAGATATGTATCACGAAAAGTTCGGTGAAGAAAAACCCTACACGGGCAACGAAGGGTATTTTCCGGTAAGGTATCCGCGTGCCACATACGCTGCAATGATTTCATACCTCGACAACCAGGTGGGCAGGCTAATGACACATCTGAAGGAAAAAGGACTTTATGAGAATACAATAATCTTTTTTACAAGTGACAACGGTCCCGCATGGAGCGCCGGAACGGACCCTGAATGGTTCGGCAGTGCAGGTCCTTTCAGGGGCTCGGAGGGATTCGGAAAGGGATCACTCAACGAGGGAGGCATCAGGGTACCCCTGATTGTATCGTGGCCCGGAGTGACTGAACCCGGAAGTGTGAGTGACCATGTTTCAGCATTCCAGGATTTCATGCCAACCCTGTGCGAAATAACAGGGGCCACGATACCGGAAGTGACTGACGGATTAAGTTTCCTGCCTGCACTAAGGGGCGGAAAACAAAAGCAGCATGAGCATCTGTACTGGGAGTTTCCGGAGTACGGAGGCCAGCAAGCCGTGATAACAGGCAGATTCAAAGCCCTCCGGAAAGGGATGCACGGGGGAAATCTGGTTTTCGAACTCTATGACCTTGAAAATGACCCTCATGAAATGACAGACATCTCAACCGGGCACCCGGAGATAATGTCAATTGTCAGGGAGATAATACGGAATGAACATCAGCCTTCAGCCAACCCGAAATGGAGATTCCCGTCAACCGGTGAGTAACGCCGCCATTCCCCGTTTAATGATTATTAACTTTAATTTAAACCCTGGCTGAAATATCATTCGCTCAGGAGTCGTTATTTTTAATGCGATTATAATACTTTTGCGGTGCCTTTCGAAGTGTGAATCTTAACCAGCCCTGAAGATATTTTGGATGCCTACGCAAACATAGCTCAGATACTGAAAGAGTTTGAGCCAGTTGAACTTGATGAGATGGGAACCGTCAGGTACATGAACCGTGTGGATACAAAATATCTTTTCCCGGTCAGCAGGCTTCCCCATCTCCTTGCGAATGTTCAGAAGGAATACAAGGCGCTGGAAATGGGAAAAATGAGAAGATTCAGGTACAAGACTGTCTATTTTGACACACCTGACCTTCGTTTTTATAACCAGCATGTTACTGGAAAGCTTAACAGGACAAAAGTAAGGATCAGAACCTACGAATCGAACGGTCTGACGTTCCTCGAGGTGAAGCAGAAATCGAACAAGGGCCGCACCAGCAAGTCACGCCAGGAAAAGGAACCAGGTGACATGAATCATATTGAACAGTCACGGCTCTTTCTCAATGAGCTGTTATCATCCGAAGCAGAAAACCTGAAGGCGGTGATTAACACGGGTTTTACGCGCATCACTCTCGTCAGCTTCGAGAAGTCTGAAAGAATAACAATAGATTATGATCTGAGGTGGAACAATCTCAGGGGTGAGACTGTAAGCATGCCGTTTCTGGCAATTGCAGAGATCAAGAGCGACAAGTCATCAACTCAGTCTCCGTTTTTCCGCCAGCTGAAACAGATGGGCATACGCAAGTCCGGATTCAGTAAGTACGCAATAGGGATGGCGATGGTTAACAATGCACCAAAACAGAATAATCTGAAACCAAAATTTTTACAAATAAAAAAGATCAGGGATGAATTTTATGCAATCAGCGCTGACTGACGGCGGCGCATTATTGGCCGGGAACGGGATGTTCGGTCTGACCGGATTGCCGGAACTTGTTGTACGGTTCGGGATCAACCTGGCTGTCATACTTGTCCTCGTCAGATGGCTTTACTACAGTACTACAAGACGCAAAGACTATCTCTTTACATATCTGCTTATATCAAGTGTGGTGTTTCTGCTCTGCTTCATGCTCGAGAGCGTTAGCCTGCAGATCGGATTTGCACTGGGACTATTTGCCATTTTCGGAATAATCAGGTACAGGACAAATCCCATGCCCATAAAGGAGATGACATATCTTTTCCTGGTGATCGGGATCTCCGTGATAAATGCCCTTACAACGGGAACAGGCTGGATGGAGATTGTCTTCGCAAACCTGATAATAGTTCTGATAACAATCGGCCTGGAGAAGGTATGGCTGCTGAGACATATTTCTTCGAAGTCTATTGTTTATGAAAAAATAAATCTGATTGTCCCTGAAAAGTATGAAGAGCTGCTTGCTGACCTCAGGGAGAGGACAGGGTTAAAGGAGATCAAAAAGGTTGAGATAGGGGAGATCAACTTTCTGAAAGATACCTGCAGGATGATAATCTACTACGAGGACAGGGGACATGCTGTTAATCTTGCCGATCAGTATGGATACGTTAAACCTGATGACAATGACGATTAAAAAGAGACCTGCTGCAATACTGCTGGCCATGCTTCTGGCTGCCGCTGTCGCGGGACAGAAGACAGACTACGGTATATGGTACGAGGCTAAGGCCGAGAAGGATATCTGGAAGGGGCTCAGGGCTGACCTGGAGGCAAGCCTCAGAACGAACGAGAATGCCGGGAACATTGACAAGTTTTATATTGAACCCGGGCTGAGGTACAAGTTCAATGACTATTTCAATGCCGGTATCTATTACAGGTTCATTGACCAGAAGGAGAAGGACGAAAGGTTCCATCCGCGCCACCGCTGGTTTGTCCAGCTGAAAGGCACAGCGCCTTCAGTGGCCAGGTTCACTTTCTCGGTAAGATACCGGATTCAGCAGCAGTTCAAGACACACATTGAAGATCCGGAAGACGCGGAGCCTCAGTGGTACCAGCGGGTCAGATTAGAGATTGACTATGATGTGAGGGGAATACCGCTCAGACCCTATATAAATGCAGAGATGCACTCACAGCTCTTAAACCCGAATGAATATGTTGCTGACAAATGGAGATCGATGGTCGGCATTGAGTACACAATTCATAAAAGGCACACCGTCGGACTGGAATACATCTATAATGACAGCCGGGTCACAAAACCGCCCTATGAGAACCTTCTGGGCATAACCTATTCTGTAAAATTGTAAGCAAGCCGCAGGCAGTTTATTTATATTAATGAACAGACATGAATAAATGGAC
The DNA here is from genome assembly GCA_964579645.1 of uncultured Rikenella sp. GTDB lineage: Bacteria > Bacteroidota > Bacteroidia > Bacteroidales > VadinHA17 > SR-FBR-E99. The sequence goes on along the minus strand of CAZOHL010000012.1, from coordinate 31,522 downwards.
ATCCGACAGGATCGGAGAACTTAAGGGAAAAAGGATAATTGTTACCGGTGCCAGCCACGGGATAGGCTTTGAAGCTGCAAGGGTACTGGTATCAAAGGGGGCGGAGATCGTCCTGGCTGTACGGAATCTTGAAAAAGGTGAAAAGGCCGCGGCGACAATCACTGCCGTGAACGGGCATAATCCGGTATCAGTCATGCATCTTGACCTGGCGGACCTTGGATCTGTAAGAAAATTTGCGGAAGACTATTCAGCGAGGTATGACAGGCTTGATGTGCTAATCAACAATGCAGGGGTGATGATCCCGCCCTATAGCCGCACCAAAGACGGCTTCGAGCTTCAGTTCGGGACCAACCACCTGGGACATTTTGCACTTACGTCACACCTGCTGCCTTTGCTGCAGGCAACTCCACTGTCTCGTGTGGTGTCATTAAGCAGCATTGCGGCACGGCGGGCAAGAATTCACTTTGACAACCTTGACGGCTCAAAGGGGTACAGCCCCATGAAGTTTTACCGTCAGAGCAAGCTTGCCAATCTCCTTTTTGCAATTGAACTGCAGAACAGGCTGGAGAGGGCAGGCTCATCGACAATCAGTGTCGCCTGTCATCCGGGGATAAGCGTTACAAACCTGCTTTCACGAGGCTCAGGTAAGGAGACAGGTACGATAATGAAGGCGCTGATGGGGATTGTGGCTCAGCCGGCCTCCATGGGAGCGTTGCCAACCCTGTATGCCGCAACCCATCCTGACCTTCGCGGAGGTGAATTCATTGGTCCTGACGGTCCGGGCAACACCAAAGGGCATCCGGTACTGAATGATGATCCTGTGAAGCTCTACAAACCAGATCTCGCGGCGAAGCTGTGGGAGGTATCGGAGACGCTGACCGGAGTCACTTACTCAATCTGAAGGAAAAAGGCAGTAGGCAGTAGGCAGTAGTGAAAATACTGCTAATCATCCAGTTATTGGATGTCTTGTCAACACTATTGCCTATTGCCTCTTGCCTGATCCTCCTGTGCAACAATTATTGAACAATACCCGGTAATGCTTGTTATTATTTGTGATGAATGAATGTTAAACAAAACAGAAAATACTTGCATGAAAACTACAAAATGGGTTATCGACCCCGCACACAGCGAGATACAGTTCAAGGTGAAGCACATGATGATCACCACAGTAACCGGCAGTTTCAAGGAGTTTAAATCTGAGGCAGAAACTGAAGGGGAAAATTTCGAGACAGCAAAGGTCAGCTTTGAGGCAAACACAGCTTCAGTTTTCACAAATGCGGAACAGAGGGATGCACATCTCCGCAGCGCTGATTTCTTCGATTCGGAGAATCACCCTGTAATGAGTTTTGTTTCATCCACCCTTGAGAAGATTGATGACGAGAGCTGGCAGCTGAAAGGAGACCTGACAATCAGGGGAATCTCAAAACCTGTCAAGCTTGATGTTGAATTCGGAGGTGTTGGCAAGGATCCCTGGGGAAACACCAAGGCCGGATTCAGCCTCAACGGCAAGATCAACCGGAAGGATTGGGGTCTTAACTGGAATGCAGCCCTCGAGGCCGGTGGCGTTCTCGTAAGCGATGATGTGCGCATCTACGCTGAGGTCCAGTTCGCGAAGCAGGCCTGATCCCTTTTCGAAGCGCATAGTTCACGGGCAACTCAATTACATGAGGTGCAGATCAATCACATAATGTGATCTGAAGCAATAAACTTTTTATTATTCCGGTCGTATAATGAAAAAGTAATATTGCAAACACCAAACCTGTAATCAGATGAGGTACCTGAAAATACTTTTACTGCTGTTGCTTCCGATAACCGCATGTGACAAGCACAGTGATGATGATCCGTCTGACAGTAACATGTACTTCCCGTCGGGGAATGAATGGGAGACAAAGTCATTGTCAGATCTGGGCTGGAATGAAAGCGCCCTCCAGCCACTTAAGGAGTTTCTGGTCCAAAAGAACACAAAGTCATTTATGATTCTGGTTAACGGCCGGATTGTAATTGAGGAATATTTTAACGGACATACTCCTGCTTCCACCTGGCAATGGAACAGCGCGGGAAAAACGCTTGTGACGGCAATGACCGGAATTGCACAGCAGGAAGGACTGCTCAACATTAACAATAAGGTATCCGATTATCTGGGGACAGGGTGGACAAGTGAACCCATAGATAAGGAAAATCTCATAACGGTCAGACATCTTCTGACAATGACCTCAGGCATCAATGATGCGAATAACCTGGTAACCAGGTCAAACCTCACATATCTCGCCGATGCGGGCACAAGGTGGTCATACCATAATGTCTTTCAGTTGCTGATGGATGTGGTCGGAGAAGCCGGCAACCAGGAGTTTGAAGCTTACTTCGGTTCCAGGTTAAAGGACAGAATAGGAATGGATGGCTATTGGAATAATGGGGTGATATTCACGATTTATCACAGCAACACCCGAAGCATGGCAAGGTTCGGCCTGCTGGCACTTAATAAGGGAAGATGGAAGGACGAGCAGATACTCAATGAATCATTTTTCAATGAAAGTACAAGCACGTCTCAGCCCATAAATCCCTCTTACGGATACCTTTGGTGGCTTAACGGCAAAACAAGCTATATGGTTCCGGGGTCTCAGACCGTTTACTCCGGGAGCCTGGTACCTGATGCTCCTTCAGATATGTTTGCAGCCATGGGAGCAGAGGACCAGCGCATATATGTTATCCCCGGCAAAAAGATTGTAGTTGTAAGAATGGGGGAGGCATCCGATCAGCAGAATCCCGGTTTTGCACTTTCCGGCTTTGACAATGATCTCTGGGAGAAAATCAATGCTGTCATATTATGAATCAGCGCTCCGGCCAGAGTGCCGGGAAATGTTTCTTGCAGGCAGCCGGGCAATAAGGCAACCGTCAAACTGTCAGGCATCAGATGAGGTAAATCTTCAAAGACTTCCGTCACCGTTCATTTTAACAAGTGTCTGCTTAATTGCTTCATGAATACTGCCATTGTCTCTTCTCCAGTTTTTTCTTCCGGCGAAGAACCCAAAAACACACAGACCGATAAAGAAAACTGTCCAGATAATTGTAATCAGGCCCTGCCTGTCGGTGTAATGCAAAAGCCTGTCTGTGAGAATAAGTCCTCCGCCGATACCGATAGTAACCAGGATTGGGATTAGTATTAAATAATCTACCCCGGTAAAGTATCTCAGACGCTTTTCGGTTTTCCTGAGGTAATCCATAATCGGAAGGGTATAGGCACTTGAAGGCAGGGGTCTGTATCTTAAATATAGATAAACCGCTCCGGCAACGAATCCGAGTCCGCAGAGATGGTACCCTGCAGCAATTTTCCCGGTCTGGTTTGAGGCTATTGCCACATATATTATAAACAGAACCAGGTTGCATATTGCGACAATCCTCTTTGTAACTGTCTGCTTTTTTTCAATCTTTCTGAAAAGCTCAATGAGCCGTGCCGGATCGAGCACCTCGTTATCCTCTTTATTTTCAGGAAAGTAATTACCTGAATTACTGTTGCTTGTCTTCATATCTCTTCCTCCAGTTATTTTGAATCTGAGCTTTTATCCTTGATATTCGTGTTCTTGCATTTGCTTCGGTTAGCCCTGTGACCTGTGCGATTTCAATGTATGGCACTTCTTCCAGGTAAAGTGCAACCAGGGTCTTGTCAAACGGGTTAAGTGACCGGGTGAAGTCGCTGAAAAGCTGAAGCATCTCCTCCTTCAGGGTCTCATCATATTCCTCATCAATAATATCTGCCGCCTCCAACGAGCCGGGCCTGATAAAAAGGGCAAAATCACGATTTGACTTTGCGAGGCACGTCAGGCATGTGTTAACGGTAATTCTGGTGATCCATGTTTTTAGCTGCGATTCACCCCGGAAGGAACTGATATTAAGCCATACCTTGAGTAATACTTCCTGTCTTACATCCTGGGCTTCGGCATTGTTGCCGAAGTAATAACGGCAGACACTGAGGATTTGCTTTTCATTATCCCTGATCGCATCTGTGAAGATCTGTTCCCGCGAAGCTGTATTATATTCTGATGCTGTCATCACAGTCTCTCTTTACCTGTTCATTTTACCGGTCCTTTTTGACTCTTTTGCCACAACCCTTTGTTGGTCCTTTCGGTTTTCATATAATTGACCGTAAGTCAGTGTTTTTGTTACACTGTTTGATTAAACAATTTCGCATATAAACAGGAATCAGTGTAAACAAATTAAGATAAAAATGAGGTTTGTGGCCGGAAAGCCTCAGAAGATCAGAGTCATTGCAATATATTTCACAAGCAGTCCGCTTACCGTACAGACAGCTGTGCCTCTGACAGGATGCCGTATCATGCCGGCTGCAAGTGATATGACCGGAGAGGAGAGAGGAAGCGCATTGAAAAGAAATATTGTGAAATTCCCGTACTTTTCAATCTGTGCCTCAGCCTTCTCATAGCGCTTCTTTCCAATCAGGTTATTTATGAACCTGTCACTGACGCCAAGGCCTACTGCATAATCAATTGACTGCGAATAAAGTGCAGTTCCGATCGCCACCATCAGCCGCAGCTTGATTCTTACATGAAGGCTTTTCAGGCTGCTTCGCAGCAATCAGGATTTTCTGGTTGAACATTTACACACACTTAACGGTTTCTTAATAAATATCAGGCTAATCCCTCATCCTGAAGGCTTTTTGCCCTGTGTGGAATTAGTGGCTGATTAATTAAAAAAAGTGTAATAACCAGTAAAAATGTTGACATGAAAATCCTGAAATCAAACCTGGTACTGCTTGCTGTAACTTCATTACTGTCTTTATCTGCAGTGAGCTGTCAAAAAGATGACAACAATCCTGAATCAGACAAAGTTGAAGGATTATTTTATTATTACAGTGATGAAGCAAATCAGCAGATCAGGGTAATAGATTTAAATGCTGTCTCGCCGTTCAGGCGAAGCTACACCCTCTCAGAGGAGGTTACCTTGAATATGATTGCACAGGACAGGGAGGAACTCGTAATAAAGGCTTACCGTCCGGCAACTACCAGCCCGATGGTCTCAAAGAAAGGTATGCTGATCAAGTCCAAAAACGCCAACGGCGAGTGGCTGTTTATCGGCAACACTCCCTGGATCGGACTTACAGGTATAGCGGATGGTGAAAGCTGGTTTGAAGCAAGTGAATATGCTGAGGGAGCCACTGGCTTCCGCTTCCATGAGAAAGAGGCGATTAACGGAGAGACCATTTATGCGATTGAAAGTACAAAGTATCCTGGTTGGTACTTCTCCCACAATGGCCATCCCATCCAGGGTGCAAACCTGCTTTGCCTTGAGGAGTTTCCCGATGTTGACAGGGCTCCCGGATTCAGGGTTTATAAGCCGGAGATACAGGTTCTGGAAGGTGATCCCAGTGTCCCGCACGATGCTGAAATCGGAGGAGAATAGTCTGATCACACCTGTGAGCCCGCTTTCTGTTCAGAAGATCAGGGTCATTGCAATATATTTCACAAGCAGTCCGCTTACCGTACAGACAGCTGTGCCTCTGACAGGATGCCGTATCATGCCGGCTGCAAGTGATATGACCGGAGAGGAGAGAGGAAGCGCATTGAAAAGAAATATTGTGAAATTCCCGTACTTTTCAATCTGTGCCTCAGCCTTCTCATAGCGCTTCTTTCCAATCAGGTTATTTATGAACCTGTCACTGACGCCAAGGCCGATTGCATAATCAATTGACTGCGAAAAAAGTGCAGTTCCGATCGCCACCGCATTGATGGCAAAGACATTTATCTCACCCTGCAGATAATAGACAAAAGCCACCTCCACGGGCATGAAAAGGAAAAACAGGTATCCGGAAGCGTTGACAATTGCAAAGGATAGCAGCCCTTCGTCGCGCGAACCGTAATAGATGTCACGCCCGACAGTGAGTGATGCAATTGTAATTGCTGTAACAATCAGGAGGGAGGAAATGACAATTTTGGCAATGTCACGTCTGGCAAGTCTCATTCATGGCATTTGAGTCACTAAATGTAGTGATTTTACAAGGATGTCAAAAACATGTTCAAAGAGAATCTACCTTCAGGATTCCTGATCTGTTGAAAGTGACCCTGTACATTGTTAATTGGCTCTCCCCGTCAAACTTCAGGTCTATAACAAACGTGAGATAGTAGACCTTCTGACCGCTTAATTCCTCAAAGCTGTCACCGGCCAGCATCCTGAACGGTATCTCGGGATTGTCCATATTGTGAATGAAGTTCGATACATTGAACCTTATTATGTCATTCACACCGGTTATAGTATAATGTGTAAAAATTCCGTCAAGTGACGGCCTGTCGAGCTTCATGAGCTTCCTGTAAAGCACCACCTTCTCCCAGCCCTTGACGTGCTGGGCTTCAAACGCAAGCGATTTGCCGCGTATGCTGAGTATATCAGCGGGCACTTTTTCAGATGAGACAAAATCAAAGCTCTCCTTACACCAGCCGACTGATTTGTCCGGGGTGACTGATATCCTGGTCTTATGATCAAAGAATATCTTCTTCAGCTTCCCTGCGAAGTAATACCGTGTAAGCTCCTTTATACGGTCCTTGAGCATGTAGCTTATTACAAGGGCAACGAAGAGCGGTATTGTGAGGTTTCCGTACTTCTGCTGGAATGCAAAGGCAATTGCAGTTGCAAAGATCATTGCAAATCCGGCGGCAATACTGTAAATGAGCTGTTCAGCAATGAATCCGTCCTTTTTCTTTCTTGTTGCCAGGAACAGCTGACTCTCGAAGAGCTTCTTCAGAACACCCCGCCTGTAGATCAGTTCCCTGATCTCCTCCTCACCACGGTTCTCAGCAACAGGAAAGCCCTTCGATTTCCTGTATTCAACCTCCCCCTGGATGAGTTCTGTCAGCATCGGACCGGTCTGGGTGTACAACTCCGGATAGAGCCTCCTGATCTCATCGGCCAGCATAAAGGTATGTTGTTCAATCAGATTGCTCATGAATTCATCACCGAGCAGGTACAGTGAGAACAGGTCCCTGCTTACTGTAGGCACCGCAATTATTTGTCTCAGGCTCCTGTAGTTCAAAAGGATATCGCGTGAGCTCTGCAGGTAATTCGTAATAAGATAATCACGATCCTCAGTCTCAATGTTCCGTATTGTGTGTTCACGATGATCACGAAGCGAGGACTTGAGAATTGAGTTGAACATCTTGATCTGGTGCTCATATTCCCTGGCATTACCACGTGTAGGATTGGCTGCCAGTGCGTTGAATGAAGCCTCGAGATAAACAAACGGCGACTTTGTCCGGTCGGCAATATCACGGAGAAGGAACTCAGGGGTGATGAGCCTGATATTCGACTTCAGATCTTTGTAGAAATCTGATTTGTCATAGGTTTGCCTGTTGATATCCAAACTGTTAGGAATGAATATCCAGGTATTTACCTCGAAAAGGTTCTCCTTCAGTTTTCTCCTGGTAGAGTACCCGAATTTAAGTTCGAGGGAGAACTTGTCATGTATTTTGACGTTTTTTTCGATCATCGCCGGTTATGTCAGAACAGGCCGAATACACCGTTTGGCGTGATGCCAAGGAACCTGAACCATGTTTCCCCTGCAATAATGATTAGCAGCCAGGCAATTATCATCATTGTAATACCGAATTTGAATGCATCGGAAATGCTGTACTGGTCTGTCTCATATAACAGTGCAGCAGGTTTGCTGTTAAAGGGAAGAACATAAACGTGTTCAATCATGAATGCAACCGGAAGTGCAAGACTGATGACGCTGAAACCAAAGCGGTTGGCAACACCGATAGCTATTGGAATGAAGATCATTGCCCTCATCGTCTTCGACTGGAAGAGCAGGGCGCTGAAGACCATGACACCCGTAAGAAGCACGTACAGGAGCCAGAAGGGAGTTTCCTGGCCTATGCCCATATGGTCGAAGATTGCATTGACGGTTATTGACGGCAGGTCAGTGTAATCAAAACCTGAGCCGAGAGTATATGCACCTGCTGAGAAAAGCATAAGATGCCATGGTACATCCACATCATTCCACTTCACAATTCCCACCCTGGGCAGAAGGGCAATGACAGCCCCGACAAACGCCACTGAGGTGGCGCTTATCCCGTGCAGGCGGTCGGTAGCCCAGAATCCGAGAATGAGGACAAATAAGACGATAGCCTTGATCTCCTGGATATCTATTTTGCCCAGTCTCTTCAGCTCTTCGCGAAGCCTGTCCATTCCTCCTTCAATCTGCGGGAGTCTTTCACCGGGAGCGAGAGGAAAATATACCTTCATGGCAATGATGTATCCAATGAACATGAGACCTACCATGATCGGAAACATCGCCATCATCCAGTCACCGAAGAACACCTTGCCCCCGATAGCTCCGCCGATAAGTGCAGCAGCCAGCAGGTTGGCACCCGATCCTGTCACGAAAGCACCGGCTCCGATATTGATATTCAACAGGTTCTGCAAGACAATGCTACGCCCGAAATTATTCCTTGTACCCGAATGTGCTCCGTATATTGAAGCTATCACCATGAAAATGGGCAGCAATATTGCCGCCTTTGCAGTTGTGGCTGAAATGAATGCAGAGAGCACAAGGTTTATCAGGATGAAACTGATAAAGATTGATGACGCACTCTTCCCGAACCTGATAATGAACCACAGTGCAAACCGTTTTGCCACACCTGTTGCCACAAGCATGCTGGCAAGCACAAACGACATTATATTCAGCCACATGACTGGATGACCAAGCTGAGCCAGAGCTTCTTTCTCTGGCAGCACTTTGGTCAGAATGAGGCTAATTATGATTATAAGGGAGGTCAGGTAATTTGGTATGGCCTCGGTGATCCACAGAATGAGGGCGGCAACAAAGATTGCCAGCATCATGATATTCGTCCGCATGAAACCCTCAGCGCCCAGGGTCTCATAGGCTTTTTTTGCTGCAGAGGAGATAAGTCTCTCCGGATCAATGTCACTCAGGAATGGTATCCTTATGACAAATGCAAGGAGAATAAAGCTTATGATTGCGAGAGGAACTCCGGCAATTGCAAGCCATTTCTCAAATTTGCCTTTTGATCTCTTCGGAAGCTTTTCAACCCTGTAGTTTTGCATGTCAAGCGGATCAAACACTCCGCTTTCATTTATCTGCTCTTTTACGGACGAATTCATGATCTGACTGTTTTTCTTACCAGCGTTTGTAAGGATTTTTCATCAACATTGAGTTGTAGTACCTGGCATCACCTGTCACCTCCTGGCCAAGCCATGCCGGTTTTACAAATGCCTCATCCTCAGACGACAGTTCTACTTCGGCGAGCACGAGGCCCTCATTGTCACCATAGAACACATCCACCTCAAACGTATGTTTTCCTGAGATGACGAGGTGCCGGGTCTTGTCAATCACTCCGGGCTCGCATATTGCAAGGAGCTGTTCCACCTCTGCCACGGGGATCTCCTTTTCCCACTCAAACCGTGATGCCCCTGAGGCGCTCCCGATACCCTTGATTGTTATGTAACCCTTGTCACCCTTTATTCTTACTCTCACCGTCCTCTCGGGCACGGAGCTGAGGTAACCCTGGGTGATCCTGGTTGCCTTTGTAGATTCTTTCATGAAGTCACCTGTAACCAGGAACTTCTTTTCTATTTCAAGTGCCATTTTCTTTGATTCTTTTGGTTTTAGTTTGCCAGGGGTTTATTTATCATTCCGATAACCCTTTTTATTGCCTGCAGGTAGTTGATGTTCTCCACACCCTCGAGGCCGATATCCCTGACAGTCTTCTTTATATCCTCAACCTCCGTTGATTCGGAGTTGATTGTATAAACCTTTGCGCCGTTTATCAGTACAGCTCCGTATTCGCAGATTGTATTGTTGACCATGTACCCGAAACGCTGCTTGTGCACCTTCACTGCCGCCAGGTCGGGATGAGCGTAAACAATTTCAATGAATTCATCATAGGTGTATTCATCTTTTGTCAGTTCGGGCATGGTTACCTGGAATGCCGGGAAAACCTCATTTTCAAGCATTGATGCCTTCATCGGGAACTCGCCCTTCATCAGCGGATTCCACTGCTCCAGACCGTCAACCGTCTGCACGTAGGTTTTAATGTCCATCTTGCCGTCACGTATCTTGGTGTTGTTGATGTCATTTGTCCGTGACAGAATATATATCTCATCCGAGTATCTCTCCCAGACTTTTTCCGGGACCGGCATTGAAAGACGGGCCATGCGGGAAGCAGCTTTTGCAAAGTCCTGCCCGAATGACCTGAATTCATACCTGGGTTTGGAAATCTCACCTATCTTAAGTTCTTCTTTTGCCATTTGGATTTGGATTAGTATTTATACATTGTTCCGGCTCTTCGGCCATATCGGCCGACAGCCTTTTTACACTTCACAGGATAAGGTTATCACCGGCCTGTTCCGGCCGGTGATAACCATTGTTACCGGTTAAAGTGTGGCTGAATTGTTGTTTGAAGCTCCTTTGGACCTTGCAAGCAGAATAAACTTGGTTGCTGAGCCGTCGGGTTTCCTTCCGTATGACTGTTCTGTAGCCAAAGCGGGAATTACAAAGTCATCAATGACGAATCCCTGCGGTGTCTCCAGCCATACTTCATCACCTCCTGAACCGAGGCCGAAGTTTGATCCTGCAGGATTGGCCGTTGCAGCGTCATCAACAACGAATACATAAAATCCTCTTGCAGGAAGTGTTGTTCCTGCCGGAACTTCCATTTTAGGTTTCGTGCCTACCTGGCCGCCGTTGTCATATATTTTGTAACCGGAGATATTAACCGGTACGTCAGAGTCATTGTAAATCTCAACCCAGTCGAGCTCAGGATCAGCGCCCCTTGAATAGGCTTCATTAATTACTATAGATGGTGCCCCTACAGTATACGCATTCGTTGATGCAGGTGCATCCGAGGGAAGGGTCCCTGACAGTCCTGACACATTGGAAGCACTTACATAATACTGGACGGTTGTTGAAGGTGCCTGTGGCGGAATCTTGCCGCTGTACTGGTAGTTGGCACCAGCCGTCATTGCTACTTCGGTGAAAGAGCCGCTGCCCGCCTTGTAGATAAGCTTGACATCAGTCACTCCCTTCAGATCTGTAACCCTTGCAGTCACTGTTACCTCATCGGTTGTGCCAGGGGACTGTGGTGTGATTAACATGTTCGAAATGGTGGGGGGGCCCACATATACCTCATCCTCCACGCATCCTGCTGCCAGAATGGCAAGAGAGGCTATCAGCATAAATAAGTACCTGGTTTTCATATTGTAATCATATTTTATTCTTGTGATTAATTAATTTGTTTAAGTCTGACTGTTAAAAGTCGATTTCACACCGGATCCCCAGAAAGCTGAAGTCCTCACCGGCTTTACCGGCAGCATCAATAACCTGTGCAGGGTCTTTCGTCAGATTTCCGTCAATGTCATGACCGACGAACAGTTTGCCCTTGCCGGTTGCATACCTGTCATGATTCAGGATCGCATAGTTGAGCATGATCTTCACGTTCTCATTGGCATGCCAGTTGAGGCCGATTGTGTAGCCGTCGGCTGCGCCGCCCATAACTCCTTCAAGCCTGCTGTTGAGGTCGATATAGTCATATCTGAACGCTAGTTCAATATCTCCCCATTCCTTGCCTCTTGTCGGCTGTGTAAACTCACCTGCTGCAGCGTCATAGTTGTGCTTTCCTCCAAACAGCAGCCAGCTTCCGTAAGCATAAAAACCGCCGAATTTTTCTTCGCCTCCGTTTGCTTCAAGTGTCACCTTGTTGGAGATGTACTCACCCTGGAACCTTAGTCCCTTGTAATGAGCTGCAAGCTCAAGCCCTCCCATAAGGGCATGGTCAACATTTGCAATATCATCAGTGTCGAGATATTTTTTTCTGTTGATTGATGTCAATGACCTGGTGCTGTATCTGAATGATCCTGGAATTTCAGCATCGGTTGTCGGAGTGCGGTATGACCCTGCAAATCCTAAATGCAGTCCTAAATCCGGGTTGGCATAACCGGGCATAAGAACGATCCTTCCTGTGTAGGAATAACCCTCATCCACTCCAAAATCCTTGTTGGCGTCCTCGGAGAATGTTCTCTCCTCCAGGCCTCCGATATTCTGGAAGCTGACGCTACCAAGGGCCAGGAACCAGTTCTTGTAATACGAACCCATGATTCCGATGTGCCTTGAAGGCCCGAAAGTGGCAACAACGTTTGCCCTCTCGATAAAGGTGAGATACCTTGATGTTGTTGTGGTCTCCATCGAGAAAGGCTCCTTGAAGTTACCAACCTGTATCTCCAGGCCGTCACCTTCCGAATGTTTGTTGAAGCTGTACTTAAGGTATGCATCCTTCAGCTCCAGCTCGGAGTTGGAGATGTCCATGTCAATCTCACCGTACCAGTGTTCCCCGAAAAGGGTTTTGAAAGCCATACGGGCCCTGCGGATCGACGTTCCGTTTCCAATCGGATTATAGGTGTCGCCGAAGAAAACTGCACCGTCAGCCTGTACACGGATGTCAGTCCAGACACGCGATTTCTGGTCTTTTGATTCAAAAACAAGGACACCGTTCCGCCTTTCGACGTTCAACGGGGTTCTTCTGACGGCAACGCCGTACTCATTGTACCGGACAGTGTCTTTGTCCTGCCCCGAAACCATGCCGCCGGTTCCCGTGAGCAGGGCAAACAACAGCACAAAACTGAAAAGTTGTGGTTTTTTCATAATTGGTTTATTAAATGTTATTTATAAAGTGAGTTAGATTGGCTCCCCTGTCAAGACCGAGTTTCTTTCTCAGCCTGTACCTGTTGATCTCCACGCTTTTAGGTGAAATGTTCAGGAGCGTGGCTATTTCTTTTGAAGATATGCCCAGGCGTATCAGAACAGCCAGCCTGACCTCATTTGACGAGAGATCGGGGTAAAGCTGGGCCAGCCGACCCATGAAATCCTTGTGCATCTTCTCTATACGGATGTTGAAGTCCTCAACTTTATCGGCAAAACTCATCCTCTGCCTTATTTCAACATCCAGCTTTTTGAGTTTTTCGTCCTTTATTTCGTTTCTTTTTTCGTTCAGGAGCGACCTGAGGTCTTCACTTACCTTTTCGAAGTACTCCTTCTGCTCAACTATGTTCATTGCATAGTTGATAAGGTCTTTCCTTTTGTTTTCAACCTCGTTCTGCAGGTAGAGATTCTCAACCTGTACCGACCTTATTTCTGCGTTTGTCAGAGCCTGCCGGGCAATTATGTTTTCCTTTTCCCTTTCAAGCAGTTCCTTCTCTGCTGCCAGTCGCTTCTTTTGCTGACGGAATGTGTAGGTTATCACGGCTGACAGGAGTGCAAGAACAACCAGTGAGATACCAGGCCATATAAGGTTGATGTGCCTGGTTGTCTCAGCCACCGTGATTGCAGCATCGGTCTGGGTCACCGGGACGGAACCGGTTATACTGATATCAGTTCCAACATTAAGGTTGAAAAGGTTTTTCACAAAGAAGAGTGAAAGGAATGAAAGCAGGCCAGCAGCAACAGGTGTAAGGATCCAGCCCATCACTATCCCTCTTATTGTTTTGAATTTTATTTCATTGACACCTTTAACAAGGCCAATGCCGATTATTGACCCGACAATTACCTGCGACGAGGAGACAGGTACCAGAGGGATGGCTGGAAGTCCTGCACTTTTCAGCGCCTCATAAAGGGCTGTTGATGAAAACAGGAAAAGGACCACTGCCTGAGATAAAACGGTGACGATTGCAGCTTCGGCTGATAATGCCATTATACCTCTGCCAACCTGCATCATGAGGTCTTTGCTGTATGTCAGGATTCCTATAGCTATTGCAATGCCGCCCAGCAGGAACAGTACCTGAAGACCGTTGAGGCTGAACAGGCCCAGATCGATGACTATATCCGGAGCCGACCCGGCGAACACTCCCATCACGTTCGCTATATTGTTGGCTCCCAGGCTATAGGCCCCGAAGGCTCCGACAACTATAAGCGCCCACTTGATGTATACATCAAGAATTACAAGGTGTAACTGCAGTCTCCTTAGCAGTGCCCTCAGAAGAATATAGAAGATTGCAGAGAAAACAGCCCCGATTACCGGACTGGCAACCCAGGTTGTTACAATTGTAGTAAGAAGCCTGGCATCTGTTTTATGCCCGGTAAAAAGATTCCACCCTATTATTGCGCCCACAATTGCCTGTGTTGTAGAAACGGGAAGGAGGGCCCTCGTCATGAGAAAAATTACAATTGCAGCCGAGAGAGCTACTGTGAAAGCGCCGGCAAGTGCATCCACCGCACCGAGATGGCTGAGAGTGTTTGTGGTTCCGCTTCCCTGGAGAGTAGCTCCTATAATTACAAAAATTCCTGCAACGATCGCAGCAGTCCGGAACCTGATCATTTTCGATCCCACGGCAGTCCCGAAGATATTGGCCGCATCATTGGCTCCCAGTGACCATCCCAGAAAAAGCCCGCTTGTCAGAAAGAAGAAAAACACTCCTGATCCTTATTATTATATTGTACGCTTGATTGCCATAATCGAAAGAAGATCTGCAACCTTCTCTGCCGTGTCTGATACAGTCTCAATATGCAGGGCGAAATAACGCAGATGGAATTTTTCGCTCAGCCTGAGACCAGTCATCTGCCGGAAAACCTTTCGCTTGATAACATCAGCCAGCTTGTCTGCCTCCTTCTCATAGAAGTACACTCTGTGAATCAGGTCCTTTACTGTCTCTGGTGCTCTGAAATAAGCCCTTGCTGCAGGTATGACAGTGGAAACTGATGAAACACATATATCAGTAAGCAGGATAAGGTCCTGATTAAGTTCTGCAGGTATATTGGGCACTTCAACATCAAACTGAAACAGATTTTTCTTTGCAGTATCAATAATATTGTCCATCTCCTCAAGTAACCGCAGAATGTCACCCCTGACCTCAGGCATCAGCGAGTGGGTGTATAACCTGTTCTCAATGTCCCGGCGCAGATTGTCAGCATCCGCCTCCAGCTTGGCCATATTCGCAATGTTGTTGTTAAAGGCATCCTGGTTCCCGTGCAAATAATTGCGGACACCCTCCTTGAAAACCAGCACACCCTCATCTACAGTATTGAAAAATGCCTCAATCGCATTGATTACACTTGCAGCGTTCCTGAAAAATGCCATATCCTACCACTATTATTTAAGATCAAAGGTAAACCTTATACTTTACAAAAACTGCTTTTCCCAATATAGTTTGGTCCGGCTCGATTCTAAGTAATGTAGAGTCAGGTAAAATATGTATAGTGCTGATAATATGATTTATAAAATGAATGTTATTATGTCTATGTAGAGTATTTAAATTATTGTAATAACAATATATAGAACTCAGGTATAGTTTACTGACACAACCTTAAAAGTGCATTAAGCCTCTACAGCTGATTCCTGAAGAAAAAAAAGCGATACATGACGGACAAGAGAAAAAAATTGTATTTTTACAGCACAAACATGAACGCAAACTACAAATACAACTATTCATTTTATTTTTTCTTTTACCGCAAGGCAAAGGGGACTGAATAGTTGTATATCTGTATAAAAGATAGAATATGATGAATAAGGTCCCGTGAAAGCGGGACTTTTTTTTTGCCTTAACCGGAAATGAAAAGAAAAAAGAACAGTATCAGCGTCGCTATCCAGGGTGTCAGGGGCTCATTCCATGAAATGGCTGCAATTGAATACTTCAGGGACGAAGAGGTATTGACAGTACCGTGTGAAACCTTCGGCGATCTGTTCATGGCCGTCAGGGAAGGCATGGCCGATTTCGGCATCGTCGCCTTTGAGAATTCGGTGGCGGGCAGCATCCTTCCCAATTACGATCTGCTGCTCCGGTCACGGCTGCCGGTGACGGGGGAAATCTGTATCAGGATAAGACAGAACCTGCTGGCACTACCGGGCCAGCAGCTTTCTGATATCCGTGAGGTTCACTCTCACCCGATGGCCCTGCAGCAATGCTCTCATTTTGTGAATGAGATGCGGCAACAGGGAGTAAAGGTGGTGGAGGCTGCAGACACAGCTCTCAGCGCACGAATTATCAGCGAGGGCAGACATTACGGGTCCGGTGCCATTGCCAGTACAAGTGCCGCTGATATGTACAGCCTCACCGTTCTGAAGCAGGAGATAGAGGATGACAGCCTGAATTTCACCCGTTTCCTGATCATATCAGGCAGCGGCGAGGCTGACAGGGAAACCCGGAGAGCAGCCGGTCAGGATGATAATAATCCTGCTGATCCCAATCAGCGAAGCCGGTACGAATGGGGCCTCAGACAGGCTGCCGTACCAGACAAGGCAATGGTCTGCTTCTTCCTTCCCCATAAAGTAGGCTCACTCTCACAGGTACTCTCGGTACTCGCTTATTACCAGATCAGCCTGACGAAGATTCAGTCACTGCCAATCGCAGGGAAACCATGGGAATACATGTTTTATATTGATCTGATATACAATGATTATGCCCGCTATTGCATGGCCCTTGATGCTATCAGGCCTCTTACAGAAGGACTTGAGATTCTGGGAGAGTTCAGACGCGCACTGATGCCCTGCGAGACGTTAACAAACTGACAAAAAAGATTGAAATGGATAACTCATTTATAAGGGCTGCATCGAGATCCGGGCTGGTAAACGAATACTACTTCTCGTCAAAGCTTGCACAGGTTGCACGCATGCGGCAGGAGGGAGCAGGTATAATAAATCTTGGCATCGGCAGCCCTGATATGGCTCCCGCACCTGAGGTCATCGCTGAATTGACTCAGTGCGCTTCATTGATCACCAGCCACGGATACCAGGGCTACAGGGGGATTCCGGCATTGAGGAAGGCATTCGCAGAATGGTACGCCAGGTATTTCAGCACCATCCTTGATCCGGATACTGAAATTCTGCCGCTCATGGGTTCGAAGGAGGGTATTATGCATATAAGCATGGCCTTTATTGATCCGGGTGACGAGGTGTTGGTTCCGGATCCGGGTTACCCTGCGTATGCGGCTGCAGCGACCCTTGCAGGCGGGGTGGTCAGGAAGTATGACCTCACCGATGAAAACGGCTGGCTTCCTGACATGGATGCAATTGAAGCTGCAGTTAATGAACGGGTTAAGATCATGTGGATTAACTATCCTCATATGCCTACCGGAGCCGGCGCCACGAGACAGCTCTTCGAGAAACTGGTCATCTTCTCACGGAAGCATCGGATTCTTTTATGCAGTGACAATCCCTACAGTTTTATCCTTAACAATGATCACCTGAGTATTCTCTCCATACCGGGAGCCGCTGAGACGGCACTCGAACTCAACTCGTTGAGCAAATCCCATAACATGGCGGGCTGGAGAATTGGCATGCTGGCTGGTAACAAGTCTTATATCAATACTGTGCTCAGGATAAAGAGCAACATGGATTCGGGCATGTTCCTGCCGCTTCAGGCTGCGGCTGCTGTTGCCCTGGCATTGCCTGACTCATGGTATGCCGGGCTTAATGAGGTTTACAGCAGGCGCCGCAGATATGTCGAAGAGCTGATGAATGAACTCGGGTGCAGCTTCAATTCCTCTCAGTCAGGACTCTTCCTGTGGGGAAGGATACCGGGCCGTTATCGTGATGCCGAAGAAATGACTGAAGAACTTCTTCACAGCAGGCATCTCTTTGTCACACCCGGATCAGTATTCGGTGAAAACGGCAGAAGATACATAAGAATTTCGCTTTGCGCCGATGAAGAGCAGCTTTCCATGGCTCTCGGCAGAGTAAGGGAAAGAGTGGATACAAAACAAATTTAAAATGTCTGAACAGATATGTCTGTAAACATATGTATTACCGGGTTGGGCCTCATCGGAGGATCGCTGGCGCGAAGCCTCCGGCTCAACGGGTTCACAGGGAGGATAACCGGGGTTGATTCAAATCCCCATCACTGTACAATTGCAATGTACCGTGGCCTTGCCGATGAGTTCCTGCCACTGGAGGAAGCTGTGGCCGTGTCTGACATAATTATTCTTGCTGCACCTGTCGACGTCAACTGCCGGCTGTTGCCGGGAATACTCGACCTGATCGCCGGAACCGGAAAGGTGGTGACTGATATGGGCTCTACAAAGGCTGATATTGCCGCCGTCGCCGACAGACACCCGGCCAGGGGCAGGTATGTGGCGGCTCATCCTATGGCAGGGACTGAACATTCAGGCCCTGCAGCGGCAGTGGACAGACTTTTCAATGACAGGGTGGCTATCATCTGTGACCCGGGTAAGAGCGACCTTGATGCACTGAATCTAATCACCGCACTGCTGCAGTCGCTGAACATGAAGGTTCAGCATATGGACTCGCGGGAGCATGACATCCACGTAGCATACGTCTCCCATATATCGCATATAACATCGTTTGCCCTTGCACTCTGTGTCCTCGACAAGGAGAGGGATGAGGCTAATATCCTGTCGCTTGCAGCAGGCGGCTTTGAAAGCACGGTGCGTCTTGCAAAAAGCAATGGCTCAACATGGGCTCCGATCTTTACCGGTAATGCAGGACCAATACTTGAAGTCATAGATACATATATAGATAAGTTGAATCTTTTCAGGAAGCATATCGAAGGTGGCGATAATGAAGCTCTCAGGCAGCTGATGACCTCCGCCAACCAGATAGAAGCCATCCTTAAATAAAACCTTGCACAATCATGAATGTTGAAAACTTAACAATGACCACCATGATGACACGGAACGGTCTGAAGATATTACCTGTGGAAGAGTGGCCACTCTTCAAGAAACGGCCTCTTGTAATTGCAGGTCCATGCAGTGCGGAGAGTGAGGAACAGGTTCTGGCTACCGCTGCAGCGCTCGCTGCTTCAGGAAGGGTTGATCTTTTCAGGGCCGGAATCTGGAAGCCCCGTACCCGCCCGGGCCAGTTCGAGGGGGTTGGCTCCACGGGCCTCCGGTGGCTGAGGCGTGTGCAGGACGAATATGGTCTGCCTGTGGCTGTGGAAGTAGCAACGGAGAAACACGTCTATGAGGCTCTGAAACATGGCATTGACGCTGTCTGGATAGGTGCCCGCACAAGTGTCAACCCGTTTGCACTTCATGAGATTGCTTCAGCCCTTCGGGATGCAGATGTCATGGTTTTTGTGAAAAATCCGGTTAACCCTGATCTCGAGTTATGGATCGGTGCCCTCGAACGTATAAGTCGTGCCGGCATCTCCCGCCTTGCTGCCGTACACCGGGGATTCTCAACATGGGAGAAGTGTTCCTTCCGTAACCAGCCCCGGTGGCAGATCGCCATAGAGCTCCGGCAGCGAATACCCGGTATAGGCCTTATCTGTGATCCCAGTCATATGGGGGGCGACAGCGCCTTCATCGGAGATCTTTCCCAGAAGGCCATGGACCTTCATTATGACGGTCTGATGATCGAGACTCATATTGATCCACCTAGCGCTCTCAGTGACAGGAAACAGCAGATCACTCCCGTGGAGCTGATGAGAGTCCTGGGCGACCTGGTGCTGCGATCACCCACCACGGATGACCCTGATTTTCTTGAGACAATTGAAGATCTCAGAAGTCAGATTGACATATATGACAACCTGCTTCTCGACATTCTCGAGAGCAGGATGCAGGTGGCAGAGACAATCGGCCGCTATAAGAAGGAACATGGCATCACGATACTCCAAAGCAGCCGCTGGAAGGAGGTGAAGGACAATGCCGTGGACAAGGGAGTCAGGAAAGGGCTGACACCTGAATTTATTCAGGCCATCCTTGAGGCAATTCACCAGGAATCGATCACCCACCAGATGAAAGTGATGAAAGAAGATTAAATTAGCAGAAATGATCTCCAGGGCAAGGTTCAATTCAGTTATATGAATATTACTGTCAATCCGTCCGGTTTAAAGGGCTGTGTCGAAGCACCTCCGAGTAAAAGCTTGACACAGAGGGCTATAGTTGCAGGACTGCTGGCAGGTGGCGCTACTGTGATCCACAATCCTTCCTTCTGCAATGATTCGATTGCAGCCATGAATATGGTACAGGCACTGGGTGCTACTGTAATCAGGCAGAAGGAAAGAATTATAATCACAGCAGATGGGAAGCCCTCAGGACCTGTAACAATGAACTGTGGTGAATCCGGACTGGCACTGCGGATGTTCGCCCCTGTAGCTGCTTTGCTTTCTGAAAGTGTCACATTCACCGGTGAAGGTTCGCTGCTGCGTCGTCCGGTCAGCATGATCAGCGAGGCGCTCAGCCAATTGGGAGTAAAGGTTGAAACCACGGGAGGACTCCTTCCTTTGAAGCTTTCAGGAAGGCTTGGACCTGGCCGGGCCTTTATCGACGGATCCTCAGGATCTCAATTGCTGACGGGACTTCTCATGGCTCTTCCGATGGCAGATGGAGAAAGTCGTATTGAGGTTGCCAATCTTACAAGCAAGCCTTACATCGGGCTGACACTGGAATTACTGGCCGATTTCGGCATCATGGTGGAGAATGACGGCTTCAGGTCATTCATAATACCGGGTAACCAGGCTTACAGGGCGCATGAGTATGCTGTTGAGGGCGACTGGAGCGGTGCGGCATTTCTCCTGGTTGCCGGCGCCACGGCAGGCAGGGTGACAGTTGACGGACTGAATCCATGGAGCATGCAGGCTGACAGGTCCATACTTCAGGTTCTTGACGAGGCAGGTGTTTCACTTGTTACCGGTCCATGCGGTATTACATCATCTCGTTCAGATCTCAGGCCATTCATTTTTGATGCCTCAGATGCACCTGACCTGTTTCCGCCTCTGGCGGCGCTGGCGGCCCGCTGTGAGGGCACAAGCAGAATCAGGGGGGTGGGAAGGCTGAGACATAAGGAGAGCGACAGGGCAGAGGCAATTGCAGGAGTGCTTGAGGCGATGCGTATAAGGGTGAACTTCAGCGGGGACGAGATGCTCATCACTGGCGGGCGGGTGTATGGCACTACCGTTTCTTCACACAATGACCACAGGATTGCCATGATGGCGGCAGTGATGGCCGCCAGCGCCACCAGCCCAGTAACAATTACCGGGGCAGACGCTGTCTCCAAATCCTATCCCGGTTTTTATGATGACCTGGCCGGTCTCGGGGCGGCAGTATGCTGATCAAGGGTCACAAATGGCCAGGCCGGGATAACTACTCAGGAACAAAAATCCTTGGAATTCTGAATATTAAGTCCCATGTTTGCGCCACCGGACCAGGGCAAATGAATCACTGCTTCCGGAGATAGTAATGATTCTCGATTTCAGAAAGAAGGAGATTGAAGAGGTTTTCAGAACACCAATAGTGCAGCAAACTGCATTCTGGTCGGAAGTGAAGCGCCGCATGGGAATCAGTTCGATAGCATGCAACTTCAGGGTGCCCGGTTCTGAAATCAACGGATACGGAAGCGATGGCGGCAATGTCACATCGGATGTCCTGGTTGTGCTGAGGCAGATTGACCGGAACCACTCAATTGCCTATGTTCCTTACGGTCCGGAGCTTGATCCCATGGACGAGTTCAGGGGTGTATTCCTGGAGGAGTTCTCAGAGTGCCTGCGTTCACAACTCCCGGGTGATTGCATAATGATCAGGTATGATCTTGCATGGGAGTCTTTCTGGGCAAGGGAGGATGATGCCTATTCGCCCGAAGGCACCTGGCTGGGCCCGCCTGCACATCAGCTCCAGGAACTGAGATTCAACTTCGGAACCTTCAATCAGAACCTGAGAAAGGCTCATACCAATATATTGCCTTCAAATACAATCTTCCTTGACCTCAGAAAAGATGAAGACTCACTTTTGCAGTCAATGAAAGCCAAAACCAGGTACAACATTGGACTTTCACAGCGAAACGGTGTAGCTGTAAGCGTGGCAGGGACGGAGGATCTCTCCAGGTGGTATGCCCTCTATACTGAGACAGCACGCAGGAATAGTTTTTTCCTGCACAGCATTGAACATTTCAGGGCAGTGCTTACAAGCACCGCGGATAATACTCAGTCGCCTGCAGAGGTTTTTCTGCTCATTGCAGAGCATGATAATGAACCGCTTGCAGCCATGTTCCTTGTAATTACCGGAAACAGGGGGACTTATCTTTATGGCGCCTCGTCATCGCGCAAGCGTAACCTGATGGCCACCTATGCCCTGCAGTGGAAAGCCATTACCCTGGCGAAAGAGCGGGGATGCTCCGAGTATGACATGTTCGGCATCGCTCCCAATCCTGACCCTGACCACCCGATGTACGGGCTGTACCGCTTCAAGACCGGATTCGGCGGTGAGATCTACCGCTCGATGGGATGCTGGGATTACCCTCTTGACAGCGAAGTCTATTCTTACTTTGCTGCCACCGAACTGATAAGCCAGGGATATCATATTACATGATTGGTCCCCTTTATGGGCGGCAATATCTTGGTTTATTGTCAACCAGCCAGGATCTGCACCTGTAAAACCGGAGAGGATTATTTACCAATACAAAACTTCGAGAATATCTCCCCGAGAATGTCATCGGGGGTGATGCGGCCTGTGATCTGACCCAGGTAGAATATGGCCTGGCGGACATCTGTGGCTATCAGAACAGTTGGAATCCCGTCACGGAATCCGTCAAGCACCCTCCGCAGGCTGTCTGAGACATTTTTAAGCGCCTCGTAATGCCTGGCATTGGTTACTATGTATTGCGGATTGTCAAGCCTGCCGGTCTCAACTGACGCAACAAGCTGCTCCCTGACATTCTCTATTCCCTCAGATTGCCGTGCTGAAACAAACAGGGCAGGAGAGGAGCAGATGCTTTTAAGCTCTTTCTTAATTTCAGCAGCTCTCCTGCGGGTGACGAGGTCAGATTTGTTAATCAGAAGTATTATCCGTGCCCCGCTGTTGCCGGTAATCTCACCAATGCCTGCAGCCAGTGCAGCAATATTCTCAACCGTGTCAGTAGCCTCGGCAACTGCCAGCACCACATCGGCTGCCCTGAGCTTATTCCTCGTGCGTTCGATCCCCAGCTCCTCTATCTCATCGCCACCATCCCTGAGGCCTGCAGTGTCAATAAACCGGAAGAGCAGCCCTCCGATGTGGAGTACTTCTTCGACAGTATCGCGGGTGGTGCCAGGGATGTCAGAGACAATGGCACGCTCCTCCTGCAGCAGCACATTTAACAGAGATGACTTTCCTGCATTAGGCCTCCCTGCAATTACAACCGGGATTCCCTTCCTGATCGCATTACCCAGCCTGAACGAAGAGGCAAGCCTGTCTACCATTTCCTTTATTTTTATTACCGTCTCAGTCATTGCAAAACGGTCGGCAAACTGTACATCTTCCTCGCTGAAATCGAGCTCCAGCTCAATGAGCGATGCAAAAGTGATGAGCTCCTGCCTGAGTTTCTCTATCCCATCTGAAAATCCTCCGCGGAGCTGAGAAGAAGCAAGGCGGTGGGCAGCTTCCGAATCAGCGGCAATTATATCCGCCACTGCCTCTGCCTGGGAAAGATCCATTTTTCCGTTCATGAAAGCTCTCATTGTAAATTCTCCGGGTGTGGCAGTTTCCACCCCCTTCTCAATGAGAATTTCAATTATCCTGCGCTGGATAAAAGGAGAAGCATGGCAACTGATTTCAACCATATCCTCTCCGGTATAGGAGCGGGGAGCCCTGAAAAGCGAAACCAGAACCTGATCTATGAATTCATCATGCGAAGATATGGTTCCATAAATCAATGTGTATCCCTTCGCACTGGTAATATCCGCATGATTATCAGCTGGTTGAAATATATCAGCCAATGTTTCAATTGCTCCCTGACCGGAAACCCTTATCAGGGCTATGGCACCGCCTCCTGAAGTGGCCGGGGCGCATATGATCCTTCCCTTTTGTACCTGGTTCATGACTGGTACAAAGGTAATCGATTTCTACCGCGAGAGATTGTCGGAAATGAAGGTATTATCCGGTATGGATGCCGATGTGTTTACCTGGTCAAATTTGACCCTTGAGCTTCTGCCGTTGATATGATTCACAGCAAGCATATCTGTCATAATATACCCCTCTTTTCCGCTGAGTGGCTGAGTGGCCACTATCTCGATCGTCTTGAAAAGTTCATTGTCAAAGTTGTAAAAGTCGATCTTCTTCGTTTTCAGGCTACCCATCTCGAGATACGTAATCTTCCGTGAGTACCCGTATTCATCTGCTTTATCGTCGCTCGCAGGTACGCTTTCAATCAACCATACGCCCGCCTTCCCTGATTCAGGCATATGCCGTACTTTGAAGTCGGAATTGCTGCCGGTTGACATGTCTGCGTTTGAAAACTCTGAACTCATGAAGCTCTTTCCCTTTTCAGTGCTCACAATGCGTCGTGTCTTTTTAAGGGCCGGAAGGTAAATCCACATGTCGTCCTGCGTGTTCTTGTTATCAATGATTAGCATGGCTGTGCCACGCACGTCAGCAGGATCGAGGAATTTCACCATTCGCTTGATTGTGCCATCGTCATATGATTTTGTGATCATATTCAGCTTCCGGGTCCTGACGGCACCGTTCTTTTCGGTAATCGTCAGAGAAACTGTGGACTGAATGTTTCCTGACATCGTCAGGTCACGGCTTTTATCCATCAGTTGCACGGGATCTGACTGCTGTGCCTGTATGGCCTGCAGTGACAGAACCAATGCTGCTGACAATAGGAATAACATCTTTTTCATTTTTATGCTTGTTTTTATAGTTTGTCTTCTGTTTTGCCTCAATGAATGAAGGTTTAAACCACAGCATGAATGCCGGCATTACAATAATGGCGTAGAGGAGGCAGGAACCTATGGCCAGGAGTGTCAGGTAGCCGAAGAATCTTATCGACATGAAACCCGAGAGAAAGGTGGCCGAAAAACCTGCCATTACGGTCAGTCCGTTGATGACGATGCTCCGTCCTGTTGTTTTGTAGGTGGCTGAAATCGCCTCAGAATGCTTCAATCCTTTTTGCAGCTCTATCTTGTACCTCCACAGGAACTGTATTGTGAAGTCAACTCCTACGCCTATCATAATCGAGGAGAGGAGTGCTGTGGCCGCATCAATTGCAACACCGGTGATTCCCATGACACCGAACTGTATTATTATTGATGCTGCCAGGGGAATTGACCCGGCCAGTCCGCCTTTAAATGACCGGAAGATGATTGCAAGCAGGATCAGCACTGTCAGCAGGGCAAAAACAAGTGAGGAGACCTGCCCGTTAATGATCTTCTGTGCAAAGTCATCCATTATGAAGGCATAGCCCCCGATAGTCACTCTGGCAGGGAAATCTGCAGTAAAGCTTTTAATGTCATCCCTGAGATGCCTGACCATTTTGTTGTCCGGTTTTGAGAGCCGGATCATAAGGTGGGCCTTTGTGTTTTCGAAGTTCATCAGCTGCTTGAAATCATCAGGATTTCCGCTCATGTTGTAAAGCTCGAACATCTGGGCGATTGCGTCACCGGTTCCGGGTATCCTGTCATATTCCAGCTCATCGGGCTCATACAAAGCCTTACTCATCTCCCTGACGACATCGGATATTGAAAAGACACTGCCGACGCCTTCCGATTCTTTAAGATGATGGGTGAGATCATCGATCTTTTGCATCACAACCGGATCCTTGATGTCACCGCTGACCATCACTGAAATTGTCTGTGATCCGCCGAACTTTGAATTGATAATGCGGGCTGCCTCTCTTACCGGATGTTTGCGGGGGAAGAAATTCTCCTGGTTGGTGTCAATCTTAAGGAAGATTACGCCTGTGCCCAGGAGGAGCGTCAGACCCAATGATACCAGGAGCACTCTGCCGGGACGCCGGATGACCAGGGATGAGATTCCTGCCAGTGAACGGTTTATAAGGTCGTTCCTGTATGGCCTGGCCTGTCGCGGTTTCCTCCCCGGGGTGTGCTGCATATATAGCAGTGCAGGTACCATCAGCAGGCTCATGGCAAGCGCCAGTGTCACGCCGGTGGCTGCCAGGATGCCTACCTGCCTGGCCGGAATTATTGAATGTGTCAAAAGGCCGAGCAATCCGGCAATTGTCGTCAGTCCGCTGAACAGGATGGGCATATTCAGCGAGCCGGTAACTGACCTTACTGTTTCCCTCCCGGACAGAGGCATGTCAGCCCTGCTTAGTTCCTGGTGCCTGGAGACGAGATAAATGCCATAATTATTTGCTACAGAGATCAGTATGATGGGGGCAAGGCACATGATGATTGAAAACTTCCATCCGAACAGAGGTATCAGGCCCATGGTAACCACTGTAGAGAGTATCACCACGGCAAAAGGAATGAAAACGCTTCGCCAGTCACCGAGTGACAGCTTCAGGACTGTCAGCATTATGATGAGAGCCAGGGGGATCAGAACCAATGCATCGTGGTTAACATCAGATGTGATGTATTTCCTTATATATGGCAGTCCGCCCGTCAGTATCCGTGCATCTCCCTGACTTGCAGCAATGACGGAGTCAACCTTGTCCAGGGTTTCATATTCAGACACATCGGAGTTGACCGTTCCGGTGATGGCTGCCGCGGTCATATCTGACGAGACAACAATGTCACGCGCGAACTGGTTGGAGAGGATGTCCTGCCTGAGGGCTTCAAGTCCTTCAGGCGTTTCCGGGATCCTTTCAATAAGCGGATCAACTACCATCATCCCGTCTTTGCCCTCTATTTTCCGGGCTGTGTAAACAGAATTGACCGTCCCGATCCCTTCCATCCTCGAAAACGCCCTGTCAATCTCCCTGACCTGCCGGAGGTCGCCCGGTTTAAGCACTGTGGTGTCGGTAAACAGCACCATTATCATGTCCTGAACACCAAACTCCTGCTCGATTGAGTCATTTGTGACTCTTGAATCCATATTCCGAGGGATATAGTTCCTGATGTCAGGGTCAGTCTCTGAGGACGGGATAAGCAGGCCCAGCCCTACTGCCAGGGCAAACGACACTCCAATTATGACCCATCTGTATCTGATTATAAAATCTGTCATTGTATTAAAAATCTATCCTGAGTGAGAAGTAAAGTGCCTTCATGAAGTCATCGATTATGTCGTACATGCCCCCTTCCTTACCATTGTAGTATTCATAACCGGCACTGAAGGTCACCCCGTCGGACGGTTTGTATCTCACCGACGGACGCAACATCAGGTCCCCGGAGGTAAAGTTGTAAACCGTCGTCATTGAGGGTACCAGTCTTCCATAAAGCAGATCTGCCTCAATTCTCATGCCCGCAGAGTGGTAATATTCACGCAGCTGATTGTTGTACAGCCTGTTGAATGCTTCGATCTGAAGCCTGGTAAACTCAACAGGATCAAACCCGGGGGTGCTGAAGAGCTCCATCAGCTGCTGCATGTCGGGTTCTGTTCCCAGAATAGGGGCATAGGGAGCCTCGTAAAAACCAAGAATCTTTTTCCCCGAGTATTCAGCTGTAACCCTCACCGCTCCCGGAGTCCAGTCCAGACCAGCCACCCATTCGACCTGCCTGAAGGGTACCTCTTCATTGCCTTCTTTCTCTTCCGATGGTGTTGTGAGGGCGGCGGCTCCTCTCAGTACAAAGGGAGAAACAGTTGTTTCAAAATCGAAACCGGTATTGCTGATTATATAGGGGACACCTTCAACTGATATGGCAGGCTGGGCAGGATTGGTATAATCGGCATTTGTCAGTGTCAGTCCCGGAAGCAGATCGGGACCGTGATAATACTGGAGGCCTGCATCAAATGCGCTGAATGTGAAATCACCTCTTGCGCCCCATGAATAATATCCGTTCCCCGTTCTGATGCCCTCCGGCAGGGACACTACCATTGACGATGGCAGTGTTATCGGTTTGATGATAAGTACAGATGGATTCCAGAAAGGCGCTGCCACAACCGAGAGTCTGAAGAACGAAGCGGGAGTGAGCGTCAGTTCGCCAAGGAGGTTTCCCAGTTCGGCATCCTCGAAATCCGGTGTCCGGAAGGTATAATCCATTGGATTGAACCTTGACATCGGCGTGAAAATGTCCGTTTTACCCCATTTGATTATCTTCTTCCCGGCACTGATGCTCATGAAATTGTTATAGTACATACCCCAGGCTTCACGCAATGTGAAGGAGTTGACGTTCTCGCCGAACTGCTGCCCTGACCGGAGGCGCAGGTCACCGAAGCCCTTAAAGCTCAGATTGTCTGTTGCGGTCATTGTAAGAGCTGCATCGCCAAAGGCAGCATTGATGTCTTGCCGGTAATCACCGGTGCTGAAGTATAAGCCTCCCCTGACAAAACCTCCGACAGAGAAACTCTTTTCCTGGGCTGACATATAGATTGTGAGGCAGACAAACAACAAGAGAGTTACAGACAACCTTCTCATAACCTGTTTTTATGACAAAGGTGACCATGAATGCAATGTCCGTCGCCCAATCCTGACGGAACGGACCTTTCAGTTATGATCTGCTGGTGTGAGCCGCTTGGCTCGTACTGTCAGCCGGTCTTTGAAACCAACTGGCGGTAGACGCTGGGAGTTTTACCTGTATATGTCTTGAAGAAGCTGTTGAAGGTTGATTTTGAATTGAATCCAGCATCGAAGGCGATGGCGAGAATGGTATAATGCTGGTATTTCGGGTCGTTCATCCGGTTAATTACCTCCCTGACCCGGTATTCATTTATGAAAGAGAAGAAGTTTCGGCCGTATTTCTCATTCAGCACTTCAGTGATGTAGTATTTGGGAATACCAGTCCTCAGTGAAAGATCTGCGATTGTAAGATCACCGTTGAGGTAAGGTTTTTCTTCATCCATGAAGGTGATAAGTCTGGTCAGGTATTCTTCAGCCTGATCTTCCCGAAGTCCGCTTTTAGCATACCTTTCAGCTCCGTCAACGGGGATGCCACCGTCTTCTTCACGTGTAACGGAAAGGTAGTCGAGCATTCCGGGCTGCCGGATGGCATAGAAGCTATAGACAAAGGAGAAGAAGGCGATAAAGAAAAATGTAAGTACGTATGGATCAAATGGAAGCAATCCTGCAAAGATTTTTATTCCTCCAAGAATAAAAACAATGACATAGGCCGTATAGAAGGTGATTGACAATATTTTCAACCAGTTGAGGGTGAGTTTGGCCGAGGTGTAAGAAATCAGGTCACGCAGTCGTCTCTGGTGATTGCGTATCTCAAGGAACGAGAGTGCACTGTAGACTGTAACCGACAGGAAGAAGCATATGCCGTACACTATTCTCAGCGGGATGAACCTGTCAATCACGAAGAAGCCACTGAGGTCATCGAAAATGGGTTCTTCGCGAAAGACAACCGAGACGGCGAAGAATATAAGGAATGGAATGGAGTGCAGCACGTTCCAGGGGGAAAAGGTCAGCGAGGGCCTGATCATGTGTCTCACATAAAGATACAGCAGGGGTCCGTAAGTAAAGGCGATGAACGGGAATGAATACATGTCAAGGACAGTCCGGTTGACAAGCGCAAAGATCATCTCAATACAGAACAGGAAGACCCACGCCGTCATGATCCTGTCAGCCCTTGTAAATGGCCTCCTGGTTGCAATCAGCAGACCTGCGAAAAAGGACTGTGAAATACCGATGTAGAGTACAGGTTCGATGAAATCCATTGGAACCGGAATATTCAGCTAAATTAGTAATAAGGATGAAAAAATACCTTACTTTTGGTATATCACGCATCTAAAAAAAGACCGCCCTATGAGCATTCTGCTTAACTCGGAGTCGAAAGTGATCGTCCAGGGATTCACCGGTGGTGAGGGGACATTTCATGCAGGACAGATGATCGATTACGGAACAAAGGTTGTTGGTGGCGTTACGCCAGGGAAAGGTGGTCAGACCCATCTTAACCTTCCCGTTTTCAATACTGTCAGGGAAGCAGTGAAGTCGACCGGAGCAGATACCTCGGTGATCTTCGTTCCGCCGGCATTTGCTTCAGATTCAATTATCGAAGCTGCTGAAGCGGGTATAAGGCTTATCGTGGCTATCACTGAAGGAATACCGGTTGCAGACATGGTAAGAGTCAAGAAGCTCCTGCGCGATTATGACACCAGGCTTATCGGACCTAACTGTCCCGGAGTGATTACACCTGGAGAAGCTAAGGTTGGGATCATGCCCGGGTTTATTCACAGGAAGGGAAGGGTAGGTGTGATCTCCCGGTCCGGAACGCTCACCTATGAGGCTGTTGACCAGCTGACAAAACTCGGCCTGGGACAGTCAACATGTGTTGGCATAGGAGGTGACCCGGTGATCGGCTCCACATCGCTTGACATTCTGAGCCTCATGATGAAGGATGATGAGACTGATGCAATAGTGCTTATCGGGGAGATCGGCGGGGTCATGGAGGCTGATGTGTCTTACTGGGTAAAGGAACACGGCACCAAACCCGTGATAGGATTCATTGCAGGCCAGACTGCTCCTAAGGGAAGGCGCATGGGCCATGCAGGAGCCATTATAGGCGGGGCGAATGACACTGCGGAGGCCAAGATGAAGATCATGGCAGAATGCGGTATCCATGTTGTGAAATCACCGGCCGACATCGGATCGACTGTGGCGCAGGTGCTGCTTAAATAATTGCTTATATTTGTGCCCAAAATCTTTCAGAAATGAGATTACTCGAAGGAAAAACAGCAGTGATCACCGGCGGATCACGAGGCATAGGCAAGGGAATAGCACTGAGATTTGCTTCAGAAGGTGCCAATATCGCAATCACAAACATTGTGGACAACGAAGAATTTGCAGAGGCAGTCAGGGAAATAGCTGCACTCGGAGTGAAGGCAAAGGGGTATGTTTCAGATGCTTCTGTATTCTCTGATGCCGAAAATGTGATTGATGAGATAGTCAGGGACTTCGGTACCGTTGATATCCTCGTCAATAACGCAGGGATCACCCGTGATACACTGCTGATGAGGATGACTGAGGAACAATGGGACCAGGTGCTGACAGTGAATCTCAAATCGGTCTTTAACCTTACCAAGGCTGCCATAAAGCCGATGATGAAACAGAAGAGCGGATCGATTGTCAATATGAGTTCGGTAGTGGGGGTTAACGGTAATGCCGGGCAGGCCAATTACTCAGCTTCTAAGGCAGGGATTATCGGTTTCACCAAGAGTGTGGCGAAGGAGCTTGGATCGCGCAATGTGAGGTGCAATGCAATTGCGCCGGGATTCATACTGACCGAGATGACCAGCAAGCTTCCGGATGATGTTAAGAGTGACTGGATATCAAAGATTCCGCTGAGGCGTGGCGGGCTGCCGGAGGATGTTGCCAATGTGGCTCTGTTCCTGGCGTCTGATCTGTCATCTTATGTAACAGGTCAGACAATTCATGTCTGTGGGGGCATGGCGGTGTAAAAATGGTTTGGGAATTGATTAATTTATTATATTTGCACCGGCAGGGCGCTATTCCCTCAAGCACGAGGAAATGCAGCGAGACATAATTATTCCACACTTATTTCTTACGCGCCCTGCTTTTTTTATTGGATATATGCCTCCTTAGCTCAGTGGTAGAGCAGCTCACTCGTAATGAGCAGGTCGTGGGTTCAACTCCCATGGGAGGCTCATCTGAAGAGTAGGCAATAGGCAGTGGGCAGGAGGGGATAAATAATTGCAGGCGGGAATAGCTCAGTTGGTAGAGCATCAGCTTCCCAAGCTGAGGGCCGCGAGTTCGAATCTCGTTTCCCGCTCAGACAAAAAAGG